>NZ_JBSFUW010000016.1:0-162032 GCF_053591995.1 Streptomyces sp. NPDC002835 | reverse complement strand
GGACAGGCCCAACGGCCGGCGGATGTCCTCGCCGTGGACGACCTCCTCCACGAGCCGGCTGTCGATCGGCGCCGGCGGGGTCGACTTCCGCGGCGCCGCCCGACGGAACCGCTCCAAGGTCTCCTCGGGCGTGGCGCCGCGCTCACGTTCCACCCCGCGGGCGTTCTGACGGTCGAAGTCGAACCGCGCCCGGGCCATGTCGGCCATGAAGCCGATCCGCGTCGTCCTGGCGGTGCCGACCAGATGGGCGACCACGTCGTGCACGGTCCACCCGGCACAGAGCGACGGCTGCTCCCACTGCCCGTCGTCGAGGCGTGCCAGGTCCTCGATCAGCGCCGCACGCTCCGCATGCACCATCGACCACACGTCGCCCATCACGGTTCTCCTTCATCGAGCCGAGCGTCCACCGCGTCCACCGCGTCCGGCAGAGAAGACCCGGGCGACGGCCGAAACTCATCGGACCGGGCTACGAGAGTTCCTGGGGAAGGGGTTCGGCGTGCAGGACCGTGAGGCCCGAGACCGCGCGGGTCAGGGCGACGTACAGGCGGCGCACGCCCGTGCGGCGGTCCGGTTCCGCGGCGACGACGGACGCGGGCTCGTCGAGGACCACGTAGTCGTACTCGAGACCCTTCGCCAGCGACGCCGGTACGAGCGTGAGGCGCGCCTCGGCGGTGGTCTCCTCGCCGGGGGCCAGGTACGGCAGGCCCGCCGACGTGAGGGCCGCCGCGAGCGCCGGGACGCGGGAGTCCGCCGCGATCAGGCCGATCGACCCCTCGTGCCGCAGCGACTCGGCGCAGGCGGCGACCACGGCCGCGTCGAGCCGGTCCGCGTTGGGCCCGTCCGCCGGCACGGCGCGTACCGCGAGCGAGCCGGGCGACTCGCGGACGGACGAGACCGGCGCCAGGCCCGGCGACATGTGCGGCAGCAGACGCGACGCGTACGCGATCACCTCGCGCGGTACGCGGAAACCGGCCGTCAGTTCCTCGACCGCCGCCTCGGGCTTGCCGAGATGCGCCAGGGCCTCCGCCCAGGACGCCGTGGCCCACGGCGTCGTGCCCTGCGCCAGGTCGCCGAGGACCGTCGCCGAGCCCGTCGAGCAGCGGCGGCCGACCGCCCGGTACTGCATCGGGGACAGGTCCTGCGCCTCGTCGAGGACGACATGGCCCAGTGACTGGGTGCGCCGGACCAGGTCCGTCACCTCGTCGATCAGCACAGCGTCCGCCGCCGTCCACTTCGCCGACCGCACGCTGCGCGGGGGCTTCGCGAGCAGGATCGTGGCCTGTTCCTCGGCGGACAGGACACCGTCCGCGTGCTCCGCGAGGAACTGCGCGTCGGACAGCAGCCGCAGCACGAGCTTCGCCGGGTCGACCGGCGGCCAGATCGCCTTGACCGCCGCCTTGACGGCGGCGTTCCGCGCGACCGAGTCCTGGACGCGGTCGTCCGGCGCCTCTCCGGACTGCTCCATGCGCACCAGCACGGTGTGCGCGATCCGCTGCGGGAGGGCGTCGCGGGCCGCCCCGTAGCGGATGTCCCGGTCCAGCAACTCGCGGACGATCTCCTCCAGTTCGTACGCCGGCACCCGCCAGCGCCGCGAGCCGCGCACCACGACCACCGGCTCCGTCGGGATCGTGACGTGCGAGCGGACCGCCCGCCGCAGGACCCGCGCCATCCTCGCGTCGCCCTTGACGACGGCCGCCGCGGCGGTGTCCGCGCCGCGTACTTCGACGTGCGCGACCAGGTCGTCCACCGTGGACTGCCGGACCTCCAGCTCGCCCAGCGCGGGCAGGACCTGCTCGATGTAGTGGAGGAAGGAACGGTTCGGCCCGATGACGAGCGTGCCGGTGCGGGCCAGCCGGTCCCGGTGCGCGTACAGCAGATACGCGACACGGTGCAGGCCGACGGCCGTCTTTCCGGTGCCGGGCCCGCCCTGCACACAGACCGTGCCGGACAGGCCGCTGCGGACGATCTCGTCCTGCTCGGGCTGGATCGTCGCGACGATGTCCCGCATCGGGCCGACGCGCGGCCGCTCGATCTCCGCCTGGAGAAGCCTCGACGTCTGCTCGGCCTCCGACGGGTCGGTGAGGTGCTCGTCCTCGTACGCGGTGAGGTCACCGGCCGTGTAGCCGAAGCGGCGGCGCAGGGCGACGTCCTGCGGGTCCTTGCGGGAGGCCCGGTAGAAGGGCTGGGAGACGGGGGCACGCCAGTCGATCACCATCGGGTCGCCCCCGGCGTCGTGGACGTGGCGGCGGCCGATGTAGAAGCGGCGGCCGTCCTGCGTGGTGGGCAGATAGTCCAGGCGGCCGAAGAAGAGCGGGGTGTGGGCGAGGTCGGCCAGCGCCTTGATGCGGTCCTCGATCTGCGACTGGAGGACGGCGGCGTTGACCCAGTTCGCGGTGACGTCCTTGATGTCGAGCGACTGGACGTCCTCCCGCATCGCCCGCAGGGCGGACCGGGACGCGGCGAGGTGCGCGCGTTCGCGGGCGAGCGGGTCGTCCCCGTCCGTGGCGGTGGTGGCGGCGGTGGACACGTCGGGTACAGGGGCGTGCGCGGGCACGGGTTGCCTCCGGCTAGCTGCGTGATCACGACATGGCGGACCGGCCGGTTTCCGTCCGGACGGCGGCGCTCCTCGAAGTCGTTCGAAGGAGGCGGGGAGGAACCCGGGCCGGGCCCGGGGCAAGCCCGCGATTCTAGTGGCGGCGGTGGAGGTGCGCGAACGGTTTTCCCCGGGGTTCCGGGGGTCCTCCCCGTAGGGGACTGGCTATGCCTGGAGTAGTACGCGGGCCGCCTCCCGGTTCACCCCGCAGCCCGATGCTCCGACGGGGTGACGAGCGCACCATGGACGCATGACCACTTTCGCCTCTGTCACCTCAGCGACGCACTCCCTGCCCGGCGCGACGGCGAGCGGTGCGGGCGGGCGCCCGCGGTGGCGGGTGGGAGGTGCGGTGCGGGCGGTGAAGGTTTTCGCGGGGGTCGTGTTCAGCGTGGCGGTGCTGGGGGAGTACGGGGAGGAGGCGGGGGTGCGGCGCCGTTGAGCCGGGGGCCTGTCCCCTACCCTCCCCCTACGGCCTGGCGGTCGTGGGAGGTGTCCCCACCCACGACCGCCAGGCCGTAGGGGGAGATTGAGGCCACCGCGCGAAGCGCGGCCCGCCCCCGCCCACCTCAGCGCACCGGGTCCTCGCCCGCCAGCAGGTCGTCCGAGTCGACGATGCGGTACGCGTACCCCTGCTCCGCGAGGAACCGCTGGCGGTGCGCCGCGAAGTCCTGGTCGATCGTGTCGCGGGCCACCACCGAGTAGAAGTGGGCCTTGTGCCCGTCCGCCTTGGGACGCAGGACGCGGCCCAGCCGCTGCGCCTCCTCCTGGCGGGAGCCGAACGTGCCGGAGACCTGGATCGCGATCGTCGCCTCCGGCAGGTCGATCGAGAAGTTCGCGACCTTGGACACCACGAGCACGCTGAGCTCACCCGTGCGGAACGCGTCGAAGAGCTTCTCGCGCTGGGAGTTCGGCGTCTCGCCCTTGATGACCGGCGCGTCCAGGTGCTCGCCGAGCTCGTCGAGCTGGTCGATGTACTGGCCGATGACGAGGATCTGCTGCCCCGCGTGCTTGTGCACCAGCTGCTCGGTGACCCGCCGCTTCGTCGCGGTCGTCGCGCAGTAGCGGTACTTCTCCTCCTGCTCCGCCGTCGCGTACGCGAGCCGCTCGGCGTCGGTCAGGTTGACCCGCACCTCGACGCAGTCCGCGGGGGCGATGTACCCCTGCGCCTCGATCTCCTTCCACGGCGCGTCGAAACGCTTCGGCCCGATGAGGGAGAAGACGTCCGACTCGCGGCCGTCCTCGCGCACCAGCGTCGCCGTGAGGCCGAGCCGGCGGCGGGCCTGGAGGTCGGCGGTGAACTTGAAGACCGGCGCCGGCAGCAGATGGACCTCGTCGTAGACGACCAGGCCCCAGTCGCGGGAGTCGAAGAGCTCCAGGTGGGGGTAGACGCCCTTCCGCCGGGTCGTCAGCACCTGGTAGGTGGCGATGGTGACCGGCCGGATCTCCTTCTTCGTACCGCTGTACTCGCCGATCTCGTCCTCGGTCAGCGAGGTGCGCTTCACCAGCTCGTGCTTCCACTGGCGGGCCGAGACGGTGTTGGTGACCAGGATCAGGGTGGTGGCCTTCGCCTCTGCCATCGCGCCCGCGCCGACCAGCGTCTTCCCCGCGCCGCAGGGCAGGACGACGACACCGGAGCCGCCGTGCCAGAAGCCCTCGACGGCCTGCTTCTGGTACGGGCGCAGGGCCCAGCCGTCCTCCGCCAGCTCGATCGGGTGCGCCTCGCCGTCGACGTAACCGGCCAGGTCCTCGGCCGGCCAGCCCAGCTTCAGCAGCGTCTGCTTGATCTGGCCGCGCTCGGAGGGGTGCACGGCGACCGTGTCGGGGTCGAGCCGCGTGCCGACCAGCGGCTGGACCTTCTTGGAGCGCAGGATCTCCTCGAGCACCGGCCGGTCGGTGGAGGTGAGGACCAGGCCGTGGGTGGGGTGCTTGGACAGGGTGAGCCGGCCGTAGCGGGCCATGGTCTCCGCGACGTCGACCAGCAGCGCGTGCGGCACCGGATAGCGGGAGAACTCGACCAGCGCGTCGACGACCTGCTCGGCGTCGTGCCCGGCGGCGCGCGCGTTCCACAGGCCGAGCGGGGTCACCCGGTAGGTGTGGATGTGCTCCGGCGCGCGCTCCAGCTCGGCGAACGGCGCGATGGCGCGCCGGCAGGCGTCGGCCTGCTCGTGGTCCACCTCGAGCAGGAGTGTCTTGTCGCTCTGGACGATGAGCGGTCCGTTCACGCCACACCCTTTCCCCGGGGTTCCCCTCGGGCTTTGCGTCGGGCCGGTCCGTCGGTCCGGGACACGGCCAAACAACCAGTGTCCCGCATCGCGCGCCGATCCGGGGAGTGCGAGGGCGTACGGATCACCGGCGGCTCACCGGCGGGGGCGGGTCAGCGGGCGTCGTCGGCGTCGTCGGCCAGTTCCGCCACGCCCGTGATGCGGTGCAGCGGATACGTCCGTACCTCGTCGGCGGTGTGGTCGTACGCCGTGACGAAACCGCCCTCGACGCGGACGGGCGCGATGACGCGCTGGCTGGCCGCGCCCTCCGCGTTGACGTAGCCGATCCAGATCGCGGAGCCGGTGAGCGCGGCGGCCTGGACGGTGGCCAGGGTCTCCGCCGGGGTCGTGCGCGGCAGCTCGCCCGGCTCCGGGCGGCCCTGTTCCGCGCCGCCCGGCTTGCGTACGACGGTGGCCGCCATGTCGCCCGCCCGGATCGCCTTCACGGCCGCGCCGAGCAGCGTCCCGTCCGGCACGGGCGGCCCCTCCGGTACGGGGGCGGGCGCGGCGCGCGGCGGGGTGCGGCGGGCGTGGGCGCGGGTGATCAGCACGTCGCCCTCCGCGGACTCGGCGGCCGGCGCGTACCCCATGGCGCGCAGCCCCTGCAGCAGCGTCCCCGGGTCGACCTGGGAGGCGAGGACGGTGGGCGCGATGCGGCGCAGGCCGAGGTCGTGGGAGCGCTTGTCGGCGAGGATCTCGCCGAGCATCGCGTCGTCGTCGCAGCGCACATAGGCCGACGCCGCGCCGATCCGCAGATGGCCGTGGCGGCGGGCGACGTCGTCGATGAGGTAGCTCAGCGGCTGTGGCACCGGCGTACGCGAGTGGGTGGCCAGGAAGGCGTGCAGGTCGGATGCGGACCGGCCGGCGTCGAGGGCGCGGCGCACCGAGCCGGGGGTGAAGCGGTAGACGGTCGCACCGCCCTTGGACTCGACGTCGGCGAGGACGGCGAGCGTCTCCGCGAGCGGCCGTTCCAGCGGGCCGGGGGCGACGGCGGTGAGGTCCGCCTGGAGGAGCACGTGGTCGAGGGGCTCCGGCAGCAGCGGGGCGAGCGCCTTGACCGCGCGGGCACGGCGGTCGGCGAGCGCCGCGTGGTCCGGGGGCGTGTGGTCCTCCGTGGCCGCGGGGGCGCCGGAGAGCAGCGCGCGGCCGTGCGTGGACAGCGCGCCCCGGCCGGTCACGCCGATCAGCTCCGCCTCCGACAGGGTCCACGCCGTGGCCATGGCCCGCAGATCCTTGCCCGCGCCGGGCGCCGCGCCGCCGCCCGTGCCGCCGCGCAGCGGCCGCTCCCAGCGCAGCCGGGCGAGCAGCGTCTCCGGGTCGGGGGCCGCGCCGGGGGGCAGCTCCGCCGCCAGCGCGAGGACGCGGTGGCGCACCTCCACGACGGCCGAGCGGTCCAGCTCCGGCCCGAGGGCGGAGAGCGTACGGCCCTTGGCGTCCTGGGTGCCGACGAGGCCGGGCGTTCGGGTCGCCGTCAACCAGGCGGTGGCCAGTTCACCCCACCGGTCCGCCGTCGGAAGCTCAAGCCACTCGTCGTACGCCGGCGTCGGCGCGTACCGCTCCTCCGCCTCCCCGTCCGCGGCCAGGAGGCCCGCGGCGTAGGCGAGTTCCAGCCAGAACGCGGCGAGCTGCTCGGTGGTGTCGAGCGCCGCGGCCGTCCGCTTGAGGTCCCGTACGGCCAGACCGCCGGCGCGCAGCACGGGAGGGCCGCCCTCGTGCCAGTCCTTCAGCAGGTCCTCGACGGTGGTCAGCGCCGTGAACGCCTGGCCGGCCGCCGTGCCGTCCACAGCCTGTGGACCGTGTTCGCGGGCCGGCGCGATCGCCGGCGGCGCCGGCTCCGGCACCCGGTGGGCCCGGCCCGCCCGCAGATGCAGCGCCGCCTCCCGAGGCAGCACGACCGTGCGCGCCGACGCGGGCAGCAGCAGTCCGCGGTCCCGCAGCCAGCGCACCGGCGGCGTCGGATCGGACGTCACCTCACCGTACGGAGGCCCCCACACCAGCCGGTCCAGCACCGCCAGCGCGTCCGGCGGGGCCGTGTCCAGCAGCGCCCCCATCCGCGTACGGTCCGTGAACAGCGACGTCAGCGCCGCGACGGCGGACACCGCGTCGTGCGTCGTCGGCAGCCCGGCCGCCGTCAGGATCTCCTGGATCCGGCCGGGCGACATGCCGCTCGTGGCCTCCGCGACGGTCGGGCCGAGACCCGTCGGCGAAGGGCGTGTCGGGGACGGTGCGAGCAGCTCGCGCGCCGTGCGCACCAGCCGCAGCCGGTCGTCCCCGCCCCACACCAGCGCCTGCCGGCGCAGCGTCTCGAGCGCCCCGGGCAGCGCCCGCTCGACGGCCGTGTCGCCGTCGTCGCCGGTCATCAGCGCCCGCAGCGTGTCGTACGGGGCCGGGTCGGGCGCCACCGCCAGCGCCTCGGCGGTCTGCAGGGCGAACCGGTCCAGCCGTTCCAGCGCCCGTACGACGGAGGCACGGGTGCCGGCGCGGGTCGCGAGCTGGGTGACGTCGTTCGGAACCGGGCTCAACAGATCGGGGCGGGCGCGCAGCAGCGCAGCCAACTCCTCGTCGTCGCGGGCGCGCAGCGCCTCCGCGAGGGTGCGCGGGCTGCTGCCGCTTCCTTCGGGCATGGTCCCCATCCGCCCCACGTTAGCCCCTGGAGCGCTACCGTCGGGGACGGGGCGGCCCGGGAAGGCGGGTGGCCCGTGGCCAGTGCAGGGGAACCGTCGGTGGGGATCGAGAGCGATCAGCTCGTCTACGACTATCTGAGCCGTGTCGGCGATCTGGCCCAGACGGCCCAGCTCCCGTCCGCCACGCGGATGCGGCTCGTGGCGACGCTGCGCAGCGAGATCGAGAAACAGCGCACGAAGTTCGGGGGCGACAGCCCGGCGGGCGTCCGCCGCATCCTGGGGCGGCTCGGTACGCCCGACGAGGTGGTGGCGTCGGCGGGCCGAGCGGCCGGTGCGGAGGACGACGCCGGCTCGTCGGAGGGGTCGCCGTCCCGTATGTCGCCGGCCGCGACCGCGTTGGC
The DNA here is from genome assembly GCF_053591995.1 of Streptomyces sp. NPDC002835. NCBI lineage: Bacteria > Bacillati > Actinomycetota > Actinomycetes > Kitasatosporales > Streptomycetaceae > Streptomyces > Streptomyces sp. NPDC002835. The sequence goes on along the minus strand of NZ_JBSFUW010000016.1, from coordinate 154,153 downwards.
GCCGGAGCCCGAGCCGTCCGGCGGCGCGGTGCCGCGCCAGCGGGGATGGCGCCGGGTGCCCCGGCCCCGCGAGGCCGATGCGCCCCCGCGCGGGGCCGCGTCGCCGCCGCACCTGGCCGGCATGGACGAGCTGGGCCCCTCCGGCTCTGAGCCCGACTGGTGGCGTATCGACCCGGGGGCGATGGGCGCGAGCGACGGGGTGGCGGGGTTCGTCGGCGGGGTCGAGATCCCCGAGATACTGAAGCCGCCGTCGGAGCCGTCGGAGCCGTCGGAGACGTCGTCGACGGAGGATGAGGAGTCGGAGTCCGAGGAGGACGCCGGGAAGCGCCGGTGGTGGGCGACGGCGCGGGGCGGCCTCGGCAGCCCGTTGCTGTTGCTCGCCGCCGCGCTGCTCGTCGCGGGCGCCGTCCTCGGCTCGCTGATCCCCCTCGGCCTCGGCTGGCTCCTCGCGTACGCCTCCCGGCGGCTCTCCCGCACCGAGGCCAAGCTGGCCGTGTTCGGCATCCCCGGCACGGCGCTGGTTGCGGGGGCGCTGTGGCTGTGGGGCCGCGTGAACGACCACTGGGGCGAGACGATTCCCGAGGACGGGGTGCGGGACGCGCTGGCGGGGACGTGGCCGTGGGTGCTGAAGGGGGCGGCGGTGGGGTCGGCGGTGTTTCTGGTGTGGAGGGGGAGGCGGGGGCGCTGACGCCTGCGGCGGGCTTGTTCCCCCAACCCCGCCCCTTCCCGTAACCGAGGGCGCTGCCCCCGGACCCCCGCGCCTCAAACTCCCCCTACGGCCTGGCGGCCGTGGGAGGTGCCCCCAAGCGGGGCTGGATGTGCCCGGCCGGCGATTGAGGACACCGCGCGGAGTGCGGTTCCGACCCGTCAGTGGGTCAGGTGCGTCTGGAGCTCGGTCAGGATCTGGGTCGCGGCCGTGTAGCCGATGCCCTGGATCCAGACCTCGTCCTCCACGGCGAAGACCTTGTCGTTCTTCGCCGCCTTCATGTTCTTCCACAGCGCGCTGTCCAGCGTCTGCTTCTGCTTCGCCTTCTCCGGGTCGCCGTACGTCGAGTGGAAGACGACGTCCGCGTCCGCGAGGTCGATCTTCTCGGGGCTCACGTCGTACGAGAAGCCGTCCGTGGCCTTGTCGGTGATGGCCGGGCGGCCCAGGCCGACGTCCGCGAGGATCGTGGAGATGTAGTTCTGCTTGCCGTAGATGCGGATGTCCGCGCCCTCGACGAAGCGGACGACGTTGACCTCCGTCGCCGCCGCCTTCTCCTTGCCGCCGAGCGCCTCGGTGACCTTGCCGGTCTGTGCCTCGTACGCGGCGACGGCCTTCTGCGCCTCCGCCTTCTTGCCGAGGGCGTCGGCGTGGATCTGGAAGTTCTCCTTCCAGGGGTGGCCGGTGGTCTCGGTCATCACCGTCGGCGCGATCTTCTTCAGCTCCGAGTACTTGTCGCCGTGGCGGATCTTGCTGGTGAGGATCAGGTCGGGCTTGAGCGCGGCGATGGCCTCCAGGTTCGGCGTCATCATCTCGCCGACGTCCTTGATGCCCTCGAGCTGCTCCTTGGGCAGGTAGGGCAGGAAGCCCGACTCGGTGCCGGCGTGCGTGGCGCCGACGGGCTTCACGCCCAGGGTGATCGCCGAGTCGAGCTCCGCGGTGTCGAGCACGACGACCCGCTTCGGTGCGTCGGGGACCTCGACGTCGCCCATGGCCGTCTTCACCGTGTGGGTGCTGTCGGTCCCGGTCTTCTTGTCGGAGGAGCCGGTGGCGTCGTCGTTCGTACCGCAGCCGCTCAGCGCCATCGCGGCGGTGAGGGCGAGGGAACCGGCGAGGAGACCGCGGCGGTGAAGGGTGTTGCTCATGGACAGGGAACCTTTCAGGCTGACTGCGGGGTGGACATGGGGGCTTGGGATGCGGGGGCGTACGGGGCTCCCGGCACGACGAGCGGCGATCCGGTCACCGGGTCGGGCACGACGACCGACTCCATGCCGAAGACCTCGCGGACCAGTTCGGCGGTGACGACGTCGTCCGGACGCCCCTCCGCGACGATCCGGCCCGCCTTCATGGCGACGAGATGGTCGGCGTAGCGGGCGGCCTGGTTGAGGTCGTGGAGGACGGCGACGACCGTGCGGCCACGCTCGTGGTTCAACTGGCGCACCAGGTCGAGCACCTCGACCTGGTGCGCGATGTCGAGGAACGTCGTCGGCTCGTCCAGCAGCAGCAGATCGGTCTCCTGCGCGAGCGCCATCGCGATCCACACGCGCTGCCGCTGGCCGCCGGACAGCTCGTCGACGGGCCGGTCGGCGAGCGCGGTGACGTCCGTACGCTCCATGGCGTCCGTCACCGCGCGCTCGTCCTCCTGCGACCACTGCTGCCACCAGTGCTGGTGCGGCTGGCGGCCGCGGGCGACGAGGTCGGCGACGGTGATGGCCTCCGGCGCGGCCGGGGACTGCGGCAGCAGACCGATCGACTGGGCGATCTTCTTCGTCGGGATCTTCGCGAGCTCCGCGCCGTCGAGGAGGACCGCCCCGCTCTTGGGCCTCAGCAGTCGGCCGAGGGCGCGCAGTGTCGTCGACTTGCCGCAGGCGTTCGGGCCGACGATGACCGTGACCCGCCCGTCGGGCACGGCCAGGTCGAGGTCGTGCACGACGGTGCGGTCGTCATAGGCGAGCGTCAGCTCGCGGGCCGTCAGCCTGCTCACGACTTTCCTCCAGCGGTTCGGCTACGGATGATCAGCCAGATCAGGTACGGGGCGCCGATGGCGGCCGTCAGCACGCCCACCGGCAGTTCGGTGGGCGAGAACACCCGGCGGGCCGCGAGGTCGGCGACGACGACGATCACCGCGCCGAGCAGCGCGGAGCACAGCAGCGGGATCTGCGCGGTACGGGTCATCCGGCGCGCGATCTGCGGCGCGAGCAGCGCCACGAAGTCGACGGGGCCGGCGGCGCCGGTCGCGATCGACGCCAGGACGACGCCGAGCAGCACCAGCCCGAGCCGCAGCCGGCCGAGCCGTACGCCGAGGGAGGTCGCCGTGTCGTCGTCCATCGACACGGTCCGCTGGGCGCGGGCCGCCCACAGCACGGCGGGCAGCAGCACCAGCAGCGTCCAGCCGAGCGGCGCGGCCTCGTCCCAGCCGCGGCCGTTCAGCGAACCGGTCATCCAGATCTGCGCCTGCTGGGCGACGAGGTAGTCGCCCTTCGTCATGAACAGCGTGGTGATCGAGCGGAGTGCGATCGCGAAGCCGATGCCGATGAGCACGAACCGGGTCGCGTGCAGTCCGCCGCGCCAGGCGAAGACGTACACCAGCGCGGCGGCGAGGATGCCGCCGGCGACGGACAGGTAGGGCAGGAAGGTGTACGAGGTGACGCCGAAGGTCAGCGCGCCCACGGTCACCGCGCTCGCGCCCTGGCTGATGCCGATGATGTCGGGGCTGGCGAGCGGGTTGCGCGCGACGGTCTGGATCAGCGCGCCCGCGACGCCGAACGCGGCGCCGACGAGCAGCCCGAGGACCATGCGCGGCAGGCGCAGCGTCCCGACGACGAGTTCGTGCGGCGACGGCTGCCCGAAGACGACCTTCAGGACGTCGCCGGGCGGGACGAAGCTCTCGCCGACGCAGAGGTACGCGACGCAGGCCGCCGCGAGTACGGCGGTGAGGCCGAGGGCGACGCCGGCGGCGCGGCGGTGCAGCAGGAAGCTGGCGCGGCCGCGGGCGGGGCGGACGAGGGTGTACCCGGCGGGGCGGACGGGGGTGACGCTCTCAGCGCTCATGCGGCGCCCTCCTCGTGTACGTGCCGCCGCGTGGCCGTTCCTCTCCCTCTCCCGGGCCCGGGACGCCAGTCCCGGGCTCCGCCCGGACCCGGTACCGCGCTGCGCGCGGTGTCCTCAATCGCCGGACGGGCTTGGGTTGCTGTCGCGTGGCCATGTCGTCCGGCGGGCCGGGTTCGCGGGGCGGGCCGACTCTGCCCGCCGGGCCGGGTTTCGCTGCGCGTCGCAGCGTCGTCGGGGACATTCAGCCCCGCCGGCATTTGAGGCGCGGGGGTCCGGGGGCCGAGCCCCCGGAATACGGCCCGGCGCGCGAGGGAGAGCGTCACGCCGGCACCGCCTTGCGGCGGACCAGGGCCACCAGGAACGGGACGCCGATGAGTGCCGTCATCACGCCCGCCGGGACCTCGCTCGGCGGGAAGACGATGCGGCCGATCACGTCGGAGACGAGCAGCATCACCGGCCCGATGAGCGCCGCCATCGGCAGCACCCACCGGTGGTCGCTGCCGACGATCGCGCGGGCGATGTGCGGGACCGCCAGGCCGATGAAGGCGATCGGGCCGGCGGCCGCCACCCCCGCGCCCGTGAGCACCGTCGCGCCGACGCCGCCCACGATCCGTACCGCGGCGACGTTCTGCCCGAGGCCCTTCGCGACGTCCTCGCCGAGGGCCAGCGCGTCCAGGCCGCGGGCCACCGCCACCACCAGTACGGCGCCGACCAGTAGGAACGGCCAGATCTGGCCCACTACTTCCGCGTCGCGCCCGGCGACCGAGCCGACCTGCCAGAAGCGGAACTCGTCCAGCGCGGCCGCCTTCGTGGTCAGGACGCCCATCGTCACCGACACCAGCAGCGCGTTGATCGCCGCGCCGCTGAGGGCCAGTTTGACGGGCGTCGCGCCGCCGCGGCCGCGGGCCGCGATCGCGTAGACGGCGACCGAGGCGACGGCCGCGCCGGCGAAGGCGAACCAGACGTACCCCGTCAGCGTGTGCACGCCCGCGAAGGCGATGGCGAGGACCACGCCGACCGAGGCGCCCTGGCTGATGCCGAGGATGCCGGGGTCGGCGATCGGGTTGCGGGTGATGCCCTGGAGGGCCGTGCCGGCGAGCGCCAGGGCCGCGCCGACCATCAGGCCGATCAGGGTGCGCGGTACGCGCAGTTCGCGGACGACTTCGGCGTCGGCGCTGTGCCCGCCGTTCAGCACGGCGTCGAGGACGGTGGTCGGGGCGACCGAGCGAGCCCCGACGGCGAGGCTGAGCAGCACCGCGAACAGCAGGGCGGCGACGGCGGCGGCCGTCCACCCGATGCGGCGGGCAGCGAGCGCGCGTCTGGCTGACATGGGCACCAATCGGAGGCAGGGGACCGGCAAGGTTGGTAAGGCTTGGCTAAGTCTAGGCGTCCGAAAATGCGTGCCCACGGGTGGGCACAATGAGCCCCATGGCTCCTCACCCCGCCCCGCGCCCGCCGGCCCCCGGCCGGACCACCGGACTCACCGTCGGGTTCGACCTCGACATGACGCTCATCGACTCACGGCCCGGCATCCACGCCGCCTACCGCGCCCTGTCCGCCGAGACCGGCGTATGGATCGACGCGGACCTGGCCGTCACGCGTCTCGGGCCGCCGCTGGAGCAGGAGTTGGCGCACTGGTTCCCCGACGAGCGGATCCAGGAGATGGCCGACCGGTACCGCGAGATGTACCCGGTCCACGCGATCGGGCCGACGCCCGCGATGCCCGGCGCGCACGCGGCCGTGGCGGCCGTACAGGAGCTCGGCGGGCGCGCGATCGTCGTCACGGCCAAGCACGAGCCGAACGCCAAGCTCCACCTGGCGCACCTCGGCATCGCGCCCGACGAGACGATCGGCTGGCTGTGGGCGGAGGCCAAGGCGGAGGCGCTGAGCGAGCACGGGGCGAGCGTGTACGTCGGCGACCACATCGGCGACGTACGGGGCGCACGTCTCGCCGGCGTGCTGTCGGTGGCGGTGCCGACCGGGCCCTGCGACGCGGACGAACTGCGGGCGGCGGGCGCGGACGTGGTCCTGACGGACCTGACCGCGTTCCCGGCGTGGCTGCGTTCCTACGCGGCCGACCGGCTGGATCCGGCCTGACGCCGCTGCGCGGCGATCGACCGCAGCACGCCGGCCGCGGCGACGAGGAACCCGACGCCCATCAGCATGCTCACCAAGTACGCGACGGTCGGAAAGGGCTCGGTGCCCAGGAACAGCGGCGCCACCGTCACCAGGGTGGCCACCGCGCCGACGATGAAGACGATCGCACCGGCGCGCACCAGCCCGTCACCCGGGGCGGGCGCGGCGGCGGGAGGAGTAGCAGTCATTCGGCCAGGGTAGTTCCCTTGCGCACGGGAACGGATCGGGGACGTCTTGTCACCAGCCTCTGGACCATTAGCCTTGGGGGTGGCGGGTCAGGCGACCCGCTGTAGTGCTATCAACAGCCGTTTTTCGGCGGACCGACTTGCGGTGCCCCAGCGCCCAACGAGTACGAGGACGAGGACAGACGTGCCTACCGGCAAGGTCAAGTGGTTCAACAGTGAGAAGGGCTTCGGCTTTCTCTCCCGTGACGACGGCGGCGACGTCTTCGTGCACTCCTCCGTGCTCCCGTCCGGAGTCGAGGCCCTGAAGCCGGGCCAGCACGTCGAGTTCGGCGTGGTGGCCGGCCAGCGCGGCGACCAGGCGCTGTCCGTGACCCTGCTCGACCCGGCCCCGTCCGTCGCGGCAGCCCAGCGGCGGAAGCCCGACGAGTTGGCGTCCATCGTGCAGGACCTCACGACCCTGCTGGAGAACATCACGCCGATGCTGGAGCGCGGCCGCTACCCCGACAAGGTGCACGGCGCGAAGATCGCCGGCCTGCTGCGCGCGGTGGCCGACCAGATGGACGTCTAGGCGCTGCTCGCGCGAAGTCACACGAACGAGAGAGCATCCGGGCCGAGGGGCGGTACGAGCCCCTCGGCCGCGGCGCGTGTCAGCAGCCCGCGCACGGCCGCGTAGCCGTCGGCGCCGAGGTCGGCCGTGAACTCGTTGACGTACAGCCCGATGTGCTGGTCCGCGACCGCCGGGTCCATCTCCTGCGCGTGTGCGAGCACATACGGGCGGGAGACCTCCGGGTCGTCCCAGGCCATCCGGACCGAGGTGCGCGCGGACTCGGCGAGCAGCCGCAGCGTCTCCTCGCCCAGCGACCGCTTGGCGATGATCGCGCCGAGCGGGATCGGCAGCCCGGTCACCGACTCCCAGTGCTCGCCCATGTCGGCGAGGCAGTGCAACCCGTAGTCCCGGTACGTGAAACGGGCCTCGTGGATGACGAGCCCGGCGTCGACCCTGCCGTCGCGCACGGCCGGCATGATCTCGTGGAACGGCATCACGACGACCTTGCCGACGCCCTCGGGGACGACGTCCGCCGCCCACAGCCGGAACAGCAGATACGCGGTCGACCGCTCGCTCGGCACCGCGACGGTCTTCCCCGCCAGGTTGGCCGCGCCCGCCTCCCGGGTGAGCACGAGGGGGCCGCAGCCGCGGCCCAGCGCGCCGCCGCACGGCAGCAGCGCGTACTCGTCCAGCACCCACGGGAGCACCGCGTACGACACCTTCAGCACGTCGTACTCGCCGCGCTCCGCCATGCCGTTCGTGACGTCGATGTCCGCGAACGTCACGTCCAGCGCCGGTGCGCCGGGGACCCTGCCGTGGGCCCAGGCGTCGAAGACGAAGGTGTCGTTCGGGCACGGCGAGTACGCGATCCGCAGCGTCACGGTTGCTCCTGGAGTACGGGTACGAGCTGGTGGAACGCCCGGCTCAGCGCGGCCAGCGCGTCACCGATGCGCCAGGCGGCACGGTCCCGGGGGCCGACGGCGTTGGAGACCGCGCGTATCTCGACGACCGGCACCCCGTGCGCGGCGGCGGCCTCCGCGACACCGAAACCCTCCATGGCCTCCGCAGCGGCCCGCGGATGCCGGGCCGCGAGCTCGGCGGCGCGGGCGGCGGAGCCGGTGACGGTCGACACGGTCAGCACCGGCGCGTGGACGGCGCCCACGGTCTCGGCGACGAGCGCCGACAACCCGGCCGGTGACGGGTGGACCGTACGGCCGAAGCCGAGCGCGTCGACGGGCAGATAGCCGTCCGGGGTCTCGGCGCCGAGATCGGCGGCGACGACGGAGTCGGACACGACGAGGGAGCCGACGGGCGCGTGCGGCGGGAAGCCGCCGCCGATGCCGGCGGAGACGACGAGGCCGTACGGGGCGTCCGCCACGGCGAGGGCGGTCGCCGTGGCCGCGGCGGCGGCCGCGGGGCCGACGCCGCCGACGAGGACGTCGTAGGCGGGGGTGCGGGTCAGCACGTAGCCGCCGGGCAGGGGTACGTCCGTGCCCGTGTCCGTGTCCGCTTCCGCGATGACGGCGGCGGCCTCGGCCGCCACCGCGGTCACGACCAGCACGCGCACGGCGTCGCCCCTACTCCTTCACGAACTCGAAGTTCCAGATGCCGACGACCTTCTTGCCCTTGGTCTCCATGACGCTGACGGCCGTCTTGGTCGTCGGCTCGCCGGTCATCGAGGAGAAGAAGGCGTTGCCCGGAATGGTCCGGTACGTCTTCTTGAACGGCTCCTGCTCCACCGGCTGCGCGCCGAAGAGCAGGGTCCAGCCGTTGTCCGCGATCTCCGGGTCGACGCCCATGCGGACCTTGTCGTCCATGGCGACCTTGACGGTCTCCGTCGGCTTCTTGGTCAGGCAGTCCTGGATCTCGGACTCCTTGATGGCCTCACCGTCGTTGTAGCAGGCGGCCTCCGCGTGGATGGAGTCCGAACCGATGGTCACCGTGACGAGCGGCGTCGGCTTGTCGCAGGCGGAAAGGACGAGGAGCCCGGCGGACACGGCACCGAGAGCGGCAGCGGCCCGGCGGCGCTTGCCCGAGAAGAACGCAACGGTCATGAGCCGAAGGCTATCGGGCGCGCTCCGCCCAGCCACGCGGGGGTACACGGCGCGGCGCTCTTTCGGTGCGCTCCGCCCCCGAACCGGGCCCGCGCCTCAATCGCCGGCGGGGCGGGGTGCGGCCGGGCAACTCAAGCCCGGCCGGCGTTTGAGGCCACCGCGCGGAGCGCGGTACCGGGTCCGGGCGGAGCCCGGCCCGCCCGCCCCCCGCGGGGCGTATCGGGGTCCGGGGCCTGCCCCGGTTTCGGGAAGGCGGGGGTCCCCCCGCGGCCGCCAGGCCGCAGGGGGAGGGTAGGGGAACACGCCCGCCGCAGGCGCCACGCGCACCCGCACGCGCCTACGCCACCCGCGCCCTCGGCGTCCCCGGGCGGTGGCGCGCCGCCGTCAGGAGGCCGTGGAAGGACGCCGCCGCCCCCGCCGCGAGCAGGCACGCCGCCACCGACATCCCCAGCGTCCCGTTCAGCGGCAGCACGATGCCGATCGCACCCCCCACCACCCACGCCATCTGCAACAGCGTCTCCGAGCGTGCGAACGTCGACGTCCGGACCTGTTCCGGGACGTCGCGCTGGATCATCGCGTCCAGGGACAGCTTCGACAGCGCCTGCGACAGCCCCGCCATCGCGCCCAGCACCGCCACCATGCCCGTGCCGAAGAAGACCGCCGCCGTGATGGCCGCCCCCAGGACCAGGGTCACCATCGTGACGATGATCGCCTCCGGGGCCCGGGCCTTCAGCCACGCGCCGATCGCCGTGCCCAGCGCGTTCCCCGTGCCGGCCGCGACGCCGACCATCGCCAGGGAGACCGCCGCGGACTGGCCGGGAAGCGGATGCTCGCGCAACAGGAACGCGAGGAAGAAGATCAGGAACCCGGACAGCGCGCGGTGCGCCGCGTTCGCCTGGAGGCCGTACAGCACCGAGGGGCCGACCGTACGCAGGGTCGGCTTCTTCTCGCCGTGCGCGATCACCTGGACCGGCGTCTCGCCCTTCGCCGAGTCGACCTTGTGCGGCATCGTGAAGGCCCAGTACGTACCCAGGATGAACAGCACGCACGCCCCGTACAGCGGCCACTGCGGCCCCACCTGCTGCAGCCCGATCCCGATGGGCGCCGCGATGCCGGTCGCGAGCAGGCCCGCGAGGGTCACCCGTGAGTTCGCCTTGACCAGGGAGAAGCCCGGTGGCAGCAGCCGTGGCACGACGGCGCTGCGGACCACCCCGTACGCCTTGGAGGACACCAGCACGGCCAGTGCCGCCGGGTACAGCTCCAGGCTGCCCGTCGCGACGGCACCCGACAGCATGAGCGCCAGCAGTACGCGCGCGAGCATCGCGCCCGCCATGGCCGCGCGGCGGCCGTGCGGGATGCGGTCGAGGAGGGGGCCGATCACCGGGGCGAGCAGGGTGAAGGGCGCCATGGTGATGGCCAGGTAGAGCGCGACCCGGCCGCGCGCCTCGTCGGTCGGTACGGAGAAGAAGACCGTGGACGCCAGCGCCACGGTGATCATGACGTCGCCCGCGCCGTTCACCGCGTGCAGTTCGATGAGTTTCCCGAGACCGGACTCGCCCGCGCCGTGCGCGTGGGTCGCCTTGCGGATGCCGCGGGCGGTGCCCGTGAAGGGCAGATGCAGCGCGCGGCCGACCGCCCGGCCCGCCTTGCGGACCGGGCCGTCGGCTTCGGACGACCTTGCGGCTGCCACCCCGTCATAGTGCCCCAAGCCCTGCCGTCCCGAACCGAGATCCGGGCGCCGGCGTGCGGCGTGTTTCCTTCTTGCCGTGTGCGCGGGGGCCCGTCCGGAGCGGTCGTGCGGCGGCTCCGCCGCTGTCGGTTCGTCCCGTGTTGGGACGGGCAGGTGGGCGGCAGGCGTAGGAAGGGGTAGCGTGCGTAGCGCGCCACCGGCGGTTGTTCTCGGCCGCGCGCCTCTTCGGCATCCCGCAGAATGGATGACGTTAGGTGTGCCCGGGATCTGGACGGTCCGGGCGTGCGGACGTCGATGCGGCCCTCTGGTCCGCTCCGTGCGCCGCCCTCACCCGTACCTCTTCATCGGCCGAGCGCATCCGTGAGACGGCGTAGGAGAGAAGCGAGACTAGTGAGTGCTGCGACGACGCGAAGCCGTACCCCCGACCGCCTGTGCGCCGAGGCGGTAGACCTCGCCAGGAATGCCGCGGAGGAAGCGGCCGCACCCGGGGTGGTCGGAGAGCATGTGTCGCTCGTCTCCGAAGGGGACCGGGTCGTCACGCACTTCTTCGAGTGCCGGGAGCCGGGCTACCGGGGCTGGCGCTGGGCCGTGACCGTGACCCGTGCGTCCCGCGCGAAGCAGGTCACGCTCGACGAAACCGTCCTGCTGCCCGGGCCCGACGCGCTGCTGGCTCCCGAGTGGGTGCCGTGGAGCGAGCGGCTGCGGCCCGGTGACATGGGGCCCGGCGACCTGCTGCCGACCGAAGCCGACGACCTGCGGCTGGAGCCCGGCTACACCGGCGAGGACGAGCCCCCGCCGAACTCGGTCCTCGCCGAGCACCCGCCGTCGCACGACCTGGTCGAGCGGGTCGAGGCGGAGGACGCGGAGCTCACGGACCGCCGGCCGGCGGTCGAGGCCGCGACGAGCAGCGGCCGCGGCCAGGTCGCGGCGCTCGCCGAGGAACTGGGCATGCGCCGGGCGCGCGTGCTGTCCCGCTACGGGCTGCACACGGCGGCCGACCGCTGGGAGGAGTCCTACGGCGCGAAGACGCCCATGGCGCAGGCGGCGCCGGCGTCCTGCGTCTCCTGCGGCTTCCTGACGCCGCTCGGAGGCTCGCTGCGGCAGGCCTTCGGCGTGTGCGCGAACGAGTTCTCGCCGGCGGACGGGCATGTGGTGTCCCTGGCGTACGGGTGCGGCGGGCACTCGGAGGCGGCCGTCATGCCGAAGCCGCCGGTGCCGGCGCCGCCGGTGCTGGACTCGATGGCGGCGGACGAGTTCGTCCTGCGGCCGGTGCGGGACGAGGGCTCCGTCCCGACGGAGCCGGACGGGTCGGAGGACCTGGGGCACTCGTAGGAGAGCGCGGCGCGGTTGCCGCCTGCGGCGGGCTGTTCCCCTCCCCTTCCCGAACCGGGGCAGGCCCCGGATGACCCCGTACCGCCCTCCGGGCGGCAGGTGGCGGCTCCGCCCGTGGGCCCAGTGCCGCTGAGTGGGCGGGCCCGGGCTTCGCGCGGTGGCCTCAATCGCCGGCCGGGCTTGATTTGCCGCTGCGCGGCAATCCAGCCCGCCGGGCAACTCAAGCCTCGCCGGCGATTGAGGCGCGGGGTTCGGGGCAGCACCCCGACGAGACGGGCCGGCTCCCACCCCCTGCGGGCGTTTGGGCGCGGGGGCGTGCGGCCCGGCAACTTCAGCCTCGCTGGGGCACCTCCCACGGCCGCCAGGCCGTAGGGGGAGTTTGAGGCGCCGGGTTCGGGGCGGAGCCCCGACATGACCGCCGCACCCAGCCCCGCCGGCGTTTGAGGCGCAGGGCTCGGGGCAGCGCCCCGACAAGCCCGGCCACACCCAGCCACCGACCCCGTTCCGGGACACCCGGAACCCACGCGGGCGTCAGCCCGGCTCCGTACGCGGTACCTTCGGGCGCATCGGCACTCGGCGGCCGCCGACCCCCGTAGCCGACGAGAGACAAGCGACCAGCGTAGAGAGCGGAGCACAGCGTGAGCGTCAGGACGACCGAGTGGGCCGACCCGTTCGGGACGGCGCGGCTGCGGCGCGGTGTGCTCGACGCGTGGGGGGCCAGTCCCGCCCGTTTCCGGGAGGACGCGAACGCCGAGGAGGACCTCGCCCTCGGCGGCTACCGCGACCGCCTCGTCGTGGAGCTCGCCCAGAACGCCGCGGACGCCGCCGCCCGCGCCGGTGTCCCCGGGCGGCTGCGGCTGACGCTGAGCGGTACGACGCTCGCGGCCGCGAACACCGGCGCCCCCCTGGACGCCACCGGGGTCGAGTCGCTGAGCACCCTGCGCGCGTCCGCGAAACGCGAGGGGCACGAGGCGGCCGTCGGCCGGTTCGGTGTCGGGTTCGCCGCCGTGCTGGCCGTCAGTGACGAGCCCGCCGTGCTCGGCCGCCACGGCGGCGTGCGCTGGTCGCTGGCCGAGGCCAGGGAGCTGACCGCGCAGGTGGCGAAGGTCAGCCCCGGACTCGGCGACGAGCTGCGCCGCCGGGACGACCACGTACCGCTGCTGCGGCTCCCGCTGCCCGCGGAGGGCACCGCGCCGGAGGGCTACGACACGGTCGTGGTGCTGCCGCTGCGCGACGGCGCCGCCGTCGACCTCGTGGAGCGGCTGCTCGCCGGGATCGACGACGCGCTGCTGCTGACCCTCCCCGGCCTCGCCGAGATCGTCGTGGAGACCCCCGGCGCCACCCGCGTGCTGAAGCGCTACGAGCAGGAGCCGTACGTCCGCGTCGAGGACAGCGTGCACGGCGAGCGCCGCTGGCGGGTCGTCAGCCACGGGGGCGCGATCGAGCCGGCGCTGCTCGCGGACCGGCCCGTGGAGGAGCGGCTGCGGCCGCACTGGGCGGTCACCTGGGCGGTGCCCGTCGACGACGAGGGCGCACCCGTCCGGCCGCTCACCCAGCCCGTGGTGCACGCGCCGACCCCGACCGACGAACCCCTCGGCGTACCGGCGCTGCTCATCGCGTCGCTGCCGCTGGACACGACCCGGCGCCACCCGGCCCCCGGGCCGCTGACGGACTTCCTGGTGGAGCGGGCGGCCGACGCGTACGCCGAACTGCTCGGCGCCTGGCAGCCGGTGTCGACCGGGGTGATCGACCTGGTGCCCGGCCCGCTGGGCAAGGGCGAGCTGGACGGGATGCTGCGGGCGGCCGTCCTGGCGCGCCTGCCGCGTACCGCGTTCCTGGCGGCGGCCGTCCCGCGGGACGTGTCCGACGAGGACACCGGCCTGCCGGACCGCGTGACCACCGGCGGCCTGCGCCCCATCGAGGCGGAGGTGCTGGAGGGCGCGGGCACGGACACCGTGCGCGTGCTGGCCGAGGTGATGCCGACGCTGCTGCCCGCCGGGCTCGAACGCCGGGTGGAGCTGCGCACGCTGGGCGTGGCGCGGGTGCCGCTGACCGAGGCGATCGACCGCCTGGCCGGTCTGGAACGCGAACCGGCCTGGTGGCGGCGGCTCTACGACAGCCTCGCCGGCGTCGACCCGGACCGCCTGTCCGGTCTGCCGGTGCCGCTGACCGACTCCCGTACGGCCATCGGCCCCCGCCAGACCCTGCTCCCGCTGGCCGACACCCCGGCGGACCTGGCCCGGCTCGGGCTGAAGGTGGTCCATCCGGACGCGGCCCATCCGCTGCTGGAGAAGCTGGGCGCGCTGCCCGCCACCCCCCGCGCGGTCCTGACGACGCCCCAGGTGCGGGCGGCGGTCGCCGCGTCGCTCGACGAGGGCGAGATCTGGGACGAGGACGCGGACTCGCTCGACGCGGAGGAGCTGGCGGAGACGGTTCTCGCCCTGGTCAGGGAGGCCGAGCTGGAGCCGGGCGACGAGCCGTGGCTCGGCGCGCTGGCGCTGCCCGACGAGGACGGCGAGCCGGCCCCGGCCGGTGAACTGGTCCTGCCCGGCAGCCCGTTCGCATCGGTGATGCGCGAGGGCGAACTGGCCCTGTGCGACGCCGAACTGGCCGAGCGGTGGGGCGAGCAGCCCCTCGCCGCCTGCGGCGTCCTCGCCAACTTCGCCCTGGTGCGCGCCACCGACGTCGTCCTCGACCCGGACGAGATCGAGCCGCGCGACGGGGACTTCGCGGAGCCCGACGACGCGGGTCTGCTGGACGCGGTCGACGTGTGGTGCGAGGACGTCCTCGACCGGCTCCCCGACACCCCGGTGCCGCCGGTCGCCACGGAGATCGTCGCCGTGCGCGACCTGGACCTGGTGGACGACGACCGCTGGCCGCAGGCGCTCGCGCTGCTCGCCCAGCCGCCGCTGCGGGACGCGCTCACCCAGAACGTACGGGTCCTGCTGCCCGACGGCACGACCGAGACCGTCCGCCCCTACACGGCGTGGTGGCTGCGCGACCACCCGGTGCTCGACGGCCGCCGTCCGGCGGGCCTGCGCGCGTCGGGCGCGGACCCGCTGCTGGAGGGCCTGTACGAGACGGCCGACACGACCGGCTTCGAGGACGCGCAGGTGCTGCACGCGCTCGGCGTCCGTACGTCCGTGGCCGCGCTCCTCGACGAGCCGGGCGGCGCGGCGGAGCTGCTGTCCCGACTGGCCGACCCGGAACGCGAAGTGGCGGGCCGTCAGCTCCACGCCCTCTACACCGCTCTCGCCGACATGGACCCGGACCAGGTCACCCTTCCCGACGAGTTGCGCGCGGTCGTGGACGGCGAGGTGCGGGTCGTCGACGCCGCCGACGCGGTCGTCGCCGACACTCCCGACCTGCTGCCCCTGACCGCCGGGCTTCCGCTGCTGCCGGTGGCCCCGACCCGGGCCGACGATCTGGCGGAGCTGTTCCAGGTCCGCCGGCTGAGCGAGACCGTCGAGGCGGACGTCACGACCGAGGGCGAGGAGCACGACGTCCCGGAGTCCGTCCGCGTCCTGCTGGGACCGGCCACCCCTGCCTCGTACGTCGAGCACGACGAGCTGATCGCGGGCGGCACCGAGCTGGACTGGCGCCGCACCCCCGACGGCGTGCTGCACGCCGCGACCCTGGAGGGCGTGGCGGCGGGCCTGGCCTGGGCGGCGGGCCAGTGGCCGCGCCGCTTCGAGGTGGCGGCGCTGCTGGAGGACCCGTCGCGTACGGACGAGCTGGCACGGGACCGCTGGTTCGACGCGTAGGCCGTGCGGGGCCCGGGGCCGCGCGTAGGCCGTGCGGGGCACCCGGCCGCGCGTAGCACGTGCGGGGCTCTGGGCGCCGGCGGCATCCGTGGAGTGATCTGCGTCATGCCGTGTCACAGGATCCGGTCGCGCGGTGTCTTGATGTCGAACCGCTCAAGAAGCGAAGGAGACACCATGACCGCGAACACCGATGTCGTCGTGATCGGCGGCGGATACTCGGGCGTGATGGCCGCCAACCGTCTGACGCAGCGCGACGACGTGACAGTGACCCTGATCAACCCGCGTCCGTCCTTCGTCCACCGGATCCTGCTGCACCAGCTGGTGGCCGGGTCCGGTGACGCGGTCGTCGACTACCGGGAGGTCCTGGCCGAGGGGGTCCGGCTGGTGGTCGACACCGTGACGCGGATCGACGCGGCCGGGCGCGGCGTGACCCTGGCGTCCGGCGGGACGGTCCGCTACGACTACCTGGTCTACGCGGTGGGCAGCGGCAGCGCCGACCCGCGTGTGCCCGGAGCGGCCGAGTTCAGCCACCCGGTCGCCACCCTGGAGGACGCGCAGCGGCTGCGGTCCGTCCTCGACGGCGTACCCGCGTCGGCCCCGGTGACGGTGGTCGGAGCCGGTCCGACCGGTATCGAGACCGCCGCCGAGCTGGCGGAGGCCGGCCGTGCCGTGACCCTGGCCTGCGGAGGGGAACTCGGCCCGTATCTGCACCCCCGTGGCCGGCGCTCGGTGGCCGGGCGGCTGGCCAAGCTCGGTGTGACCGTGCTCGACGGGCCCGACTCGCTGGTGACGGCGGTGACCCGCCGTTCCGTACGGCTCAGTGGCGGCCGCGAGCTGCCGAGCGACGCGACCGTCTGGACCGCCGGATTCGGTGTGCCGGACCTGGCCGCGCGCAGTGGACTGAGCACCGACGCCCTGGGCCGACTGCTCACGGACGAGACGCTGACCAGCGTGGACGACGAGCGCGTCATCGCGGCCGGGGACTCGGCGGCGCCGTCCGACCTGCCGCTGCGGATGAGCTGCCAGGCCGCGATGCCGCTGGGCGCGCGGGCCGCCGACACGGTGCTCAGCCGCGTCGCGGGTGAGCGGCCCGCGCCGCTGCACCAGTCGTTCGGCGCCCAGTGCATCAGTCTGGGCCGGCGCGACGGCATCTTCCAGTTCGCCAACCGGTCCGACGTCGCGGTGCCGTTCAAGATCGACGGCCGTCCGGGCGCGAAGCTCAAGGAGCTCGTGTACAAGATCGTCGTCAAGCACCTGGCGGAGGAGGCGCACAAGCCCGGCGGGTACAGCCTGCACCGCGCCTCGGGAGGCGCCGCCAAGCGCCGGCAACTGCTGGAGGCCCACCGCGGCAAGGCGCCGGCCACCGCCGAACAGGCGGCCTAGGCCCGGCATCACCCTCGCAACGCCCGCATTCCAGGAGGTATCGGCCATGAACGAAGGCGTCAGTCCCGTCGGCGACCGCGCCCCCGACCCGGCCACCGAGGCTTTCGTCGCCCACCGCAATCTGCTCTTCACGGTCGCCTACGAGATGCTCGGATCGGCGGCCGACGCGGAGGACGTCCTCCAGGAGACCTGGCTGCGGTGGGTCAAGGTCGATCTGGAGCAGGTGACCGACCAGCGTGCCTACCTGGTCCGGATCACGACCCGGCAGGCGCTCAACCGGCTGCGCACGATGAAGCGCCGCAAGGAGGCGTACGTCGGGTCCTGGCTGCCCGAGCCGCTGCTCACCGCGCCGGACGTGGCCGAGGACGTCGAGCTCGCCGAGAGCGTGTCGATGGCGATGATGCTCGTCCTCGAAACGCTGTCGCCGACCGAGCGCGCCGTCTTCGTGCTGCGCGAGGTCTTCGACGTCGGCTACGACGAGATCGCGGCCGCCGTCGACAAGACCCCGGCGGCCGTCCGCCAGATCGCCCACCGCGCCCGCCGGCACGTGGACGCCCGCCGACCCCGTGAGGCGGTGTCCCCGAGCGAGACCCGGGCGGTCCTGGACTCGTTCCAGCGCGCCATCGAGACCAGGGACCTGCAGGGTCTCCTCGACGTACTCGCGCCGGGCGTCGTCCTGGTGGGCGACGGCGGCGGCGTCAAGCGGGCCGCGCCGCGGCCGGTCATCGGCGCCGACAAGGTGGCCCGCTTCGGCCTCGGCGGCCTGGGCAAGACCAAGGGCGTGATCACCTGCGAGCCCACCCTGGTCAACGGCAACCCGGCACTCGTCGTGCGGCTGGACGGCGAGATCGACGGCGTCATGGCGATGCGCGTCGAGGACGCCCGCATCACCGGTCTCTACTACGTCCGCAACCCGGAGAAGCTGACCCGCGTCGAGTCCGAGACGGCGCTGACCCTGCGGTGACGACCGGCGGCGGCTCGGCCTGCGGGACCGGCCGCCGGGACCGGCCCCCTGCCTTCGGCCGCCGGGCCGGGCGCGCCGCCGGTTGACGGGCATCGTCAACCGGCGGCGGCGCCGGCCGGCCCGTCGGCGATGCTGTGGGGGTGACCCTGAGGATCGACATCAGCGGCCTGCCGTCCGAACGGCTGCGGTTCGCCGCCTCCCCGCTGGCCGAGCTGACCGCGATGCTGCACGTGCTGGCCGAACCCGGGCATCACCCGGGGCTCGCGGGCTGGGCCGCGGACGTCTGGGCCGGGCTGCGGCCGGAGTTGGCCGAGCGGTTGCGGGAGGCGGAGTTCCTCTGGCGTTCCTCACAGGCCGACTTCCTGCTCCCCGCCCGGCCCCGTCCCACCCTCGCCGAGGAGTTGGACGACGTGGACCGGATCGACGACGACACGTACGCGACCGCCGCGCTCGGCACCACGTGCGGCGGCAACCGGGTCCGCCTCGCCGCGCAGTCGCCGCTCACCGACCCGACCGCGCGCGAGCGGGCCCTGGAACTGGCCCAGGCCCGCGGCGCGCGGCAAGAGGCCTTCGCGGAACGGCTGCTCGCGGACCCGGCGGCGGTACGGGCGCGGGTGCGCCACACCCTCGAACAGTGCGCCGACGCCTTCTTCGACGCCGCCTGGGCGGACGTCGCCGTGCGTCTCGCCACCGACCTGCGCCTGAAGAACGACCTGCTGAAGCACCAGGGCCTCGGCGCGGCGCTCGCGTCGGTCTCCGGCGCGGTCACCCTGGCGCCGGACGGCGACTGCCTCGTCGTCGACAAACTGCAGGACAAGGCGACCGCCGCGCACGGCGCCGGAGTCACGTTCATCCCCAGCGTCTTCGGCAGCCCGCACCTGGTCGTGGTCCACGCGCCCGGGTGGCAGCCGGTGGTGCAGTACCCCGTGACCGAGCCGAGCCCGTCCGAGCCGGCGTCGCTCGAAACGGTCACCCTGCGGCTCGAGGCCCTCGCGCACCCGGTACGGCTGCGGCTGCTGCGCACCCTGGCCCGCGGCCCCCACACCACCAGAGAGCTGGCCCATTCCTGGGAACTCACGCCCCCGGAGGTCTCCCGCCACCTCGCCGTCCTGCGCCGCGCGGGGCTGCTCACGGCCCGGCGGCACGGCCGTTACGTCCGCCACAGCCTCAACCTGCCGGACCTCGCGGCGCTGGGGACCGACCTGGTGGCGGCCGTACTGCGCTGAGCAGCCTCGTCGTGCCCGTACTTGCGAGGGAATCGCACCTGGTCACAGGGCGTATGACGGTGGTAGCCGCAATGTGATTCCTGTGCCACGGTGGGCGTATGGCGGGCAACCGGCACACTCATCATCACGATCACGATCACGGTGGTGGTCATCACCACCACGGCCGCGGCCGGCTGCTGAGGCGGCCGCACAGTCATGAGGCGAGCGACAAGGTCGACGCGGCGATGGAGACGTCCCGCGAGGGGATGCGCACGCTGTGGATCTCCCTTGTCGTCCTGGGCGCGACCACCGCCGCCCAGGCCGTGATCGTCGCCCTCTCGGGGTCGGTGGCGCTGCTCGGCGACACGGTGCACAACGCGGCCGACGCCCTGACCGCCGTCCCGCTCGGCGTCGCCTTCCTGCTCGGCCGCCGCGCCGCCAACCGCCGCTACACGTACGGCTACGGCCGGGCCGAGGACCTGGCGGGTGTCGTCATCGTGGCCGCCATCGCGGCATCCGCCGGCCTCGCCGCGTACATGGCCGTCGACCGGCTGCTGCACCCCCGCGACATCACCCACCTGTGGGCGGTCTCCGGTGCCGCGCTGGTCGGGTTCGTCGGCAACGAGTGGGTCGCCCGCTACCGCATCCGCACCGGCCGGCGGATCGGCTCCGCGGCGCTCGTCGCGGACGGCCTGCACGCTCGTACGGACGGATTCACCTCGCTGGCCGTCCTGTTGGGCGCGGGCGGCGCCGCGCTGGGCCTTCGGTGGGCGGACCCGGTCGTCGGTCTGCTGATCACGGTCGCCATCCTGCTTGTCCTGAAGGACGCCGCCCGGGAGGTCTGCCGACGCCTGATGGACTCGGTCGACCCGGCCCTCGTCGAAACGGCGGAGCGCGCGCTGCGCAGGGTGGAGGGGGTGCTGGACACGGGGCAGGTGCGGATGCGCTGGATCGGTCACGCCCTGCGCGCGGAGGCGGACATCGTGGTCGCCCCGCATCTGACGGTCGTCCAGGCGCACGCGCTGGCCGTTGCGGCCGAACACGCCCTGATCCACGCCGTACCGCGGATGACGGCGGCCACCGTCCACATCGACCACCGGCCTGTGGGCGGCGACCCGCACGCGGCGCTCGCGCACCACGGCAGTGTCAGTGCCGGGTGACAGGCTCGGAGCATGACCGACTCCGCAGCGATCACCGCGTACTGGGACGCAGCCGCCGCCGACTTCGACGCCGAGCCGGACCACGGCCTCCGGGCGGAGGCGACCCGCGCGGCCTGGTCGCGACGGCTTCTGACGTCCTGGCTGCCGTCCCCTCCGTCGCGTTCCTCGCGTCCGAGCGATGTGCTGGATGTGGGGTGCGGCACCGGTTCGCTCTCCGCTCTGCTGGCGGAGGCCGGACACCGGGTCACGGGGGTGGACCTGTCCCCGCGGATGGCCGACCGGGCCCGCGCCAAGCTGGCGGCGGCCGGTCTGCCGGGCCGCTTCCTGGTGGGCGACGCGGCGGCCCCGCCGACCGGTGACGATCGGTTCGACGCCGTGCTCTCCCGCCACCTCGTCTGGACCCTGCCCGATCTGCATGCCGCCCTCGCCGACTGGGTGAGCCGCATACGCCCCGGCGGCACGCTGATCCTTGTCGAGGGCCGCTGGCGCGAGTCCGGCCAGGCCGGCGTCGAGTACGTGGCGGACGCCGAGACCCTGCCCTGGCACGGCGGCGTCACCGCCGCCGACCTGGCGGCCGCCGTGCGCCCCCTCGTCACGGACCTGCGCGTCGAGCCGCTGACCGACGAACCGGCCCTGTGGGGCGGCCCGGTGACGGACGAGCGGTACGCGCTGATCGCCCGCGTCTGACGTCAATGGCCGCCGGTACATTCCGGTTGATCCATGTCCCGACCCTCAGCGAAATGGACATCTGCCGATATCTCATGCGCGGAACTCCGTTATGGAGCACGTTGGTTGGACATCGTGAAGGACGTGCACGCCAGTTGACCATGTCGTGAAGAAGTATTCACCGTCAGAAGTGGAACCTGGATTGCCGGTTGGGCCATTGGCGTGATCTCATCCTTTGGTGCGGGGGTCGTGCCTGCGATCCCGCTACGGGCGTCAGGCGGCCGTCTGCGCCGGCCTGTTGTCCTTTGACGTGAGTTCGGGTCGACAGTCCCGGCATTTTCCAATGTGAAAAGGGAGAGAAAGTGCGCAACGACTTCACCTCTGTTGAGACCGCCGAGATTTCCGACAGTGAGCTCGACGGCATTTCCGGCGGCATCGCCAGCGCGCACGCCGGCGTCAACGGCTACGGCGCGGGCGTGAGCGTCGGCGACGTCGCCGGCACCGCCCAGTCCGTCGCCTCCGTCGTCCCGGTCGACGCGGTCACCGGCGCGGCGAACGGCCTCGTCTCCGTGCAGACGACGGGTATCTGAGCGACACCTGCGCTCAAAGCCTTCTCGGCCACGAGCATTTGCTCGCCCCGACCGCCAGTAGGCGGACCGCAACGGCGAGACCGGCCTCGGGACACCCAGTCCCGGGGCTTTTCGGGTTGGTGCGGACCCGGAATCCAAGCGCTTTACGCCTCCGCGTGGACGTGGGTAAGGAATTCGCAACCGGAACGGTGTGAGCCTCTTTCCGGGCCAGGCGGCCCGAAGTCTCACTCGACGCGGAGACGCCTTTTGGTGCCCGCGATTGCCGGCGTGCCGTCGGTGAACAGGTGGTTCCGGACCGAGCCGGAGTCGTGCACGGTCCCCAGCGAATGCGCGGTTCCGCCGATCCCTGCCGGTCAGGTCGGCCCGACGTGGACCGGACGGCGCCGGGGGGTGGTGGCGCGGGTCAGATCCTGACCACACGGGCGTGGCTGCCGCACAGCATGAGCAGGTCCTCGGGGTCCGAGGTCAGGACGGTGACGGGCGACGGTGAGGCGAGCGCGGTCGCGGCAACGATGGCGTCGAGCGCGTACTTGTGACCGTGCAGGGCCTTCGCCGGGAGCAGCTTCAGTCGCCATCAGGGGCACTCCCACAATTCCGATGTATCGATCACTTGGCCGTCATGGCCAGGTGCGCTCGATGCGGTCCCGCCGTACGGCATACGCGGCGGGCCCGCCCTTCTCCACGGCCCGGTGGATCGCGTCGCGGTGCGCGTGGAGGCGCTCGACCATCTCGACACTGCGGAGCTGCTGGTTGTCGAGGTAGAAGAGCACCGCACCGCGGTCCAGCACGGGCTGGATCTCCAGGTCGCGGGTCTTGATGCGGCCGTCGTTCGACAGTGGTACCCAGGCGTGGTCGAGCCCGTGGGCGATCCACTTTTCGTCTGGGACGTCCTGCGCGTCCGTCGGGAAGACGTCGGCGATGCAGTGCACCGTCCAGCCGCGTGTCCTCAGTTCCTCCGCGACGCGGCGTCCGAGATTGCGGTCGAGGAAGAACTCAGGCGGCAAGGTGCACCACGGCGTCGCACAGGGAGTCCACCTGCTCGGGGCGCATGTCGAACTCGTAGGCGATGTCCTCGATGGTTTCGCCCGCTTCCCAGAGGTCGGTGACAGCCTTGACCGGGACGCGGTTGGCGGCGATGACCGGGAGGCCGCGGCCGAAACGCGGGTCGATGACGACGGGGACGGAGTCCGGGTACTGCCGCAGCCGCAGGCTCGAGGGGAAGTCGTCGTCCGCGTCCCAGGTCAGATAGCGGAGGTACTCGGACACGACTTCCTGAATGGGTGCCTGGCCGTCGCGGGCCCTGCGCAGGTCCCCGAGGCCGTGCTCTACGAAGATGTCGACGCCATCGGTGGCGATCCGCTTGGAGACGAGTCCGTACGGGGTGTCGAAGGCGTTCCGTACTGCGGCCGCCGCTTCCCTGATCTCGCTCATGCGCAGGCTGAGGGAGCGCAGAGACCGCAGAACATGTGCCTCGGCCACCGCGATGAACGGCACCGACGGCTGACCCTTGCGTGTGGGCTCCACCTGATGCACCAGTGGCGCGTCGGCGGCGGTGCTCTTGAGCCAGGAGGTGAGGGTCGAGGACGGAATCTCCAGGTACGAGGATGTTTCCGTGGGCGTGAGAAGCCCGTCGGTGAATCTGTCGACCATGATCCGCCACCTCCCGCTGCCGTCGGATTCCGCATCGTCGCACAACCAGGTTTGCACCCGGGGAGCGGCGGCACACGCTCTGTTCAGCACGCCGCCGCCAGGTGGGGCTCGGGCGGTGGGCAGTCGCGGCAGTGGTCCGGCTCGGGGCCGCGGAAGGCGCGTTCGCAGCCGTCGCAGGTCTGCCAGGGGACGGTGGCCGGGGCCGCGGGGCGGTCCGGGAGGAGTGGGGGAGTTCGCGGAGGCGGTACGCCAGGATGCGGGCCGGGCGGGCCCGCAAGGGGTCCGGCAGGCGGGCCGTGAGGTGGGCGGTGATGTCCTCCGGGCTGACGCCCTGGTCCAGCCACTGGGTGACCGCCGGGGCCAGCCGGTCGGTCTCGCGGCGGGACAGGATCAGCCGGCGGTCGGTGATGCGCAGCGACGCGAGGATCACGGTCGCGCGCGGGTCTGGTGCGGGGTCGGAGTCGGGGTCGGGGGCGGGGTGAGGGACCGGGTCGGGCGCGGGTACGGACACGGGCGGTGGCGACGGCGGGAGCGGGGGCTCCGGGTCTTCGTCTGCTGACGACGTGGGTCCTCGCCCCCAGTTGCGCCTGCGTCAGACCGGCGATCAGGCGCAGTCTGCGGACCTGTGAGCCGAAGAGGGCCGCCATCGACGCCTCGGGCTCAATTGCTTTGTCCATGGGCTCACTTCCGTTCCTCACGGCTTGCGGTTTGACGTGCTCCCTGGCCTAAAGTCCAGGGATTCCGGTCTGGGTCGTCTGACCCTTCCGGGGGCTTCCTGCTTCACCGCGCTGTGCGGGCACGTGTGCCCGTCTTACCGGCGCTCCACAGGCGTTTGGCGTCTCCACCCGTCCGGTGGCGACGATTCGACGTCGTTCGAAGAGGACGTTACGGGCCGCGTTGTGGTCGCGGTCGTGCACGGTGGCGCACTCGCTGCACGTCCACTCGCGGACATGCAGGGGCTTGGGGCCGTCCCGGAATCCGCAGACCGAGCAGACCTGAGATGACGGGAAGGCGCGGTCCACCTTGGCGAAGGTGCGGCCGTGCAGAGCCGCCTTGTACTCCAGCATGCCGACGAACGCGGACCATCCCGCGTCGTACACGGACTTGGCGAGCCGGGTGCGGCCGAGGCCGGACACCGCGAGGTCTTCCACGTACACCGCTTGGTTGTCGCGAATGATCTGTGTGGAAGCCTTGTGGTGCCAGTCCCGGCGCCGGTCCGCCACCTTGGCGTGCTGGCGTGCGACCTTGATCCGGGCCTTGGCCCGGTTCTTCGATCCCTTGGCCTTGCGGGACAGCTCCCGCTGAAGGCGCTTGAGTTTCTTCTCGGCCCGGCGCAGGAAGCGGGGGCTGTCGATCTTCCTGCCGTCGGACAGGACGGCGAAGGCGGACAGGCCGAGGTCGATACCGGACTCCGCTTCCGCCTCGGGCGGAGGTTGCGGTCGGGGCAGCCGGAGGAGGGGGCGCGCGTGGGGTCTGGGCTGGAGCTT
Source organism: Streptomyces sp. NPDC002835 (assembly GCF_053591995.1). Classification (NCBI taxonomy): domain Bacteria; kingdom Bacillati; phylum Actinomycetota; class Actinomycetes; order Kitasatosporales; family Streptomycetaceae; genus Streptomyces; species Streptomyces sp. NPDC002835. The sequence goes on along the minus strand of NZ_JBSFUW010000016.1, from coordinate 129,586 downwards.
GAACACGCCGGCGCCGGTGTGACGTTGGCGCCGGTCGGTGACCCGGTCGATCTGCTGGCCTGCCTGGGAGTGGAGAGCCCGGAACGGCTGGACGACGTGGCGGAGGCGTTGCGGGAGCATGCCGACCGTGCGTTGGTGATGGAGTCCTGGCCACCGCAGGGGCGGATGCCGCCGATGCTGGCCGCGTCCGGTCCGGCGGGCGGCTGGTCGGTCGCTGTGCAGGTGTCCGGGATCCTCGGCTGGGAAGGCTGCAGGACGAGCCGGCTGGGAGAGATGGCCGAACGCTACGGGTTCGTGTGCTCCGCCTACTTCGACGCCGACGACGCGAAGCTCTACGTCGCCGAGCGGGGCGGGCTTCTGGGCGAGCTGGACGTGGTCAACGGGCTGCGCCGCGGCACGGTGGGCGGCGCGGCCGGTGAACGGCTGACACAGGCCGGGTTCGACCTGGCGGGTGTGCCGGGGATGGCGGCGGGACTGCGGGAGCTTCTTTCGTACGAGCGCCTGGGCGTGGCGCTTGCCGCGGTCACCGGATACAGCCTCGATGACTGTGTCGCGTGCGAGGAGTGGCTCGGCGGCCTCGGGCGGCGATGAGGCAGTACGGGCCCGACGGCGCCCCGCAGCCTGCTCCGGACTGCGGGGCATCGCCCGGTATGCAGAGGCCGACGTCAGCGGGGCGGCGTGAGCGTGAAGAAACGGGCTCGGTGCTCGGTGCCGTCCGGGAGGTGCCACGGGGCGGTGATGTGGCCCTGGGGCGCGGTGTCGGGCGCGGCCTCGTCCGTGGGGCGCAGGACCCGCGTCACCTGGAGCGCCAGGGGCCCGGGGCCCAGCGTCACGGTCGTGCCGGCGGGCCCGTCGGTGACGTCTCCCGGGGCGATGCCCGACGGGAGGCCGGGGCCGGCGAAGTGGGCCGCGACGGACGGGTCCGGAGTGTCCGACTGGCTCTGGGCCTGCGCCTTGGCGTGGCCCTGTACAAGCGCCAGCAACTGCGCGACGACCACCGGGTCGTGGACGCCGTCGTACACCCAGCGCTTGCCGAGTACGCCGTGTTCGGCGGTGCCGACGAGCGTCGTTTCGTCCGCTCCGTCGAGCGGCGCGGCGCGGTAGGAGACGGGTACGTGGTACGCGACGGGCTCGTCGCCGGACGCGTCCGTGACCACCATGAACTCGATGCCCACCTCGCCCTGCGGGTCGTCGAGCCGGAATCCGCCGGCCTTGGCGAGGTCCGGTGCGTGTCCCGTGCCGAGGTACCAGGGCCGCGAGGGGAGCCAGGCCGCGAGGAGCTCCAGCTTGTCGGGCGACATTGTTGTCCTGTGGATGACAGCCATGTCCGGTGAACTCCCTCTGCGCGTGATCGGTTCCGCACGGTAGGCCGTCCGTGCGCCCCGGGGCCACGGCCGGAAGTCGATTGCCGCTCTCCGCGGCGGCCGTTAGGGTCGGTCGGGTGACTGCCGGGTCGGCCATGGGCCATGCACGAGTGAGGCGCCCGGCCTCGGCGTGAGCGCGAGGCGGGCCAGGGGCCCGCCGTTCCCTCTTCAGCTCCGACCAGTTCCTCGCGCATGCGCGGGAGGACCCGAGACGACACCCTGGAGAGTCACTTCACCATGCCGCACGAGCAGTCCGTCACCACCGTCCAGCTCAACCACACCGCCGTGTTCGCCAAGGACCGGCGGTTGTCGGCCGAGTTCATCGCCACGATCCTCGGCCTCGACGTCGGAGCGCCGTTCGGGCCGTTCCTGCCGGTCGACCTCGGCAACGGCGTGACGCTCGACTACTACGAGATGAAAGACGAGCCGATCCAGCCGCAGCACTACGCGTTCCAGGTGCCCGACGACCAGTTCGACGCCATGATCGCCCGGCTGGAGGCGGTGGGCGTCACGTACTTCGCCGATCCGAACCACACAGAGCCGGGCGCGATCAACCGCCTCTTCGGCGGCCGGGGCGCCTACTTCGACGACCCGTCCGGCCACAACATGGAGATCATGACCCGGCCCTACGCCCGGCCGTAGGGGCGTGCCGCGCAGGGGGGCGACCCCCTGCGCGGCACCGAACGCGGCGGCGGCCCCGATGCCTAGTCGACGGCGTCCAGCACGTCGTCCAGGTCGACGAACTTGAAGCCGGTGGCCTCGCGTTCGCCGTCCTCGGGGGCGTCGTGCCCGTCCTGGACGACGAGCAGACCGTTCGGGTACTTGCGGCCGAGCGGGGCGTTCAGCACGGCCGCGCCGTCGCACTCCTCGGAGCCGTCCAGCGCCGGCGAGGCGGCGGTGACGCGGAAGCCGCCCTCGTACTCGTTGTCGTCCTCCAGCTCACGGTCGTAGAGGGCGAAGGAGTTGTCGCCCTGGCCGGAGGCCAGCACATAGCCGTCACCGTCGTCCTCGGTGAGGAGCGTGAGGCCCTCGACGTCGGCGGAGAGGTGCTTGCCGCCGTAGCCGGGGTCGGCGCCCGGCGTGCACTCCTCGGTCTCCTCGTCGTACGTGCCGGGGATGCCGTACTCGCGGACCTTGTCGACGAGGACGGGCTTGCCCCGCAGGTCGGCCGGGAGGCGCCAGATGCCGACGTCCTCCTGGCCGGCGTAGAGGATGCCGTTCGCCGGGTCGACGACCATGCCCTCGACCTGGGGGAGTTCGCCCGGCTCGTCGCACGGCGTCCAGGACGTGCCGTTCGGGAGGCGGAAGGCGGACGGCAGGTCGATGGTGCGGACCTTGCGGTAGCCGACCGTGCCGCCCGGGCCGGGCGTGATCTCCAGCAGGGCGACGGACGTCCGGTTGCGCCGGCTGGTGAGCGCGTAGGAGCGGCCCGTCGAAGGGTCGGTCCAGGAGGCGAGGCCGTAGACCGTGTTCTGATCGTTGATCTCGTCCTGGCCGGAGGAGAAGACGGGCGCGGCCGCCGGGTCGGTGACGTCGGCGAGCGGGCCGCCGGGCCGGTCGCGGTCGATGCGGTAGAAGCGGAGCCGGTCGTTGCCGCGGTCGCTGACCACGGCGAGGTCGGCGCGCCCGGCTCCGAGCCGTACGCCCTGGAGCAGGTCGACGTTGTTGAAGCGGCCGGGGGCGTCGTCGTCCGTGGCGGGAGCCGGGGCGGCGATCGACTGGACCTGGCGGGCGTCGAGGTCGTAGACGCGCAGGCCGCCTTCCTTGGCCGTGGCGACGACCAGGCTGCGCCCGGGGGCGGCGGCGTTGCGCCAGATCGCGGGGTCGTCGGCGTTGGCGTTGCCGCCCTCCTCGTCGTCGTACAGCGTGGCCGTCTCGGCCCGCGGCTGGACGGTGGGAAGGCCGGCCCGGTCCTTGCTGTCCGCTTGGGCGGGCACGGCCGCGACGATCGCGGCGAGGGCGGTGCCCATGACGAGGGCGGCGGGGCGCAGGGGGTGGCGCGTGGTCACATGTGCTCCTTGATGTCGCGTGCATGACGCTTCGCTCGGCAGAGAACCTTTGCCGCGCTCGGTGGGTCAGGCGTGCCGATCGCATGCTGGCAGGGTGAAATGAGGACGGCCGGACCGTTAACTCGGCTCCCGCGGCCAGGGGTTGGGCAGCCCGGCCGCCGGGCGGACCGGGGGACGCAGGGGCGGACCCAGGGGAGGGTCGGGCGGCCTTCGCGGTGGTCGGTTGATATGACTGCCTGAGTACTTCTAATGATGAATTAGGCCATTTCGGCGATCGGTCGTCGGGCCAGGTGTCCCCCGCCGTACAGAATCGTTGACTCGCGCGTGGAACCACGTGATTTTTGGGAGAGGAACTCGGTCCTGGCTGAGGCGTTCTGCAGCAGCGACGACAAGGTTCGGCAGGCGCGCGCGATCCTGGAGGAGGCGCATGCGGACCGGGCCCGTACGCTCGCCGCGTTCGCCGTCACGGTCGGCAGTGACGGCGCGGTCGCCGATCTGATGGGACTGAACGCGAGAGAGGTCCGAGTAGCCCGCAGAACCGTCGGCAAGGCCGATGCCCGCAGTGTCGCCGATCGGATTCTGACCGTACGGCCGGAGCACCGGCCGGAGCACCGGCCGGAGCACCGGCCGGCGGCGCCCGCGCAGGAGGACGAGCCCGTGCCGCAGGACGTCCCGCTTCCCCATCCACGCGTGGAGGTGGCGGTGCAGCCCAGCACGCCCGCTCCACCGGTCCAGCCGGCCCAGCCCGTCGCGCCCGCCCCGCCGCCCGAGCCGGTGGTGGCGCGGCCCGTGGACGACTCGGTGGTCTGGTCGGACGGCATGGACTTCGTCCTCCAATGGAGCTGGCAGTCCGGCCTGGACCTCCAGACGGTCGCGGAAGAACTGGGCCTCAGCCCGCGGACGCTGCTGCTGCGAGCCCAGTACCTCGCCGCCGAGGGCCGGCTGTCGCCGAGGACCGGGGACGGCGAGTCGACGCAGCCGGGCCGCCACCGCCGGAACGACGACATGGTCTACACACCGGTTCCCGACAACATCGAGGGCCTCTACCACTCACCCGCGCCCCACGACTGGGCCCACGCCTGACGGCCGGGCGGCGGTCGGGGGACGGCCGGGCGGGCGGCGCTACGCGGGGAAGCGCCGCCCGACCACCCGCCACGACAGCTCCAGCAGCGCCGCCGCCACCGCCGCGATCACCACGCCCGTCCACGGCATCGTCGTGCCCACCAGCTTCAGCGCGAAGAAGTCCTGCAGCCACGGCACCGTCAGCACCAGCAGGAAGCCCAGCCCCATCGTCGCCACCAGCCCGATCCGCCACCACGTGTACGGGCGGGCGATGATCGCCAGGACCCACATCGCCACCAGGAACAGCGTCAGCGTCGCCACGCTCGTCTCGGCGGCCAGTGAGCCGGGGCCGCTGTAGTACGAGCGGGCCAGCAGATACGCGCTGAACGTCGCCGTCGCCGCGATGACGCCGGCGGGGATCGCGTACCGCATCACCCGCCGTACGAAGTGCGGCTTGGCGCGCTCCTTGTTGGGGGCCAGCGCCAGGAAGAAGGCCGGGACGCCGATGGTGAGGGTGGAGAGCAGCGTCAGGTGGCGGGGGAGAAAGGGATACTCGACCTGGCTGCAGACCACCAGGATCGCCAGCAGCACCGAGTAGACCGTCTTCGTCAGGAAGAGGGTCGCGACGCGCGTGATGTTGCCGATGACCCGGCGGCCCTCCGCGACCACCGACGGCAGCGTCGCGAAGCTGTTGTTCAGCAGGACGATCTGCGCCACGGCCTTGGTCGCCTCCGAGCCCGACCCCATCGCCACGCCGATGTCCGCGTCCTTCAGCGCCAGGACGTCGTTGACGCCGTCGCCGGTCATCGCCACCGTGTGGCCGCGGGACTGGAGCGCGCCGACCATGTCGCGCTTCTGCCGCGGACTGACGCGGCCGAAGACCGCGGCCCCGTCCAGCTCCGCGCCCATCGCCTCGCGCTCGGCCGGCAGTCCGCGCGCGTCGAGCGTCGAGCCGGCGCCCGGCAGGCCGAGCTTGGCCGCGACCGCGCCGACGGCGACCGCGTTGTCGCCCGAGAGGACCTTCGCGGCGACGTCCTGGTCCGCGAAGTAGCGCAGGGTGTCGGCCGCGTCGGGGCGCAGCCGCTGTTCGAGGACGACCAGGGCGGCGGCCGACTTCTCGGCAGGCGCGTCGAGGGAGCCCTCGGCCCGTGCGAGCAGCAGTACCCGCAGTCCCTGCCGGTTGAGCTCGTCGACCTCCGCGAGGGACGGATTCCCGGCGGGCAGCAGCACATCGGGTGCGCCGAGCAGCCACGTCGTACGTCTGCCGTCACCGTCCGCGAGGGTCGCGCCGCTGTACTTGCGGGCGGAGGAGAAGGGGAGGGCGGCGGTGCAGCGGTGGCCGCCGCCGTCCGGGTAGGCGGTGACGACGGCCTGGAGCGAGGCGTTCGGCCGCGGGTCGGACGCGCCGAGCGCGCCGAGGACCGCCCGTACGTGCTGCTCGTCCGCCCCGTCCAGCAGCCGCAGCTCGGTGACGTCCATGCCGCCCTCGGTGAGGGTGCCGGTCTTGTCGAGGCAGACGACGTCGACCCGGGCGAGGCCCTCGATGGCGGGCAGCTCCTGCACCAGGCACTGCTTGCGGCCGAGGCGGATCACGCCGATCGCGAAGGCGACCGAGGTGAGCAGGACCAGCCCCTCGGGGATCATCGGCACGATGCCGCCGACGGTCCGCGCGACCGAGTCCTTGAAGTTGTTGTCCTTGGCGACGAGCTGGCTGATGATCAGGCCAATCGCGGTCGGGACCATCATCCAGGTCACGTACTTGAGGATCGTGGAGATCCCGGAGCGCAGCTCGGAGTGGACGAGCGTGAAGCGGGACGCCTCCTCGGCGAGCTGCGCCGCGTACGCCTCGCGTCCGACCTTCGTCGCGGTGAAGACGCCGCCGCCCGCGACCACGAAACTCCCGGACATCACCGGGTCGCCGGGCTGCTTGAGGACGGGGTCGGCCTCGCCGGTCAGCAGCGACTCGTCGACCTCGAGGCTGTCCGCCTCCACGATCTCGCCGTCGACGACGACCTTGTCACCGGGGCCGAGTTCGACGAGGTCGCCGAGGACGATCTCGGACGTGCTGATCGCGGTGGCGACGCCGTCCCGCCGTACCCTCGGCTTCGCCTCGCCGATGACCGCGAGGGAGTCGAGCGTCTTCTTGGCGCGCAGCTCCTGGACGATGCCGATGCCGGTGTTGGCGATGATCACGAAGCCGAAGAGGCTGTCCTGGATGGGCGCGACGAAGAACATGATCACCCACAGCACGCCGATGATGGCGTTGAAGCGGGTGAGGACGTTGGCGCGGACGATGTCGACGGCGGAGCGGGAGCTGCGTACGGGTACGTCGTTGACCTCGCCGCGCGCGACCCGTTCCGCGACCTCGGCGGAGGTCAGACCGGTGGGCCGGCGGCCGACGCCGTGGTTCACGAGGGGGCCGTGCTCCGGTCCGTCGGCTGCTGTGTCCGCCCGCTGGGTCATGGTTCGACGTTACGGCGGCGTGTGCCGGACCACCGCCCGAAGCGGCGGAGGATCAGGCCGGGGGAGGACGCTCAGGCGGACGTCGCGCCCGGCTCCTGGTGGCCCGGCCCGGCGTCCTGGGACGACGCCTTTTCGGCCGCCGCGCGCTTGAGCGCCGCGTCGCGGCCCCGTACGTACCAGATGCCGATGAGCCCGAGACCCGCGCCGGCCAGGCAGGTCCACACCCACCACGTCAGGTCGCGGTCGGCGAACCAGCCGTAGAAGGGGACCTGGACGAGGAACATCACGAACCAGAGGATCGTGCCGCCGGTGATGGTGGCGACGATCGGCCCCTCAAGGGGTTCGGGTGCCTCGTGCCGTGGGATCCACTTCGCCATGGGCACAGTGTAGGTCCGGGTCCGGGCGGCTCTCATGGGTCGGTGTCGAAGGCGTCACCGCAAGGGTCTACGCGCGGAGATACCGATCTTCCCCTTATATGTTCATACTGAACGAGTTTGCGTCCGACCGGTTTCGTTCGTATGAACCTCTAAGAGCCGGCCGCCCCACACCCCCTCACGAGGTCCTCCGCATGTCCCCCACGGCCACCGCCAAGGTCGACGCCCCCGGCCTGCCGCCCACACCCCCGCAGGCCGCCGGCGGCCTGGACCGCTTCTTCAAGATCTCGGAGCGCGGCTCCACGGTCGTCCGCGAGGTCAGGGGCGGCTTCGCCACCTTCTTCGCGATGGCGTACATCCTTGTCCTGAATCCGATCATTCTCGGCAGCGCCAAGGACATGTACGGGCATCAGCTCGACGGCGGCCAGCTCGTCACGGCCACCGTGCTGACGGCGGCCTTCTCCACGCTGCTGATGGGCGTCATCGGCAACGTCCCGATCGCGCTCGCGGCCGGCCTCGGCGTGAACACGGTCGTCGCGCTCCAGCTCGCGCCCCAGATGGCCTGGGCCGACGCCATGGGCATGGTCGTCATCGCCGGCGCCGTGGTGGTGCTGCTGGTGGCCACCGGACTGCGCGAGCGCGTGATGAACGCCGTGCCGCTCGGCCTCCGCAAGGCCATCGCGATCGGTATCGGCCTGTTCATCATGCTCATCGGCCTGGTGGACTCGGGCTTCGTCACCCGCATCCCCGACGCCGCCCACACCACCGTCCCGCTCCAGCTCGGCACCGGCGGTCATCTGCTCGGCTGGCCGGTCCTGATCTTCGCCCTCGGCACGCTGCTCACCCTCGCGCTGATCATCCGCAAGGTGCCGGGCGCGATCCTCATCTCGATCGTCGTGATGACGGTCCTCGCGATGGTCGTCCACGCCGTCGCCGACGTCGAGTCCTGGGGGCTGACCACGCCCGAGTGGCCCGGCAACCCGGTCTCCTCCCCGGACTTCGGGCTGCTCTTCGAGGTCAGCCTCTTCGGCGGCTTCCAGAAGGTCGGCCTGCTGACCGGCGTCCTGTTCGTCTTCACCGTGCTGCTGTCCTGCTTCTTCGACGCGATGGGCACGATCCTCGCCGTCGGCGACGAGGCGAAGCTGATGGACAAGGACGGCGACTACCCGGGCATCAACAGGGTGCTCGTCGTGGACGGCATCGCCGTCGCCGCGGGCGGCGCCGCCTCCTGCTCCGCCAACACCTGCTTCGTGGAGTCCACGGCAGGTGTCGGCGAGGGCGCCCGTACGGGCCTGTCGTCGGTGGTCACCGGTGGGCTGTTCTCGCTGGCGCTGTTCCTCACGCCGCTCGCCACGATGGTCCCCTCCCAGGCGGCGACGCCCGCCCTGGTGGCGGTCGGCTTCCTGATCCTGGCCGGGTCGATCAAGGACATCGACTGGAGCGACTACACGATCGCCGCGCCCGCGTTCCTGGCGCTGGTGATGATGCCGTTCACGTACTCGATCACCCACGGCATCGGCATCGGTTTCATCACCTTCAGCGCGCTGCGGCTCGCGGCGGGGCGCGGGCGCGAGGTGCCCGCCGCGATGTACGCCGTGTCGGCGGTGTTCGTCTTCTACTACGCGATGCCGGCGCTGGGGCTCACGTAGCCGGCTGCGGCGTACCGGGCGGGCGTCGTCGAGGCGGCGTCGTCGGCGTCGTCAGGTGACGCCGTAGAACTTCTCCGTCTCGTCGACGGCCGCCTTGAAGCGCTCGTCGAAGTCGTCGCGAATGAGCGTCCGGACCACATAGTCCTGGACGCTCATTTGCCGTTTCGCCGCATGCTGCCGGATCCGGTCGAGCAACTCACCGTCCATCCGCAGGCTGAGCACTGTCGATCCCATGCGCTCAGGGTCGTCGTACTTCGGCCGCGCAGGCGTCACTTTCGGGATGCGTCTCACTCATACGGGTGACACATGCATCTTCCCCGTAACCGACTATGTTTAGGTCGGCTAATGAGTTACGCTAATAAACATGCCTGACCTGTCCCACGGTACTGACGCCGCAGATGTCGCCGCCGTGAACTCCCTGCGCTCGGCCGTCATGCGGCTGGGCCGCCGTCTGAAGCATCAGCGCGTCGACGAGACGCTGAGCCCGACCGAGATGTCGGTGCTCGGCACCCTCGCGCGCTGCGGCACCGCCACACCCGGCGAGCTGGCCCGCAAGGAGCATGTGCAGCCGCCGTCGATGACCAGGATCGTCGCGTTGCTCGAGGCCAAGGGACTGGTCCGGCTCGAGCCGCACCCGGACGACCGCCGGCAGAAGGTGGTCACCCAGACCGAACGGGCCGAGACCATGCTCGAGGACTCCCGCCGCAAGCGGAACGCCTGGCTGGCCACGCTCGCCGAGGGTCTGGACGATGAGGAGTGGGCGAAGCTGCGCGCGGCCGCCCCCGTCCTGGAGAAGCTCGCGCACCTGCCATGACCGCCGACGCCGAGGAGGCGAACTCTTTTGAGTACGGGATCCGGAGCAGACTCCGCCCCCGCACCGACCGACCCCGACACCCTGTCCGCCCGACCTGCCCGTAAGCAGAGCATGTTCAGCTCGCTGAGGATCCGTAACTACCGGCTCTTCGCGACAGGACAGGTCGTCTCCAACACCGGCACCTGGATGCAGCGCATCGCCCAGGACTGGCTGGTGCTCAGCCTGACCGGATCAGCGTCCGCCGTCGGCATCACCATCGCGCTGCAGTTCCTCCCCATGCTTCTCTTCGGCCTGTACGGCGGGGTGCTCGCGGACCGGCTGCCCAAGCGGCGGCTGCTGCTCGCCACCCAGTGCGCGATGGGCCTCACCGGCCTGGCGCTCGCCGTGCTCACGCTCAGCGGACACGTCCAGGTCTGGCACGTCTACCTGACGGCGTTCCTGCTCGGCCTCGTCACCGTCGTCGACAACCCGGCGCGGCAGTCGTTCGTCGCCGAAATGGTCGGCCCCGAGCAGCTGCGCAACGCCGTCTCGCTGAACTCCGCGAACTTCCAGTCCGCGCGGCTCGTCGGACCCGCGGTCGCGGGTGTGCTGATCACCGCGGTCGGCAGTGGGTACGCGTTCCTGCTCAACGGCCTGTCGTTCCTCGCGCCCATCGCCGGGCTGCTGATGATGCGCACCGGCGAGCTCTACAAGGTCGAGCGCGCCCCGCGGGGGAAGGGGCAGCTCCGCGAGGGCCTGCGATACGTGGCGGGCCGGCCCGAGCTGATCTGGCCGATCGTCCTCGTCGGCTTCATCGGCACGTTCGGCTTCAACTTCCCGATCTGGCTCTCCGCGTTCGTCGACGACGTCTTCCACGGCGACGCGGGCACGTACGGCCTGCTCAACACCTTGATGGCGGCCGGCTCCCTGGCCGGCGCCCTGCTCGCCGCCCGGCGCGGCACGTCGCGGCTGCGGCTGCTCGTCGGCGCGGCGGTGCTCTTCGGAGTGCTGGAGATCGTGACGGCCTTCGCGCCGACGTTCTGGATCTTCGCGGTGATGATGGTCCCGATCGGCATGTTCGGCCTGACCGTCAACGTCACGGCGAACTCCAGCATCCAGATGGCGACGGACCCGCTGATGCGGGGCCGCGTCATGAGCCTGTTCATGATGGTCTTCACCGGCGGCACACCGGTGGGCGCGCCGCTCGTCGGCTGGGTCACGGACACGTACGGCGCCCGCATCGGCTTCGCGGCGGGCGGCGCGGTGGCCGCGGTGGCCGCGGCCGGCGTCGGCGTGATGCTGGCGCGGGTCGGCGGGCTGCGGCTGTCGGTGGGGTGGCACGGCGGGCATCCGCGGGTGCGGTTCGTGGAGCGGGAGCGGTTGGTGACGGCGGCGTAGGGCTCCGCGTGGGGTCCGCCGAACCGGGCTCTGCCCGGGCCCGCGCCTCAAACGCCGGCGGGGCTGGATGTGCCCGGCCGGGCTGGTTTGCCGCGCAGCGGCATTTCCAGCCCGGCCTGGGGGTGCTCCCCCTACGCCTGGCGGCGTGGGAGGTGCCCCCACCCACGGCCGCCAGGCCGTAGGGGGAGATTGAGGCCACCGCGCGAAGCGCGGTACGGGGTCCGGGGCTTGCCCCGGTCTCGGGAAGGGGCGAGGTGGGGAACAAGCTCCGCGCAGCGGGGGCCGGACCGGCAGACTGGGGGAATGAGACTCTTCGCCGCCGTACTGCCCCCACCCGCGGCCGTCGACGAACTCGCCACCCAGGTCGCAGCCCTGAAGCGGCTCCCCGATGCCGACACCCTGCGGTGGACCGGTCACGAAGGGTGGCACTTCACGCTCGCGTTCATGGGGGAGGTCGGCGCCGAGGTCGTGCCCGACCTCGTTGCGCGGCTGGGGCGCGCCGCGCATCGGACCGCGCCGTTCGGGTTGCGGCTGCACCAGGGCGGGCGGTTCGGGCATCGCGCGCTGTGGGTCGGGGCGGCGGGCGGGATCGAGACGATGCGGCTGCTGGCCGAGCGCGCGGACGCCGCCGCCCGCCGCGCCGGCGTCGGGATGGAGGAGCACCGCCGCTACCAGGCGCATCTCACCGTGGCCCGTACCCGCGAGCCCGCCACCGACCTCCGCCCGTACGTGGACGCGCTGGGCGCCTTCGAGGGCACGCCCTGGCAGGTGGGGGAGCTCGCGCTGGTCCGCAGCAATCTGCCGGTCAGCGGTGTGCCGGGCGAACAGCCGCGGTACGAAGTGGCCGGTTCCTGGCCGCTCGGCGGTGCGGGTTAACCTCGTGGGGTGAAGACCAAGACAAGAAATCAGATCATGGCCGGCGCGCTGGTGCTCATGTTCGTGATCGTCGCGGTGGCGGCCGCGCTGGGCCAGTAGCCCCCGCGACCGCCACCGCAGCCGTCACCAGGCGAAGGCCTCCGGCGAGGGGCCGGGCCCCGGGAAGATCTCGTCCAGGCCCGTGAGCACCTCCTCGGAGAGCTCCAGCTCGACCGCCCGCAGCGCGGACGCGAGCTGGTCCGCGGTGCGCGGGCCGACGATCGGGCCGGTGACGCCCGGACGCGTCAGCAGCCACGCCAGCGCCGCCTCGCCAGGCTCGAGACCGTGCTTGTCGAGCAGGTCCTCGTACGCCTGCACCTGCTCGCGGACGGAGCTGTTGGCGAGTGCGTCGGCGGAGCGTCCCGACGCCCGGCGCTTGCCCGCGTTCTCCTTCTTGATCACGCCGCCGAGCAGACCGCCGTGCAGCGGCGACCACGGGATGACCCCGAGACCGTAGTCCTGCGCGGCGGGGATGACCTCCATCTCCGCGCGGCGCTCGGCCAGGTTGTAGAGGCACTGCTCGCTGACCAGTCCGTACGAGCCGAGGCGGCGTGCCGTCTCGTTGGCCTTGGCGATGCCCCAGCCGGGGAAGTTGGAGGAGCCCGCGTAGAGGATCTTGCCCTGCTGGATCAGGACGTCCATCGCCTGCCAGATCTCCTCGAAGGGAGTGCGGCGGTCGATGTGGTGGAACTGGTACAGATCGATGTAGTCGGTCTGCAGCCGCTTCAGCGACGCGTCCACCGCGCGGCGGATGTTGAGGGCGGAGAGCCGGTCGTGGTTGGGCCACGGGTCCCCGTCGCCGGCCATGTTGCCGTAGAGCTTCGTCGCGAGGACGACCTTGTCGCGACGGGCCGGGTCGCCGGCGAACCAGGAGCCGATGATCTCCTCGGTGCGGCCCTTGTTCTCGCCCCAGCCGTAGACGTTGGCGGTGTCGAAGAAGTTGATGCCCGCGCCGAGCGCGGCGCTCATGATGGTGTGGCTTTCGGCCTCGTCGGTCTGAGGCCCGAAGTTCATCGTCCCGAGGACGATGCGGCTGACCTTGAGTCCCGTGCGTCCGAGCTGCGTGTACTTCATGAGGTCATAGCCAACGCCTTCGAGTCCGCTCGAAGCAAGGGCATTCGGGGGCGGGGCGCGTGCCTCCCGCGGCGGGCGGCCGCGGGAGGCGGGAGAAGCGCGTCGCGGCCTACCAGATGGCCTCGACCCACTCCGGGTGGTCGATGAACGGGTTCCGGTTGTGCTGGTACCGGTCGTAGATGACCTGGTTGCGGCGCTGCTCGAAGGCGTCCGGCGGGTCCTCCTGGTTCCACTGCTTGAGTACGGACAGCCGGCCGATGTAGGGCTGGGAGCCGTTGCTCACGCGGTCGTTCGGCTCGAGGTCGGCCCAGCCGTCGTTGCCCTCGTAGCGCACGGCCATGTAGAGGATCATGCGGGCGACGTCGCCCTTGACCGCGTCGCGGGGCTCGAAGGAGTCGGAGTCGGTGTAGTTGCCGGGCGCGCCGGAGACCGCGCTGCCGCCGTTGTCGAAGTCCTTGTTGCCGCGTATGGAGTTGACCCGTACGTCGGACGGGCGGAGGTGGTGGATGTCGGTGCCGGGGCCGGTCGAGGTGCCGAAGTCGCCGTGGGACTTGGCCCAGACGTGCTCGCGGTTCCAGTCGCCGATGTCGCCGCCGTTGCTGGTCTTGCTCTGGGATCGACCCGCGTAGATGAGTATGACGTTGGAGGAGTTGTTCGGGTCCTCGTCCGTGTTCCTGAGGGCGTCCCAGACCTGGGAGTAGCTCAGTTTGGACTGGTCGCTGATGATCGTGTGCAGTGCGTCCTTGAGCGCCGGGCCGGTCTTGCCGAGCGCGCCCTGGTAGTAGGTGTCGTCCAGGGTGGCGGCGTAACGATTCGCCGGGGCCTCGTGGTTGGCGGCGGAACGATTCGCCGCGGTCTCGTGGGTGGCGGCGGGGGCCGTGGTCGCCACGCAGGTCAGGGCCAGTCCGGCGGCCAGACCGAGCAGCACGGACCTGGGGGCGGGCGTACGGAGTCGAAGCATGTGGGGGTTCCCTGCTTCCGGGCGCACCCGCGCCCCCAAGGGATCGGCAGGTGAACTGCCCGGCGCGCGGGTGGCGTTCGATGAGGACGTCGAAAAGCATTCCAGCGCGACGGGGAGGTGGGGTGAACATGCCAAGACGGTTGTGTGTACGTCGTCATCTCGCCCTGCCCGGGCCGGAAACAGTGTCAGGGCCGGACGCATGCGGATGCGTCCGGCCCTGACGGCCCTGCCTGCGGTGTGTTCCGGGGTCCTGCGGGGCGATCTCGCCGCCCCGGCCCCGGTGGCCGCTCCGCGCCGGACCGACGTGGTTGGCCGGTGATCGGGGCGACGAGCAGGCGATTCAGGGGTGAACGCCGACCGGGGCGGAGGTCACTCGTGGGGGAAGTCCGCCGTGGAGAGGGTGAGACCGACGGGGGTCTTGGTGAGGTCGACGTCCTTGCCGAAGGTCACGATGGTCTCGGACGTGTAGTCACCGTCGGCCGGGTCCGTGTAGACGTGGCACTTGCGCTGGTACGGGTCCGCGACGAGGTAGACGGGGACGCCGGCGGTGGCGTACGCGGTCTTCTTGGGGCCGTAGTCGTTCTGCCCGGTGCCCTTGGAGATGACCTCGGCCACGAACTCGACGTCCTGGTGGCGCAGGCGCCCGTCGGCGGGGTCGCTTGCGCCTTCCTTCAGCACCGTGACATCGCTGGCGTAGCCGTTGAGGTTGCCCGGATAGTCGATGCGTACGTCTGACTTCACCTGTCGGCGGGCGTACTTGGCCCGCAACTGTTCGATGATGTCCAGGATGATTTCCCAGTGGTTCTGCCGCTGCGGCGACATGAAGACGGCCCCCTCGACGATCTCGACCTTGAATCCTTCGGGGGCGGACTCGAGCCACTGGAACATCTCGTCCAGGGTGCGTGCGTCGCTGTTCTCGGCCATCTCGATCCTGCGCTCGTCCAAGGCGGTCATCGTGGCGCTCCTCCCCGGCTGCGTGAGAGACGCATGCAGCCGCGCAGTACAACGATACGCACGGTGACCGGTCACGGCGCCGGAACGGCGTCACGCGCCGCCCAGCCAGCCCGCCGCGTCCAGGTGGAAGTTCTCCGGCGGGGTGACCGTGCGCAGGGCGGATTCGAGGTCGCGCAGGCGGTCGGGACCGATCGCCCGGGCCCATTCCGTACGGAGTGAGTCGAAGATCGCGGCCGAGCGGGTCAGGGCGTCCAGGCCGTGCGGGGTGAGGCGGATCAGCTTGCGGCGGGCGTCGGCCGGGTCGTCCGCGCGCTCCGCGTAACCGAGGGCGAGCAGGCGGTCGGCGGTCTTGCCGGCGGCCTGCTTCGAGACGCCGAGGCGGCGGCCGAGGTCGCTGGCGGTGGCGCCGTCCGTGCCGATGGCCTGCATGGCGAAGCCGTAGGCGGGGCGGACGTCGGGGTGGCCCTGGCGGGCGAGTTCGGCGTGCAGCCGGTCGACGAGCGAGCGGAACCCGGCGAAGAGGAGCAGGGGCAGCTCGTATCCGGGCGCGTCACCGGTCTCGCCCGGCTCGCCGGGAAGCGCCTTGCGGGATTCGACAACCTGGTTTACGTTTTCGGCGTCGGATTCGTCAACCATGTTGTCCATTGTAGGAGCCGCCCCCATGTTCGCCGAACACACCCTGGAGTCGGCGCCGCCCGCCTCCCGCCGCGCCATGGCGTCCACCGTCGAGCGGCTCGGGCATCTGCCGCCCGCCGTCGCCAGGCTGGCCACCTCCCCGCATCTGCTGGACGGGTTCCTCAGGCTGAGCGCCGCCTTCGAGGCGACGACGCTCGACCCGGTGGCCCGGGAGGTGGTCGTGATGACGGTCGCCACCCGCAACGAGTGCCATGTGTGCGCGGCCATGCACACCGGCAAGCTGCGCGCGCTCGGCGCGGCCGACGAACTGATCACCGCGCTGTGCGAGCAGCGCGCGCTTCACGACGAACGGCTGGAAGCGGTACGGCAGTTCACCCTGGAGGTGTTCCGTACGTCCGGCGCCGTCGGCGACGCGGAACTGCGCGCCTTCCTCGCGCACGGTTTCACCCCGCAGAACGCGCTGGAGGTCGTCATGGGCATCGGTACGTACACGATGTCGACGCTCGCCAACCGCCTGACGCGCGCCGGTCTCTGAGGCGGGGCGGCCTCCGAGGCGGGGCGGATACGGCCTTCGTGAGGCCGCCGTGCGCGGTTAGCCTGCGGAGGTGACCAGTTCCGCGGCGCGTCCGCTGCTCTTCCTCGACGTGGACGGGCCGATCATCCCGTTCGGCGGGGCGCGCTATCAGGCCGGGGGCCCCGTCCACGGGGAGCCCTGCGGGCCCGGCGAGAACCCGCCGCTGTCCCGGATCGACCCCGCCCTCGGCCCCCGGCTGGCGGCCCTGCCGTGCGACCTGGTCTGGGCGACGACGTGGATGGCCGACGCGAACGAGTGCCTCGCGCCGAGGCTCGGTCTGCCGCCGCTGCCCGTGGTGGACTGGCCCGAGCCGTCCGACACGGACGCGCGGGACGCACGCGCCGGGCTGCACTGGAAGACCCGTACTCTCGTCGACCACGCGGCCGGACGCCCCTTCGCCTGGGTCGACGACGAGGTCACCGGCGCCGACCGGGCCTGGGTCCGCGCACACCACCCGGGTCCTGCCCTGCTCCGTCGCGTGGACGCACGGCACGGGCTGACGGACGCGGACTTCGCCGCTCTCGGGGCGTGGCTGTCAGACCCCTCGGCTACGTTTTCGGCATGACGGAATTCGTGTTGGTGGCCGGGGCGTGGCTCGGAGCGTGGGCGTGGGACGACGTGGTGCCGAAGCTGCGTGCGGCGGGCCACGGGGCGCACGCGTTGACGCTGTCGGGTCTCGCGGAGAAGCAGGGTGTGCCCGCCGGGCAGCAGACCCATGTGCGGGACATCGTGGACGCGGTCGAGCGGCTGGATCTGCGTGACGTCGTCCTGGTCGGCCACAGCTACTCGGGCATCCCCGTGGGCCAGGCCGCGGAGCGGATAGGCGACCGGCTGTCGCGCGTCGTCTTCGTCGACTCCGACGTGCCGGTCGACGGCCGGTCGTTCGCCTCCGGCTGGTGGCAGGGCCCGCCCGCGCTGGAGGCCGCGATCACGGCCAACGGCGGTTTCTGGGCTCCGGCGACGGCCGCCGAGTGCGACGGGCAGGACCTCACCGACGAGCACATAGCCCGTTTCCTGGGCGGTGCGACGCCCCACCCGGGCGCCACGCTCACCGAGCCCGCCGTGCTGTCGGGTCCGCTCGGCGCGCTGCCGGCGACGTACGTCAAGTGCCTGCTCGACGGCCCGGAACCGACGGACGTCGTGGCCGGGCTGCTGACCGGCGAGAACTGGCGGCTGGTCGAGCTGGACACCGGCCACTGGCCGATGTTCTCCCGGCCCGACGCCCTCGCCGCGATACTCCTCGACGCGGCGGCGGAGTCGTCGAGCTAGCGGCTCAGGGGCTCAGGGGCTCAGTGGCGCTGGGCGCGTCACCGCACCCCTTCGGGTGGGGCGCGGTGACGCGAGTCGTACGACGCGGCGGTGCCGTACGTGGGTGGTGTCACGCCTCCGCGTACACGCGGGTCGCGAACTCCGCGATCTGCTGGTCGCTGAGGTTCTTGGCGACGTTCGCCTCGGTGATCATGCCCACCAGGCGGTGGCCGCCGGCCACGTCGATCACCGGCAGGCGCTTGATGTGGTGGTTCTCCATGGTCTCCAGGACCTCGGAGGCGTCCGCCTCCGCGTCGATCCAGTGCAGCTCGCCGCCCAGCGAACCCGCCTGGACCTCCGCCGGGTTGATCCCTTCGGCGCAGCAGGTGATGACGATGTCCCGGTCGGTGACCAGGCCCGTGAGCCTGTTGTTGTCACCGCAGATGGGCAGCGCGCCCACCTCCAGGTCCCGCATCATTTTGGCCGCCTCATGGAGCGACTGATGCGCGCCCACGCACTGGACGCCGCTGGTCATGATGTCCTTGGCTCGCAGCTCTCCGGCCATGAGTCCTCCCCTCGCGGGAATGTGCATGCATCCGACGCCACCACGAGTGCCCCGTCGTCGCCGTCCGAAAAGCCGGAACCGCCGGCCGTTCCCGGCGGGAATGCCGGACAGCACTGTGACGTTGCCGTGGGCATGACTTTCTTCGCCGACGTGACCGTGCGGGGCTACGAGCTCGACACGCAGGGCCATCTGAACCAGGCCGTCTATCTCCAGTACGCCGAGCACGCGCGCTGGGAACTGCTGCGCGCCGCCGGTCTGCCGCAGGAGAAGCTGCTCGCCAGCGGGGTGGGCCCGGTCGCGCTCGAGACGACGGTCAAGTTCCTGCGCGAGCTGCGCGGCGGCGACGCGGTGCGGGTGACCTGCCGGTTCGTCTACGGGGAGGGCAAGACCTTCACGGTCGAGCAGCAGATCGTCAAGGACGACGGCACGGTCGCCGCGGAGGTCTCCGGAGTGGCGGGCATGCTCGACCTCTCGACCCGCAGGCTCATCGCCGACCCGCGCGCACACCTGGCCGCCCTGGCCGACAACCCGGACCTGCTCACCGGCTGACGCGCCTCTCCACCGCACCGGCCCGACCCTCGATCCAAAGGGCCGCGCAGATACGGAACCGATCACCTCGCAGATTCGTTGGCGCAAGCGCCGGGCGCTGATCTGCTGGAGGGGGAAGTCGTGGACGACGCGGTTGCGGAGGCTGTCGGGGCACTGGTGCCCGGTGGCGCGTTACGAGGCGAACTGGACCGCTACGGGCGGACGTTGCGCTGGATCGAGGCGGGCAAGGGCGGTCCGACCGTCGTGCTCGACGCGGCTAGCGGTACGCCGTCGCTGACATGGGCCCCGGTGCTGTCACCGATCGCCCGCTGCACCAGGGTGATCGCGTACGACCGGGCGGGGCTCGGCGGGAGCGACCCGGTCCACCGGCTCACACTCGACTCGGCCGTCGAGGACCTGACCGCGCTCCTGGCCCGGGTCGGCGACGGCCCGTGCGTACTGGTCGGCAACAGCTGGGGCGGCCTGCTCGCCCAGCTCGTGGCGTGGGCCGAACCGGACCTGTTGGCGGGCATGGTGCTGCTGGACCCGGCGCACGAGGACTTCCAGCCGTGGCTGGGCCGGGTCGCCGAGGGGATGCAGGCGCGCCAGCTCGCGGCCCGTACGGCGCTCCGCCTCACCGGCCGCTCCCGGCACCGGCGCGCCGCGCGCGAGGCGGCCCGCACGACCGACGACCCGCGCGTACGGGAGCTGATGGCCGCCGCGTGGCTGGCGTCCTCCGGCGGCAGACAGCAGGTCCGCTCCGCCGCCGCCGAGAACCGGATGATCACCGAGGCGGCCCCCGAGATCCGCCGCCGCCGCGCCGCGTCGCGCCTGCCGGACGTACCCGTGACGGTCCTGAGCGCGAGCCGGGGCATGCCGGACGGCATGCGCCGCCGCTGGACCGACCTCCAGAAGTCCGTCGCCCTGTCCGCACCGGCCGGCGACCACGCCGTGGTCCCGGCGGCGGACCACCACATCCACAGCAGCCGACCGGACGTGGTCACCCAGGCGGTGCTCGGCGTCCTGGGGAGGGCGGGGTAGCCCGCCGTCCGCGGGCCGCGTTGCTACCGTTCGTCGGTGACACGGGGGGTGGCCATGGGCAGGGTGAGCAGAGGCAAGGACGGCGTACTCGAGCCGCGGCTGCGGCTGGGCGGAGTCGTGGCGCGCGGGGCGGCGTACGGCGCGGGGGCGGCGGTCTGCGTGGCCGTCGCCGCGTTCGTCTTCCAGGAGCACGACGACCGTGTCGACCTCCTGGAAGCGACCACCTTTCTGGGGCTGGTGACCGGCGCGGTCTGCCTGTTGACCGGGCTGTTCTTCTGGGCCTGCAGCCTGGGGGACATCCTGCGCTGGCGCGACTTCCTCACGACGACATCTCCCCACGACGTCGCCTCGATCGCCGCCCCGTCCCTGGTCCGCGCCGGCGTCCTCCTGCTGGTCCCGGTCCCGGTCGCCTTCGTCCTGGGCGAACTCGTCGCATCGGCCGCCCGCGGCTCCTGGCTGTGGGGCGCCTGACCCGACGCGGAACGCCGGGTTTCAGCCGGTCCGGCGCCTCACACCCGGCGGGCCTCGATCAGGAGGCGGTTGGAGTGGGCCACGAAGGGGCCGTGGCGGTCGATGAAGTCGTGGAGGGACGCCAGGCGGTCGCGGTAGGCGGTGACCGTGAAGCCGGGGACGATCCAGATCACCTTGCGGAGGAAGTGGACGACCGCCGCGATGTCGTGGAACTCCATCCGCAGCGCCTCCTGGCGCAGTTCGGTGACCTCCAGGCCGGCCGCCTCCGCGTCCGCGACGGTCGTCGTGGGGCTGCGGGACGGGTCGACGGGCTGGGGGCCCATCAGGTAGTCGGTCAGTTCGCGGACCGAGCCGTCTCCCACGGCCTGTGAGAAGTACGTGCCCTCCGGGCGCAGTACGCGGCGGATCTCGTCCCAGCGGGTGGTGACCGGGTGACGGCTCACGACCAGGTCGAAATGGGCGGAGGGGAACGGCAGATCGGCGTCGTCGGCGACGCCGACGACCGTCGCGCCGAACTTGGCCAGGTTGCGGCGGGCGATCTCCAGGTTCGGCGGCCAGGACTCCGTCGCCGCGAGGACGGGCGGCGCGGCCGGGATCGAGGCGAGGACCTCGCCGCCACCGGTCTGGATGTCCAGCGCGGCCTCCGCCTTCGCCATGCGCTCGGCGAGCAGCTTCGCGTAACCCCAGGACGGGCGCTGCTCGGTGGCGCGGCCGGCGAACCAGGAGAAGTCCCAGCCCTCGGTGGGGACGGCTTCGCCCTCGGCGAGGAGTTCTTCGAACGTGGCCATGAGGAAAGGGTCGCAGGCGGGGCGTGGTGCGCGCACCGGGAATTCCGCCGACGCTCCGGGCGGTCGGGTGGTGCCGGGCAGTAAGCACAGGCCCGGGACGGTAAGGACGGACCCCCGTCCGTCACGTGGCGCCGGTCCGTCAGGTGGCGCCGGGTCCGTCAGGCGGCGGCGTACGCCCCGCCCAGCCCCCACGCCTGGTGCATCGCCGTCGCGAAGGCGGCCGCCAGTTTCGTCTCGCCCGTCGGGCCGGGGTGGGTGCCGTCGTAGGTGTCGGCGTGGATGTCGTACGACGGCGGGTGCGAGGCGAGCAGGATCGGGGACGTGGGGGTGTCCAGGTCGGCGACCGTCTTGGCGAGGAGCACGTTGAAGCGGTCGCACTCGGCGGCGAACGGCGCGTCGGACTCGGCGCGGATGTTCGGGATGACCGGGAGCAGGACCATCCGGACGTGCGGGTTGGCGTGGCGGGCCTCGGTGATGAAGGTGCGGGCGTTCGCCGCGGTCTGGTCGCTGTTCGTGTAGAAGCCGAGGTCTATCAGCCCGAGCGAGACCAGCAGGACGTCGGCCCGTTCCGCGGCGACCGTCTCGCGGATCACGGGCGCCATGTGCAGCCAGCCCTCGCCCCAGCCGGCGAGGTGCCGGCGGGCGTCCGCCGGGAAGTCCGGGTCGGCGTAGGCGTGGGACACGGGGGCGTTCGCGGCGATGTCGTACAGCGCGCGGCGCGGGCCGACGATCTCGAAGGGCACGCCGGTGGAGACGAGGTGCTGCCACATGCGGTAGCGCCAGCTGTGTTCGCCGGCGCTCCCGATGGTCATGGAATCGCCGACGAACAGAAAGCGCATGGCCGCAATCATGACCGAACCCGCTGGTAACCCGGCACCTGTCGGCGATGTGAGTCCGGCCACTGAGTGCGGGCAGGGCGGTGGGCAGGTCAGGACCCGTCGGTACCGGTCAGTGCCGGGATCAGCCGCCGGACCTGCTCGCGCGGATCGGGTGCCGCCGAGGACCACGTCGTCATCAGCAGATGGTGGACCGTGCCGACGAGCGCGAGGGCGACGGCCTCCGCGTCCAGGTCGTCGGCGACCCGGCCGGTGTCCTGCTCGGCGCGCAGATAGCCGACGACCGACTCCTGCACGGCGGCGAACCCCGGCGCTCCGGCGACCATCGCGTCGCGGAAGCGGAGCGCGGCGCCGGGCCGGGTGAGGGCCAGGGCGGAGACGGCCGGGCCGGTGGAGTCGAGCAGGACGGAGGCGACGGCCATCAGGTTGCCGGTGACCGTGTCCCGGCCCGCCCGGCCGGGGAGCTCCGCCGCGAGCGCGGCCGTGCGGGCGAACCGGTCCAGGACCAGTTCCGCGACGAACTCGTCCAGCCCGCCCGGGAAGTGGGCGTGCAGCAGGCCCTTCGAGCAGTCCGCCTCGTCGGTGACCGCCCTGCTGGTCACGGCACCGGGACCGCCGCGGGCCACGACTCGTTCGGCCGCCGCGAAGAGGCGCTCGCGGGCATCAGGGACGGCTACTCCACGGGGTGACATTCGGGACCTTCCGGGCTGCTGGGATACGGGACGGGCTGTGTCGCGGTGGACAGTATGGGCAAACGCCCATACTGTTTGGGCGTACGCCCATTCTATCCGTCGCGTCCGGAGGCACCGCCATGGCCCACATTGTGAACACCGAGCAGGAGCAGGCGTGGAACGGCTACGAGGGCACCCACTGGGCCCGTAACCAGGACCGCTGGGACGCCATCAACGAGGGCTTCAACGACGCCCTCCTCACCGCCGCCGCCATCCGGCCCGCGGACGCGGTCCTCGACATCGGCTGCGGCGCCGGCGCCACCACCCGGCTCGCCGCCCGCCGCGCACCGGACGGCCGCGCCACCGGCGTGGACCTGTCCCGCCCGATGCTCGAACGCGCCCGTGCGACCGCGCACGCCGAGGGCGTCGGAAACGTGACCTTCGAGCACGGCGACGCCCAGGTCCACCCGCTGGCGGGGCGCGGCTTCGACGTCGTGCTCAGCCGCTTCGGCGTGATGTTCTTCGGCGACCCGGAGGCCGCGTTCGCCAACATCGCCGGCGGGCTGCGCCCCGGCGGCCGGGCGGCGTTCGTCGTCGCGGCGGACGGCGGGGGCAACGAGTGGATCCAGGCGCTGTCCGGCCTGCGCGACCTGCTCCCGCTGGGCGGCTTCGGCGCCGCCGACGGCCCCGGCATGTTCTCCCTGGCCGACCCGGACCGGGTCCGCGAGGTCCTGACGGCGGGCGGGTTCACCGGCATCGGGATCGAGCGGGCGGAGGCGTACGGCAGGTGGGGGCGGGACGCGGAGGACGCCACCGCGTTCCTCATGGGGACCGGTCCCGGCCGCCACCTGCTGGGCCAGGTCGACGAGGCGACGGGCGAGCGGGCCCGGCGCGCGCTGGCGGACATCCTGCGCGGGTACGAGCGGGACGGCGCGGTCCGGCTCCGCAGCGTCGCCTGGCTGGTCACCGCAGAGCGCCCGTAGGGGCCGGCCACCCAGGGCACTCCCGTAAAGGCCGGTCGCCGGAGGTGGCAGGCTTGGGGCATGCGTTCGCTTCCGTACGTCACCGGCCTCGCGGCCGTCCTCGTGCTGGCCGCCGCCGTGCCCGCGGCCGCCGAAGAGCACTCCGGCTTCACGATCAAGGACCCGCGGATCACCGAGTCCTCCGGTCTCGCCGCGAGCCGGGCGCACCCGGGGATCTACTGGACGCACAACGACCAGGACCAGCCGCGGATCTTCGCCGTCGACTCGAAGACGGGCGAGACGGTGGCGACGATCATCCTGCGGGGCGTCGGGCAGCCCAGGGACATGGAGGCGGTCTCCGTGGGGCCCGACGGCGCCGTCTACGTCGGCGACATCGGCGACAACCTCGACGGCAGCTGGGACCACGTCTGGATCTACCGCTTCCCCGAGCCGAAGCAACTGCGCGACCAGACCGTGGACGCCACGCAGTTCGACGTGAAGTACGCCGACGGGGCGCGCAACGCCGAGGCGCTGATGGTGCATCCGAAGACCGGGCGCGTCTACATCGCGTCGAAGAACGAGGACGGCGGCGGCCTCTACGAAGGCCCGGCCACATTGAAGACCGGGCAGACCAACGTCTTCCGGCGGATCGGGGAGGTGCCGTGGGTGACCGACGGCGCGTTCTCGCCGGACGGCAAGCAGCTCGTACTTCGCTCGTACTTCAGCGCCCGCGGGTACGCCTGGGAGGACGGCCGCCTCGGCGCCGACCACCGGGTGCGCGGCCCGATCCAGGGGCAGTCGGAGTCGGTGACGTACACGCTGGACGGCACGACGCTGCTGTTCGGTACGGAGGGGGAGCGCAGCCCCGTCGAGCCGGTGGCGGTCGAGAGCGGCGGCGGGGGCGGGGGCGGCGGGGCCGAGGAGGGCGCGAAGCCCGGCGGTTCGGGCGAGGGAGAGGCTGCCGGGGGCGACGGGAAGGGCGGCGCCACCAGGTACGGGCTGCTGATCCTGGGCGGCGCCGGGCTGTTGGTGCTGGCGCTGCGCAGGCGCCGTAACTGAGGGGCGTCCGGTTCGCCCCGCAGGCGTCGACTACGGCGCGTCCGCGGCCCGTTCGCGTACCAGCTTCTCGAAGCCGTCGATCAGACGGTCGAGACCGAAGGCGAAGTGGTCGAAGTCCGAGCCGAACGCGTCCTCCGACAGGGTCGCGAGCCGCGGGTAGTCGCCCGTCGCCATCGCCCGTTCCAGGAAGGGCTCCTGGCTCCGCCAGAACTCGGCGTCGCTCTGCCCGGTCTGCTTCGCGGCCTCCGCGGCCTCCAGTTCCATACGGGCGATGCCGGAGACGAAGCTCTGCACGGCGATGATCACCGAGATCAGTTCGGGGTCGCGCAGGCCCATGCCGTGCAGGTCGGTCAGTGACAGCTCCAGGCCGCGTACGGCGCCGGGGCCGAGGACCGTGCGGGACTGGTTGACCTTCAGCAGCCACGGGTGCGCGCGGTGCAGCGCGAGATGCGCGCCGGCCATCTTCCGGACCCCGTCGCGCCAGTCGGCGCCCTCGGGAGCGGGCTCCTGGCCGCCGAGCAGTTCGCCGGTGATCCGGTCGAGCATCAGGTCGAGCAGTTCGCTCTTGCCGGGGACGTACCGGTAGAGGGACATCGTGCCGGTGCCGAGCTCGGTGGAGAGGCGGCGCATCGACACCGCGGCGAGGCCCTCCGCGTCGGCGATCTCCACGGCGGCGGTGACGATCCGGTCGAGGGTGAGCCCCGGCCGGGGGCCGCGCGAGGGCCGTTCACCGGTGCCCCAGAGCAGCTCGAGGCTGCGCCGGATGTCGCCGCTGCCACTCGTCTCCGTCGTCGTCATGGCTTCACCTTAATCCCGCACCTGGAAACTGAGTACGGTGTACCCTTATCTGGGTACGGTGTACTCGGTTGTCGTGACAGGGGTCGCGGTGTGAAGGGGCGGACGTGGACGCATACGCAGTGATGGCCGAAGGGCTCGAGAAGCGGTACGGGGACAAACGCGCCCTCGCCGGTTTCGACCTGGCCGTGGAGAGAGGAACCGTGCACGGCCTCCTCGGGCCGAACGGTGCAGGGAAGACCACCGCCGTACGGGTCCTCGCGACCCTGCTGCGGTTCGACGGCGGCCGGGCGCGGGTAGCCGGGGTCGACGTCCGGCGCGCTCCGCGGCAGGTGCGCCGCCGGATCGGCCTCACCGGCCAGTACGCCGCGGTCGACGAGGTGCTCACCGGGCGGCAGAACCTGGAGATGTTCGGCCGCCTCTTCCACCTCGGCGGCCGGCGCGCGGCGCAGCGGGCCGGTGAACTGCTGGAGCAGTTCGACCTGGTGGAGGCGGGCGACCAGGGCGCCGGCAAGTACAGCGGCGGTATGCGGCGCCGGCTCGACCTCGCCGCGTCGATGATCCTCGCGCCCGACGTGCTGTTCCTCGACGAGCCGACGACCGGACTCGACCCGCGATCGCGCGGCGAGGTGTGGGAGGCGGTGCGCCGGCTCGTCGCGGGCGGCACGACCGTGCTGCTCACCACCCAGTACCTGGAGGAGGCCGACCGGCTCGCCTCCCGCATCACCGTCATCGACCAGGGCCGCGCCATCGCCGACGACACCCCCGACGGGCTGAAGAACCGGGTCGGCGGCGACCGTATCGAGGTCGTCGCCCGCGAGGCCGCCGACCTGCCGGCCATCGCCGGGACCGTGGCGTCGGTCGCCGGCACCGACCCGGCGACCGACGCCCTCGAACGCCGGGTCCACGCGCCGGTGACCGACCGGGTGGCGGCGCTCACCGAGGTGGCGTGCAACCTCCAGGACGCCGGGATCGCCGTGGAGGACATCGGACTGCGCAGGCCGAGCCTGGACGACGTGTTCCTGCGCCTGACCGGACACGGCACACGGACGACGGAGGAAGCGGCATGAGCACGACGGATGTCAAGGACGCGCCGGCCGGGACCGTCGCGACGGCGCCCGCGACGGACCTGAGCCCGGACGACCGGCACGGCCGCGCCTACTGGGCGGTGGCCGACTGCTGGAACGTGGTCCGGCGGGGCCTGACCCACTACCAGCGCCAGCCGGTCCTGATCGCCTGGCAGCTCGGCTTCCCGATCCTCTCCGTACTGCTCTACGGATACGTCTTCGGCGGCGCGATGAAGTCACCCGAAGGCGGCAGCGTCCGGGACTTCCTGATGCCGGGCATGTTCGCCATGACGATGGCCTTCGGTTTCATGAACACGGCGATGGCCGTGGTCACCGACGCCTCCAAGGGCGTCATCGACCGCTTCCGCTCGATGCCGATGGCACCCTCGGCCGTCGTCACCGGACGCGGGGTCAACGACCTGATCATCGCCTGCGCCGAGCTGACGATCCTGGCCGCGACCGCCTTCGCGATGGGCTGGCGCACGGACACCGGGATCGCCGCGTCGGCGGCCGCGTTCGGACTGCTGCTGCTTCTGCGGTTCTGCCTGATCTGGGTCGGCATCCTGCTCGGCCTGCTCGTCCCCAGCACGGAGGCGGCCGGCGGCCTCTACGCGGTGGCCTTCCCGCTCACCATGATCTCCAGCGTCTTCGTGCCGCCGTCGACCATGCCGGACTGGCTCGGCACGATCGCCGCATGGAACCCGATCTCCTCGACGGCCGCGGCGGCCCGCGAGCTGTTCGGCAACCCGGTGGCGAGCGACGGCAGCTGGATCCAGGAGCACTCACTGCTGATGGCGGTCGTGTGGCCGCTCGTCGTCACGGCGGTCTTCGCACCCCTGGCGGTCCGCCGGTTCCAGCGGCTCAGCCGCTGACAGACCGGTCAGGCGTTGGGCTTGCCGGTCCTCAGCAACTCGGCGGCGTCCAAAGTGACCACGGCGCCGAGGGACTCGGGGAGGGTGAGCTGTTGGCCGGCGGCGTAGATCTCGTGGCGGGCGTAATCGCTGGCCACGGGCTTGGTCAGTACGTGCACGCGCATGTGGTGCCGATTGACGATCACGTAGACCGGAATGTCGGCGTCGGCGTATGCGGCGACCTTCGTTCGCAAGTCCTGGTTGTAGTTGCTGGACGTGACCTCCAGAACCATGCGGAACACCACGGGGTCGTAGCAGTTGTTCTCGACCAGGTGCTCGCCTGCGTCGGCATCCGTCACCGCCAGGTCGGGAATCGCGTAGTCCTCGGGTCCGCCCGGTAGCCACACCCCGACTCCCTGCAGGACCTTGGTCTCTGTCGCCGGTCCGTGAAGACCTGCTGCGGCCATGCGCAGAACGAGGTCGGTAAGTACATCGGCGTGCGGCAGGTCCGGGGGCGGGGTCGCGGTGAGGATGCCTCCGATGATCTCGACGCGGTGGCCGGGAAGCTGCTCCATGAGGCGGTTGGCCTCTTCGAGCAGCGTCGGCGGCTCGCCGTCACAGGGGTGCTCGACTGCTGCGGCAGACATGCGGGCCTCCTGGTGGCTGGTGTCGAGAACATCATCGTAGGACGCCGGGTACCCAGGCGTCCGTAAGGCGGATCGTCACACCGTCGAGCGATCATGCGTGCGGGGCGCCGACCCTTCGGTCGGCGCCCCGCATGTCCGCTTACGAGCTCGCGGTCACAGCTTCTCGATCACGTAGTCGACGCAGGCCGTCAGGGCCTCGACGTCCGACGGGTCGATCGCCGGGAACATCGCCACGCGGAGCTGGTTGCGGCCCAGCTTGCGGTACGGCTCGGTGTCGACGATGCCGTTGGCGCGCAGCGCCTTGGCGACCGCCGCGGCGTCGATCTCGTCGGCGAAGTCGATCGTGCCGATGACCTGCGAGCGCTTCGCCGGGTCGACGACGAACGGGGTCGCGTACTTGGACGCCTCCGCCCAGCCGTACAGGGTGCGCGAGGAGGTGGCGGTGCGGCGCACGGACCAGTCCAGGCCGCCCTGGCCGTTGATCCACTTCAGCTGGTCGTTCAGCAGGAAGAGGGTCGCCAGCGCCGGGGTGTTGTACGTCTGGTTCTTCAGCGAGTTGTCGATCGCCGTCGGGAGGGAGAAGAACTCCGGGACGTGACGGCCCGAGCCGTGGACGCGCGCGGCGCGCTCCAGGGCGGCGGGGGAGAACACGCCGATCCACAGGCCGCCGTCGGAGGCGAAGGACTTCTGCGGGGCGAAGTAGTAGACGTCCGTCTGCGTGATGTCGACCGGCAGGCCGCCCGCGCCGGAGGTGGCGTCCACCAGGACCAGCGCGCCGTCGTCCGCGCCGTCGACCCGCTGGATCGGGGCGGCGACGCCGGTGGAGGTCTCGTTGTGGGTGAAGGCGTAGACGTCGACGCCCACCTCCGCCCGCGGGTCCGGGTGGGTGCCCGGGTCCGAGGAGACGACGGTCGGCTCGGCCAGCCACGGCGCCTGCTTGGCGGCCTTGGCGAACTTGGAGGAGAACTCGCCGAACGACAGGTGCTGGGACTTGTTCTCGATCAGGCCGTGCGTCGCCACGTCCCAGAAGGCGGTGGAGCCGCCGTTGCCCAGGATCACCTCGTAGCCCTCGGGGAGGGAGAACAGCTCGCGCACGCCGTCGCGGACCTCGCCGACCAGGTTCTTGACCGGGGCCTGGCGGTGCGACGTACCGAGGAGAGAGGTGCCGGTGGCGGCCAGCGCGTCGAGCGCCTCCGTACGCACCTTGGAGGGGCCCGCGCCGAAACGGCCGTCGGCGGGCTTGATGTCAGCGGGAATCTGGATATCAGCCACGTTCCGGAGCGTATACCGCCCCGGCCGCCGGACGGGGACACGGTCCGGCGGCTGAGACGGCGTCGTGGTCCCGACGGCGGCGCCGCGCACGGCAGGCACGCCCCGCTGGTCAGGAGCCGTGGACCGGCCCCAGCGTGCCCAGATGGTCCACCAGCGCGATCAGTACGAACTTGCTGGACGAGTGGTCCCTCGCGTCGAACTCGACCAGCGGCACGCCCGGCGACAGGCCCAGCGCGTCGCGGATCTCGTCCGCGGAGCGGAACGGGCCGCCGAAGTCGTTGACGGCGACGATGAACGGCGTGCCGCGCCGCTGGAGCCGGTCGATCGCGTACCAGGCGTCGGCGACCGCGCGGGTGTCGACGAGGACGACCGCGCCGGTGGTGCCGGAGAGCAGGCGGTCCCACAGAAAGCGGAAACGTTCCTGTCCCGGTGTCCCGAAGAGATACAGCACCCGCTGTTCATCGATCGTGATGCGGCCGAAGTCGAGGGCGACCGTGGTCGCCGTCTTGGCGGGGACCCGCGCGCAGGCGTCGTCCACCAGGGAGTCCGCGCTCATGGCCTCGTCCGTGTGCAGCGGACGTATCTCGCTGACGGAGCGCACCATCGTGGACCGGCCGGCGCCGAAACCGCCGACGACGGCGATCTTCAGCGCGCCGGCGGCGGCCGGACGGGACTCGGCCACGCCTTTTCCGGGGGTCGCCCGGGGAGTGGCGCGGGTCATCGGTTCTTGGCGGTGCCGGTCATCGAGTGGTGCCTTCCGGGGTGACGGGGGGCGCAACTGGAGCCGCCGTTCTTCGGCGAAGTCGTCGACACTATAGGAGGGCTGACGATCAGTTGGGGATGGCCGTGGCGCTTCTCTCCCGACACGGGGGCCCGGGCCGCGCACACAATGTGTGCGAGTGGCACGTTTCCTGCCGGTGCGGGGACCGGTGCAGCCGTCATCCTGGGTCGCATGGTTGAACACACCAGGGATACGAGCGAACTGGCCCGCGCGCTCAAGGCCGCCGTCGGCGGTGACGTCGACTTCTCGGCCGCCGCCCGGGCCCTGACGACCATGGACGCCTCCAACTACCGGCGCGTCCCGGTCGGCGTCGTCGCCCCCCGCGACGCCGACGACGTCGCCGCGGCCCTCGACGTGTGCCGGCGGCACGGCGTCCCGGTCGTGCCGCGCGGCGGCGGCACCTCCATCGCCGGGCAGGCCACCGGCACCGGCGTCGTCCTGGACTTCACCCGCCACATGAACCGGGTCCTCGACGTCGACCCGGACGCCCGGACCGCGCGCGTGCAGCCCGGCGTCGTACTGGACCGGCTCCAGCGGGCCGTACGCGGCCACGGCATGGTCTTCGGCCCCGACCCGTCGACGCACAGCCGCTGCACCCTCGGCGGGATGATCGGCAACAACGCGTGCGGCTCCCACTCGGTCGCCTGGGGGACGACGGCCGACAACGTCCGCGACCTGTCGGTGGTCACCTACGCGGGCGTCCGCCACCGGCTCGCCCGGGGCCTGGAGCCCGGCGGCGGCCCGCCCGGCCTGGCCGACCTCGTCGAACGCCACCTCGCCCTGCTGCGCACCGGCTACCCCGACGGCCTGCCGCGCCGTATCTCGGGCTACGCGCTGGACGCCCTGCTGCCGGAGAAGGGCGCCGACCTCGCCCGCGCCTTCTGCGGCAGCGAGGGCACGCTCGCCGTCCTGACGGAGGCGACCGTACGGCTCGTGGACGCGCCGGCCGCCCGGGCGCTCGCCGTCCTCGGCTACGCCGACGAGAGCGCCGCCGCCGAGGCCGCCGCCGGACTGCTGCCGCTCGGCCCGCTGACCGTCGAGGGCATGGCGGAGGACCTGGTGCCCGCCGGACACGGCCTGCCGCGCGGCCGGGCCTGGCTGTTCGTCGAGACCGGCGGCGCCACTGCCGCGGAGGCCACGGACCGGGCGCGGCGGATCGTACGGGCGGCCGACGCCCTGGACGGCACGGTCGTCGGCGACCCGGCCGCCGTACGGGCCCTGTGGCGGATCCGGGAGGACGCCTCCGGCACCGCGACCCGGACGCCCGACGGCGGCGAGGCCTGGCCCGGCTGGGAGGACTGCGCCGTGCCGCCCGCCCGCCTCGGCGGCTATCTGCGCGACTTCCGTGCCCTGCTCGCCGAGCACGGGCTGCGGGGCACCCCGTACGGGCACTTCGGGGACGGCTGCATCCATGTCCGCATCGACTTCGACCTGCTGACACCGGACGGCGTCCGCCGCTTCCGCGCGTTCTCCGAGCAGGTCGCCTCGCTCGTCGTCGCGCACGGCGGCTCGCTGTCCGGCGAGCACGGCGACGGGCAGGCCCGCGCCGAACTGCTGCCGAAGATGTACGGGGACGAACTGGTCGCCCTTTTCAGCCGCTTCAAGGACCTGTGGGACCCGGCGGGCGGCATGAACCCGGGGATGCTGGTCCGCCCGGACCCGCTGGACGCGAATCTGCGCTTTGCCGTACTGCCCGCCGAGCCCGTGGACGTCGCCTTCGGCTACCCGCACGACGGCGGCGACTTCGCCGGCGCCGTGCGCCGCTGTGTGGGCGTCGCCAAGTGCCGTACCGAGAGCGCCGTGGCGGGCGGCGGCGTGATGTGCCCGTCGTACCGGGCGACCGGCGAGGAGCAGCACTCCACCCGCGGCCGGGCGCGGCTGCTGCACGAGATGCTGGCCGGCGAGATCGTCACCGACGGCTGGCGCTCGGCCGAGGTGCGCGACGCACTCGACCTGTGCCTGTCCTGCAAGGGGTGCCGGCGCGACTGCCCCGTCGGCGTCGACATGGCCACGTACAAGGCCGAGTTCCTGCACCACCACTACGCCGGCCGGCGTAGTGGTGGTGCAGGAACCACCACTACGCCGGCCGGCGCCGGCCCGCCGCCCACTACGCCATGGGACGCCTCCCGCAGTGGCTGCGCGCCGCCGCGCCCTGGGCGGGGGCCGTCAACGCCCTCGCCCGGGTGCGGCCGCTGGCCGCGCTCGCCAAGCGGTCCGGCGGCATCGCGCCGCAGCGGGACCTGCCCCGGCTGGCGCCCGAGACGTTCCGCCGCTGGCTGCGCGGGCACCTGGGCGGCCGGGCGCAGGTGCTGGAGAGCGGCCGCAGCGCCGTGCTGTGGCCCGACACGTTCACCGACCACCTCACGCCGTCCGTCGGCCGGGCGGCCGTACGGGTCATGGAGGCGGCGGGCGTTGGGATCGCCGTGCCGCCGGGGCGGGTCTGCTGCGGGCTCACCTACGTCTCGACGGGCCAGCTCGGCCTGGCGCGCAAGGTCATGCGGCGCACGCTCGACGTCGTCGAGCCGCTGCTCGAACTCGGCGTGCCCGTCGCCGTACTGGAACCCAGCTGCGCCGCCACCCTCCGGACCGACCTGCCCGAGCTGCTGGGCGACGACCCGAGGGCGCACCGGCTCGCGGCGTCCGTGCGGACCTTCGCGCAGACGCTGGAGGAGTGCGCGCCCGACTGGCGGCCGCCGCGGATCGACCGGCCGGTGGCGGGCCAGACCCACTGCCACCAGCACGCCGTGCTCGGCGACGGGGCGGAACGCCGGCTGCGGGAGCGGGCGGGTCTGACGGGCGAGCTGAGCGGCGGCTGCTGCGGCCTCGCGGGCAACTTCGGGTTCGAACGCGGCCACTACGAGGTGTCGGTGGCCTGCGCGGAGGACGAACTGCTGCCCGCCGTACGCACGGCCGCCGCCGGCGCCGAACTCCTGGCGGACGGCTTCTCCTGCCGCACCCAGCTCGACCAGCTCGCCGGCCGCCGGGCCCGGCACCTGGCGGAAGTGCTGGCGCAGGCGCTCGGGGAGGGGCGCCCGGCGGAAGTCGGGGCCGAGGGCTCGGGGGGCTCGGCGGAAGGCGGGGCGGGAGGCTCGGGGGGCCTGCACGGCGGGTGACACACGGCGTCCGGCAGGATGGGCGCCGACCACGCGGGAAGGGCGGATGCCATGCGGGGGATCGTCGGGCGGACCGACATCGTGAGTCTGCTGGCACGGGCGGGCACGGTGCTCCTCGCCGCCGCCCTCGTGGCCCAGTTGCTGGTGTCCGCGATCGCGGTGGACCCGGTGGACGCGGCGGCGGACAAGGGCCTCGGCTCGTTCGTCGTCTCCCTGCTGCGGGGCAGCTCCGCCGGCGCGTTCGGCGCGTCGCTCTGCGT
This sequence comes from Streptomyces sp. NPDC002835, assembly GCF_053591995.1. Lineage (NCBI taxonomy): Bacteria > Bacillati > Actinomycetota > Actinomycetes > Kitasatosporales > Streptomycetaceae > Streptomyces > Streptomyces sp. NPDC002835. The sequence continues at coordinate 96,405 of NZ_JBSFUW010000016.1, read as the reverse complement.
CGCCGCGGTACTGCTGCTGATCGTGGCGGTACGGGGCGCCCGTATCGTCTGGCGGCGCCTGGTGGCCGCGGCCGCTCGGCGCCGTGACCGGAGGGCTCAGCCGGACGCGGCCACCGAGCGGGCCAGCGCCACCAGGTGACGGACCGCCGGGTGCGGGGACGAGCTGCGCCAGGCGAGGTGGACGGGGACGCGCGGGGCGTCTGACAGCGGGCGGTAGGTGACGCCGCGGTGCGCGTGCATCTGGGCGGTGGAGGCGACCGACGCGCCCACGCCGCGGCCGGCGGCGATCGCCGTCAGCCAGTCGTCCGTGTTGGCGACGGTGACGGTGGCCGTGGGCCGGATGTCCGCGGGCCACAGGTCCAGGGTGGTCAGGCCGGAGACGGTGTTCAGGACGACCGGGCCGGCCGCGAGGTCCGCCAGGGTCAGTGAGGCGCGGGCGGCCAGCGGGTCGTCCGACGGGACAGCCGCGACGCGGGGCTCCGTGAACAGCAGCTCGGTGGCCACCCCGGCGATGTTCACGGGGCCGCGCAGCACGGCGGCGTCGACCTCGCCGCGGGCGAGCCCCGCCGTGCGGTCGTCGATCCTCAGCAGTTCGAGCGCCGTGTCCGGGTGCTCGGTACGCCAGCGGCGCAGCAGCGGCGTCGTGTACGGGCCGAGGGCCGACCAGGCGTGACCGAGCCGCAGCGGCCGGTGCGGAAGCCGTCCCGTGTCCAGTGCTTCGTCGAAGGCGGTGACGGCGACGGCGGCCCGGTCGCGGAAGGCCCGGCCCTCCGCGGTGAGTTCGAGATGGTGCGTCGAGCGATCCACCAGCCGGACGGCGAGGTGCTGTTCGAGGGCGGCGAGCGCGCGGGAGACGCTGGGTTGGGTGAGGCCGAGGCGGGCCGCGGCCCGGGTCACGCTCGACTCCTCCGCGATGGCGAGGAAACAGCGGAGATGACGCAGCTCGATGCTCATACGTCCGGAGCATAACCGCAGCGAGAATCGCATTTCACGCGCATCGTTCCGGTCCGTAGCGTGGGGAGGACGACGGGCCCGCCGGTGACGGTCGGGCGCAGGGACCGGTGACGGCCGGGGTGACGAGCGGTTCAGGGAGGCTGGGGTGGAGGACGCGCAGTCCGCGGGCGCGGGCACCGGCGGCGGTGCGCAGGCCGGTGCCGCGGCGGTCGTGCTGCCGGAGGCGGCGGGTGCGGCGGCCCGTGCGCCCGGGGACGGGACCGGACCGCCCTCCGGCGTACGGCGCTCGCTCGGGCCGGTCGCCCTCGTCGTCGCGGGCGGACTGTCCGTGCAGTTCGGGGCGGCCGTCGCCGTGCTGCTGATGCCGCGGGCCGGAGCGCTCGGCGTCGTCACGCTGCGGCTGGTGCTGGCGGCCCTCGTGCTGTTCGCGATCTGCCGGCCGCGGCTGCGCGGCCACTCCCGTGCGGACTGGGCCACCGTGGTCACGTTCGGCGCCGTCATGGGCGGTATGAACATGCTCTTCTACCAGGCGGTGGACCGTATCCCGCTCGGCGCGGCCGTCACCCTCGAGGTGCTCGGCCCCCTCGCCCTGTCCGTGATCGCCTCCCGGCGGCTGGTGAACCTGCTGTGGGCGGGGCTCGCGCTCGGCGGCGTCGTGCTGCTCAGCGGGGGCGGCTTCGAGCGGCTGGACCCGGTCGGCGCCGCGTTCGCCGTGGCCGCCGGCGGGATGTGGGCGGCGTACATCATCTTCAGCGCCCGCACCGGGCGGCGTTTTCCGCAGGCGGACGGGCTGGCGCTGGCGATGGGCTTCGGCGCGCTGCTGAGTCTGCCCTTCGGGCTGGTGGAGGCCGGGTCGCGGCTGATCGTGCCGTCGACGCTGGGGCTGGGGCTCGCGGTGGCGCTGATGTCGTCGGTGCTGCCGTACACCCTGGAGCTGCTGGCGCTGCGCAGGCTGCCCGCGGCGACGTTCGCGGTGCTGATGAGCCTGGAACCGGCGATCGCCGCGGCCGCCGGATTCCTGGTGCTGCACCAGGCGCTCTCGCCGTCCGAGGGGCTGGCGATCCTGCTGGTCGTCGTGGCGAGCATGGGGGCGGTGCGCACACAGGCGGCGAAGCGGCCCGTACCCGGGTGAGGTGGCCGCCGGGGTGCGGGGCGAGCAGTTGACCGGGCGGACGTGAGCCGTCCGCCCGGAGCGGGGGAGTGGGGGCGCTCCTCAACGGTGCGGTGGGGGCCGGGGGCGCCGCAACAGCCCTCGGGGGGAACCACTCGTGCGGTTCAAAGAGAATCAATTCTGCGGCCGGATGCGGCTTGACCTGTGCAGAAGCGTGATCAATAGTTTCCGGCCCCGGTAAATCAAAGCAAGCATGCTTGCTTGTTTCTTGGGGGGCTGCCATGCTCCGGGGCACACACCGCCGTGCCACAGGGGGAGCGTCCCGTGTCCGACCCGGCCGTCGTACTCGACGACTTGCGCAGCGAAAGCCACGACCTCGACCACCTCGTCAGTGAGCTGACCCCCGGGCAATGGGCGGCCGCGACACCGGCCGAGGGCTGGACCGTCGCCCACCAGATCGCCCACCTCGCCTGGACCGACGCGGTCGCACTCGTCGCCGTCACGGACCCCGCGGGCTTCAGCGCCGAGGCGGAGAAGGCGCTCGCCGCGCCGTACTCCTTCGTCGACGACGGCGCGGCCGAGGGTGCCGCGCTGCCGCCCGCCGAACTGCTCGCCCGCTGGCGCGAGGGCCGCGAACGGCTGCTGCGAGCGCTGCGCGAGGCCCCGCCCGGCAGCCGGTTCCCGTGGTTCGGCCCGCCGATGAGCACCGCGTCGATGGCGACCGCGCGGCTGATGGAGACCTGGGCCCACGGCCAGGACGTCGCCGACGCGCTCGGCACCGTCCGCACGCCCACCGCCCGGCTCGCCCAGATCGCCCGGATAGGCTTCCGCACCCGGGACTTCGCGTACGGGGTGAACGGCCTGACGCCGCCCGCCGAGCCGTTCCGCGTCGAACTCACCGGGCCGGACGGCGAGGTGTGGACCTACGGCCCCGAGGACGCCGCCCAGCGCGTCACCGGGCCCGCCCTCGACTTCGCCCTGCTCGTCACCCAGCGCGCCCACCGCGCCGACCTGGCCCTGCGGGCCGAGGGCGCGGACGCCGACCAGTGGCTGAACATCGCCCAGGCGTTCGCGGGGCCGCCGGGCAACGGCCGCGAGGCGGGCGGGGCCGCGTCGTCGGCGGGCGCCGCGTCCCCGGATGCCCCCGCCGGCACCGGTGCGCCCCTCCCCGACAGGGACCGGTCGTGACCGGCCCGTCCCGCGACGCGGCCGCGGCCGCGGAAGGCGCGCCCGCACCCGACCCGTACGCTCCCCACGCCCCCAACGCCACCGCCCCCCTGCGCGTCGGGAACGTGTCCGGGTTCTACGGGGACCGGTTCGGCGCCATGCGGGAGATGCTGACCGGAGGGCCGCTGGACGTGGTCACCGGGGACTATCTCGCCGAACTCACCATGCTCATCCTCGGCCGCGACCGGCTGAAGAACCCAGGCCTCGGCTACGCCAAGACGTTCCTGCGCCAACTCGAGGACACCCTCGGGCTCGCCCGCGACCGCGGTGTCCGCATCGTCGCCAACGCCGGCGGCCTCAACCCCGCCGGACTCGCCGACGCCGTAAGGGAACTGGCCGACCGCGTCGCCGTCCCCGTCCGCGTCGCACATGTCGAGGGCGACGACCTCACCGCCCGCTACCCCGGCGCGCTGACCGCCAACGCCTACCTCGGCGGCGCCGGGATCACCGCCTGCCTCGGCGCGGGCGCGGACGTCGTCGTCACCGGGCGCGTCACCGACGCGGCCCTCGTCAGCGGGGCGGCGGCCTGGCACTTCGGCTGGGGTCCGGAGGCGTACGACGAGCTCGCGGGCGCCGTCGTCGCCGGGCACGTCCTCGAATGCGGCGCCCAGGCCACCGGCGGCAACTACGCGTTCTTCGACGAACCCGGCCGCGACGTGCGCCGGCCCGGTTTCCCCGTCGCCGAGATCCACTCCGACGGCACCTCGGTCGTCACCAAGCACGACGGCACCGGCGGCTTCGTCGACATCGGCACCGTCACCGCCCAGTTGCTGTACGAGACGGGCGGTGCCCGGTACGCCGGGCCCGACGTGACCGCCCGGCTCGACACCGTACGCCTCGCCCCGGACGGCCCCGACCGCGTCAGGATCTCCGGGGTGCGCGGCGAGGCGCCGCCGCCCACGCTCAAGGTCGGCCTGTGCAGGCTCGGCGGCTGGCGCAACGAGGTCGTGTTCGTGCTGACCGGGCTCGGCATCGGGGCCAAGGCCCGGCTTGTGCGCGAACAGGTCGAGGACGCGCTCGCCCGGCAGCGGCCCGCCGAGGTCCGCTGGGAACTCGCCCGCACGGACCACGAGGACGCCGACACCGAGGAACGGGCCGCCGCCCTGCTGCGGCTCGTCGTGCGCGACCCGGACTCCGGCAAGGTCGGCAGGGCCGTCAGCAGCGCCGCGATCGAGCTGGCCCTCGGCAGCTACCCCGGCTTCCACGTCACCGCCCCGCCCGGCAAGGGCGCGCCGTACGGGGTGTTCGAGGCCGCGTACGCCGACGCCGGCGACGTCCCGCACACGGCCGTCCTGCCCGGCGGCCAGCGCGTCGCCGTCCCGTACCCGCGGCGCACCCGGGTCCTTCAGGACGCCGAACCGGGCACGCTGCCCGAGCCGCCGGAGCCCGGCCCGACGAGGCGCGCGCCCCTCGGCCTCGTCGCCGGCGCCCGCAGCGGCGACAAGGGCGGCGACGCGAACATCGGCGTCTGGGCCCGCAGCGACGCGGCCTGGCGCTGGCTCGCCCACGAACTGACCGTCGAGCGGCTGCGCGAACTCCTCCCGGAGACCGCGGAGCTGACGGTCGTACGGCACGTCCTGCCGAATCTGCGCGCCCTGAACTTCACGGTGGCCGGAATCCTCGGCGAAGGAGTCGCCGCGCAGGCCCGTTTCGACCCGCAGGGCAAGGCGCTGGGCGAGTGGCTGCGCGCCCGGCACGTCGACATCCCGGAGGGATTGTTGTGACCGTTCTCGGCTCGGCCGTCGATGTGACGAGCCCCGAATACGCCGCCCACCGGGCCGCGATGCTCGCCAGACTGGACGAACTGGACGGCGAGCACGCCAAGGCGCTCGCGGGCGGCGGAGACAAGTACGTCGACCGGCACCGGGGGCGCGGCAAACTGCTCGCCCGGGAACGCGTCGAGCTGCTGCTCGACCCGGACACGCCGTTCCTGGAGCTGTCCCCGCTCGCCGCCTGGGGCAGTGACTGTCCCGTCGGCGCGTCGATCGTGACCGGCATCGGTGTCGTCGAGGGCGTCGAGTGCCTGATCACCGCCAACGACCCGACCGTACGCGGCGGGGCCTCCAACCCGTGGACCCTGAAGAAGGCGCTGCGGGCCAACGAGATCGCGTACGCCAACCGGCTGCCGGTGATCTCCCTCGTGGAGTCCGGCGGCGCGGACCTGCCCTCCCAGAAGGAGATCTTCATCCCGGGCGGCGCGCTCTTCCGGGACCTGACCCGGCTCTCTGCCGCGGGCATCCCCACGATCGCGGTCGTCTTCGGCAACTCGACGGCCGGCGGCGCGTATGTGCCCGGCATGTCCGACCACACCGTCATGATCAAGGACAGGTCGAAGGTCTTCCTCGGCGGCCCGCCGCTGGTGAAGATGGCGACCGGCGAGGAGAGCGACGACGAGTCGCTCGGCGGCGCGGAGATGCACGCCCGCACCTCCGGTCTCGCCGACCACTTCGCGCTCGACGAGCCCGACGCGCTGCGCCGGGCCCGGCGGATCGTCGCCCGCCTCAACTGGCGCAAGGCGCAGACCGACCCGGTGCCGGCCGAGCCGCCCAAGTACGCGGCGGAGGAACTGCTCGGGATCGTGCCCGAGGACCTGAAGACCCCGTTCGACCCGCGCGAGGTGATCGCGCGGATCGTGGACGGCTCGGACTTCGACGAGTTCAAGCCGCTGTACGGCGCCAGCCTGACGACCGGCTGGGCGTCCCTGCACGGCTACCCGGTCGGCATCCTCGCGAACGCGCAGGGCGTGCTGTTCTCCGCCGAGTCGCAGAAGGCCGCCCAGTTCATCCAGCTCGCCAACCAGCGCGACGTACCGCTGCTGTTCCTGCACAACACCACCGGCTACATGGTCGGCAAGGAGTACGAGCAGGGCGGCATCATCAAGCACGGCGCGATGATGATCAACGCGGTGTCGAACAGCAGAGTGCCGCATCTGTCGGTGCTGATGGGCGCGTCGTACGGCGCCGGGCACTACGGCATGTGCGGCCGGGCCTACGACCCCCGCTTCCTGTTCGCCTGGCCCAGCGCCAAGTCGGCCGTCATGGGACCGCAGCAGCTCGCCGGCGTGCTGTCGATCGTCGCCCGCGCGTCGGCCGCCGCCAAGGGGCAGCCGTACGACGACGAGGCCGACGCCGGTCTGCGCGCGATGGTCGAGGCGCAGATCGAGTCCGAGTCCCTGCCGATGTTCCTGTCCGGGCGGCTCTACGACGACGGGATCATCGACCCCCGTGACACCCGGACCGTCCTCGGTCTGTGTCTGTCAGCGATCCACACGGCACCGGTCGAGGGCGCGCGCGGCGGCTTCGGCGTCTTCCGAATGTGAGGGGCCCCGCTGTGATTTCCACCGTCCTTGTCGCAGGCCGCGGCGAGATCGCGTGCCGTGTCTTCCGCACCTGCCGCGAACTGGGCATCGGCACGGTCGCCGTGCACTCCGACGCGGACGCCGGCGCGCTGCACGTACGGGAGGCGGACGCGGCCGTACGGCTGCCGGGCGCCGCGCCCGCCGAGACGTATCTGCGGGGCGACCTGATCGTGAAGGCCGCCCTCGCGGCGGGCGCGGACGCCGTGCACCCCGGCTACGGATTCCTCTCCGAGAACGCCGACTTCGCGCGGGCGGTCGCCGACGCGGGGCTCGTGTGGATCGGGCCGCCGCCCGAAGCGATCGAGGCGATGGCGTCCAAGACCCGCGCCAAGAAGCTCATGGGCCTCGCGCCCCTGGACCCCGCGGCGGTCACCGACGCCGACCTCCCCGTTTTGGTGAAGGCGGCGGCGGGCGGCGGCGGCCGGGGAATGCGGGTCGTCCGATCCCTCGCCGACCTCCCCGGGGAGCTGGCGGCGGCGAGCTCGGAGGCGGCGTCGGCGTTCGGCGACGGCGAGGTGTTCGTCGAGCCGTACGTGGAGAACGGCCGCCACATCGAGGTCCAGATCATGGCCGACGCGCACGGCACGGTGTGGGCGCTCGGCACCCGCGACTGCTCGCTGCAGCGCCGCCACCAGAAGGTGATCGAGGAGTCCCCCGCGCCGGGGCTCGCGCCCGAACTGGCCGACACGCTCCACGCGCTGGCGGTCGGCGCCGCGCGCGCCGTCGACTACCGGGGCGCGGGCACGGTCGAGTTCCTCGTCGACGAGGCCGGCCGGGCCCACTTCCTGGAGATGAACACCCGCCTCCAGGTCGAACACCCGGTCACGGAGGAGGTGTTCGGCGTGGACCTGGTGGCCCTCCAACTCGCCGTCGCCGAGGGCGCCCCGCTCCCGCCGCACCCCCCGCACCCGACGGGCCACGCGATCGAGGCCCGCCTGTACGCGGAGGACCCGTCCGCGGCCTGGTCCCCCCAGACGGGCCGCCTGCACACACTGAGGTTCCCCGGCACGGCGGACGCAACCCCCACCGCGCACGCCCCCCGCGTGCGGGTCGATGCCGGGTACGGGAACGGGGACGTCGTCGGGGTGCACTACGACGCCATGGTGGCCAAGGTGGTCGTCTGGGCACCGACGCGGTCGGCGGCCGTGCGGAGGCTGGCGTGCGCGTTGCGCGGCGCGCGGATCCATGGGCCCCGGACCAACCGGGAGTTGCTCGTGGCGTCGCTCGAGCATCCCGACTTCAGCGGCGGGCGGCTCGACACCGGGTTCTACGGGCGGAACCTGGACGAGCTGACGCGTCCCGCGCCCGGCGAGGCGCACGCCGCCGTCGCCGCGGCGATCGCGGACGCCGTGGCACGCCGGGGCGCGCCCGGTGTCCCGCGGCGGCTCGGCGCCTGGCGCAACCTCGCGTCGCAGGCGCAGCTCAAGACGTACGGCGACCACGAGGTCCGCTACCGGCCCACCCGCGACGGCGGGTTCGAGCTGATCGACCGGCCCGGCGTACGGGTGGTGTCCGCGCGGCCGGACCGGGTCGCGCTCGAGACCGACGGCGTCGTACGGGACTACGACGTCGCCGTCCACGGCGGCACCGCGTACGTCGACTCGCCCGCCGGCGCCCACGCCCTCACCGTCCGGCCCCGTTTCACCGATCCGCAGGACCGGGCCGTGCCCGGTTCGCTGCTCGCGCCCATGCCCGGGACCGTCGTCCGGGTCGGCGAAGGCGTCCTCGAGGGTGTCCGGGTCGTACAGGGGCAGCCGCTCGTCTGGCTGGAGGCCATGAAGATGGAGCACCGCATCCTCTCGCCCGCCTCCGGCACGCTCACCGCGCTCCACGCCGTCCCCGGCCGCCAGGTCGAGGTCGGCGCCCTGCTCGCCGTCGTCAACGAGGAAGCACAGGAGGACACTGCGTCATGAACGCCATAGAGAGCCAGGAGCACACGGACCTGCGGCAGGCCGTCGCCGCGCTGGGCCGCCGGCACGGCAAGGACTTCGACCGGGCCACCCTGTGGGCCGAGGCGGGCAAGCTGGGCTACCTCGGGGTGAACCTCCCCGAGGAGTACGGCGGCGGAGGCGGCGGCATCAGCGAACTGTCCATCGTCCTCGAGGAGTCCGGCGCCGCCGGCTGCCCGCTCCTGATGATGATCGTGTCGCCCGCCATCTGCGCCACCGTCATCGCCCGCTTCGGCACCGACGAGCAGAAGCGGCAGTGGCTGCCCGGCCTCGCGGACGGCAGCCTCACCATGGCCTTCGGTATCACCGAGCCCGACGCCGGCTCCAACTCGCACCGGATCACCACCACCGCCCGCCGCGACGGCGACGACTGGGTCCTCACCGGCCGCAAGGTCTTCGTCTCCGGCGTCGACATCGCCGACGCCACCCTGATCGTCGGCCGCACCGAGGACGACCGCACCGGCACACTGAAGCCCTGCCTGTTCATCGTCCCCCGTGACGCCGAGGGCTTCCAGCGGTCCGTGATCGACATGGAACTCCAGGCGCAGGAGAAGCAGTTCGAGCTGGTCCTCGACGACGTGCGGCTTACGGCCGGCGCGCTCGTCGGCGACGAGGACGCCGGTCTGCTCCAGCTGTTCGCCGGGCTCAACCCCGAGCGGATCATGACCGCCGCGTTCGCCATCGGGATGGGCCGCTACGCGCTCGCGCAGGCCGTCGAGTACGCGAAGACCCGCCAGGTCTGGAAGACCCCCATCGGCGCCCACCAGGCCATCGCCCACCCGCTCGCCCAGGCCCACATCGAGCTCGAACTCGCGAAACTGATGATGCAGAAGGCCGCCGCCCTGTACGACGCGGGCGACGACACCGGCGCCGGCGAGGCCGCGAACATGGCCAAGTACGCCGCCGGTGAGGCCTGCGTCAAGGCCGTCGACCAGGCCGTGCACACCCTCGGCGGCAACGGGCTCACCCGCGAGTACGGACTCGCGAAGCTCATCGCGGCCGCCCGCGTCGCCAGAATCGCCCCGGTCAGCTGCGAAATGATCCTGAACTACGTGTCCCACCAGTCCCTGGGTCTCCCCAAGTCGTACTGACAGACGACATTCTGGCCGTTCCACCCAAACGCCGAGGGGGCCGTCATGGTGTTCCGCAGCAGATACGCAGATGTCCCGGCCGTCGTCGAACCGATCCACGAGGCCGTGCTCGCCCGCGCCGCCGAGTACGGCGACACCGTCGCCCTGATCGACGGGGTGAACGGCACCACCGTCACGTACCACCAGCTCGACCTGTTCCACCGGCGGATCGCCGCCGCGCTCGCCGAGGCCGGCCTGCGCAAGGGCGACGTGCTGGCCCTGCACAGCCCCAACACCATCGCCTACCCGGCGGTGTTCTACGGGGCGACGCGGGCCGGCGCGACCGTCACCACCGTCCACCCGCTGTGCACGGCGGAGGAGTTCGCCAAGCAGCTCCGAGACTCCTCCGCCCGCTGGGTCGTCACCGTCTCCCCCCTGCTGGAGGTGGCCCGCCGGGCGGCCGAACTCGCCGCCGGAATCGAGGAGATCTTCGTCTGCGACCAGGCCGAGGGTCATGTCAGCGTGCTCGACATGCTCGGCTCCACCGCACCGGAACCGGTTGTCGACATCGACCCGTCGGAGGACGTCGCGGCCCTGCCGTACTCGTCCGGCACCACCGGCGTCCCCAAGGGCGTGATGCTCACCCACCGCTCCGTCGCCACCAACCTGGAGCAGCTCGCGCCCCTCGCCCCGGCGGGCGTCGGGCACCGCGTCCTGGCCGTTCTCCCGTTCTTTCATATTTATGGGCTCACCGCGCTGATGAACGCCCCGCTGCGACAGGGCGCCACGGTCGTCGTGCTGCCCCGCTTCGAGCTGGACACCTTCCTCGGCGCGATCCAGGAGCACCGCATCAACGGGCTGTACGTCGCCCCGCCCATCGTCCTCGCCCTGGCCAAGCACCCCGCCGTCGCCGGCTACGACCTCTCCTCGCTGGAGTACATACTCAGCGCCGCCGCGCCCCTCGACGCGCAGCTCGCCGAGGCGTGCTCCCAGCGGCTCGGACTGCCGCCGGTGCGGCAGGCGTACGGGATGACGGAACTGTCGCCCGGCACCCATGCCGTACCGCTCGACATCGAGGACCCCCCGCCCGGCGCGGTCGGACTGCTGCTGCCCGGCACCGAGATGCGCATCCTCGACCTCGACGGCTCCGGCCGGGACCTGGGCGCCGGCGAGGAGGGCGAGATCGCCGTCCGCGGCCCGCAGGTGATGAAGGGCTACCTGGGCCGGCCCGACGCCACCGCCGCGATGATCGACGCGGACGGCTGGGTGCACACCGGCGACGTCGGACGCGTGGACGACGACGGCTGGCTGTACGTCGTCGACCGGGTCAAGGAGCTCATCAAGTACAAGGGCTTCCAGGTCGCCCCCGCCGAACTGGAGGCGCTGCTTCTCACCCACGCCTCGATCGCGGACGCGGCCGTGATCGGCGTGCACGACGACGACGGCAACGAGATCCCGAAGGCGTACGTGGTGCGCCAGCCGGGCACGGACCCGGTCACGGAGGACGACGTCCTCGCGTTCGTCGCCGAGCGCGTCGCCCCGTACAGGAAGGTCCGTCGGGTCGAGTTCATCGACGGCGTCCCGCGCGCCGCGTCGGGGAAGATCCTGCGCCGGGAACTGCGGGACCGAGAGACCGTCGCGAAGGAGTAGCGCATGACGGGTACGGGGGCCGGCAGGAAGCAGCAGCGCATGACCGGTACGAAGAAACGGGTACGAAGGAGCAGCGCATGACCGTCGCCACCGCCCACGACCGGGGCGTCACCACCCTCACCCTCGACGCCCCGGCGAACCGCAACGCCCTCTCGTCGGCGCTCGTCGGCGAGCTCGCCGGCGCGCTCACCAAGTGCGCCGACGACCCGTCCGTACGGGCGGTGGTGCTGACCCACACCGGGTCGACGTTCAGCGCGGGCGCGGACCTGAAGGCGCCGCCCAGCCCGTACGCGTTCGTCGCGCTGCTGCGGCAGATCGTGGCGCTGCCCAAGCCGGTGGTGGCGAGGGTCGCCGGCCATGTGCGGGCCGGCGGGCTCGGGCTGGTCGGGGCGTGCGACATCGCGGTGGCGACGACCGGCTCCGATTTCGCGTTCACCGAGGTCCGCATCGGCGTCGCGCCCGCCGTGATCTCCCTGCCGCTGCTGCCCCGCATGGAGCCGCGGGCGGCCGAGCGCTACTACCTCACGGGCGAGCGTTTCGGCGCCACGGAGGCGGCCCGCGGCGGGCTGCTCACCCTCGCCGCCGACGACGTCGACGAGGCGCTCGCCCCGCTCCTCGACGGGTTGCGCAGGGCCTCCCCGCAAGGGCTTGCGGCGTCGAAGCGGCTGGTCACCGCTAGGGTGCTGGAAGCCTTCGACCGGGACGCCGAAGACCTGGTCCAGCGCTCGGCGACGCTGTTCGCATCGGCCGAGGCGCGCGAGGGGATGACGGCCTTCCTCGAACGACGGGACCCCGCATGGGTGTTGTGACGCCACCGACTGCCAAGGCCCCCAAGCAGGACCGCAGCCGGGCGACCCGGCAGCGGCTGCTGGAGGCCGCGGTGGCGTGCCTGGCCGAGGTCGGCTGGGCGGGCTCCACGGTCTCGGTGGTCGCCGAGCGCGCCGGCGTCTCGCGCGGGGCGGCCCAGCACCACTTCCCGACCCGGGAGGACCTGTTCACGGCGGCGGTCGAGTACGTCGCGGAGGAGCGCTCGCAGGCGCTGCGCGAGCTCCCCTCACAGGACCGCACGGCGGTCGTCGCCGCTCTCGTCGACCTCTACACCGGGCCGCTGTTCCGCGCCGCGCTGCATCTGTGGGTGGCCGCGTCCAACGAGGAGCAGCTGCGCCCCCGGGTCACCGAGCTGGAGGCGAAGGTGGGCCGCGAGACCCACCGCATCGCCGTCCGCCTGCTCCACGCGGACGAGTCACGCCCCGGCGTCCGCGAGACCGTCCAGGGCCTCCTGGACATGGCCCGCGGCCTGGGCCTGGCCAACCTCCTCACCGACGACGCGGCCCGCCGCGAGCGGGTGGTCGCCCAGTGGTCGGCCCTGCTGGAGGAGGCGCTGGCCTAGGCGGTGCGCAGGTTCAGGATGTTGCAGCGCAGCCCTGGAGCGCCTGCGAATTTCGCGTCCACCGTGAGCAGTTCGCTGCCCAGCGATTCAGCGAGTGCAACGTACGAAGCGTCGTAGGGCCACATGTTGTGGCGCAGCTCCCAGATGCGTGGCAGGAACGGGACGTGGTCGTAGCGGCGTAGCTGCATGCGGCCCAGAAGATCGAGTGCGCGTGCCGCCTCGTCCTCAGGGAGCTTTTTGCCTCGCACGAGTCCGCGCATCACCGAAGCGCACTCCAGGTCGACGGCGTGCGGTGCCGCCAGCCGCCGACCTGACGTGTGTGACCGGACGCGCTCTGCAAGCTCGTCCGAGCCGACCAGGAATTCCACCAGGGCGGAGGTGTCGAGCACGAGCACGCTCACTCGCGCGCCTCGCGCATCTCGCTGATGACGTCACTGACGTCGTCAGCGGTGACCCGACCGCGGGCAGCGATGGAGCGAGCCTGATCCGCCGCCTCCTCCGGGGTGAGAGTTGCCGCCTCACCTGTGAGGAGCTGGAGCAGATACGCCTGCAGGGACTGGCCGGAGCGAGCGGCCCTGACCTTGAGTGTGGTCAGTGTCTCCTCCGGCACCTCGCGTACATGAACGATTGCCATGCAAGCAGTATAGTGCCATCGCTTGCGTAACGTCTCCGTGTGGCGCTTAGCCGACGATGTTGGCGAAGCCCGAGATGTCGCGCGGGCTGCGCGAACCCGGCCCGACGTAGCGGGCCGACGGGCGCACCAGTCGGCCGGTCTGCTTCTGCTCCAGGATGTGGGCCGACCAGCCGGCCGTACGGGCGCAGGTGAACATCGACGTGAACATGTGCGCCGGGACCTCCGCGAAGTCCAGCATGATCGCGGCCCAGAACTCGACGTTCGTCGCCAGCACCCGGTCCGGGCGACGGTTGTGCAGTTCCTCCAGCGCCGCCTTCTCCAGCGCCTCCGCCACCTCGAAGCGCGGCGCCGCCAGCTCCTTCGCGGTGCGGCGCAGCACGCGGGCCCGCGGGTCCTCCGCGCGGTAGACGCGGTGGCCGAAGCCCATCAGCCGCTCGCCCTTGTCCAGGGCGCGCTTCACATACGCCGTCGCGTCGCCGGTGCGCTCGATCTCCTCGATCATGCCGAGCACCCGGGACGGCGCACCGCCGTGCAGCGGGCCGGACATCGCGCCCACCGCGCCCGACAGGGCGGCGGCCACGTCGGCGCCGGTGGAGGCGATGACCCGCGCCGTGAACGTGGACGCGTTCATGCCGTGCTCGGCGGCCGAGGTCCAATACGCGTCGACGGCCTTCACATGGCGCGGGTCGGGCTCGCCGCGCCAGCGGATCATGAAGCGCTCGACGATGGACTCCGCCTTGTCGATCTCGCTCTGCGGCACCATCGGCAGCCCCTGCCCGCGGGCACTCTGTGCCACGTACGACAGCGCCATCACGGCTGCCCGCGCCAGGTCGTCCCTGGCCTGCGCGGCGTCGATGTCGAGGAGCGGCTTGAGGCCCCAGACGGGGGCGAGCATCGCCAGCGCCGACTGCACGTCGACCCGGATGTCACCGGAGTGCACCGGGATCGGGAACGGCTCGGCCGGCGGCAGACCCGGGTCGAACGCGCCGTCGACGAGCAGGCCCCACACGTTCCCGAACGAAACCTGTCCGACCAGGTCCTCGATATCGACACCCCGGTAGCGGAGTGAGCCGCCCTCCTTGTCCGGTTCGGCGATCTCCGTCTCGAACGCGACGACTCCCTCGAGTCCAGGTACGAAGTCGGACATCAGGCGGCTCCTCAAGACGTGTGCGACCAGACATGTGCGCCATGCGGCGGCCGACGGTCGTGGGTCGGTCACCCCGGTGATGCCCCGTACGGTCCCGTTTGTCACCGGACCGCCGGGAGGCAGGCACGATATCCCTGCTCCACATCCCTGCGCGGTATCCCCTGCTGTATGGAGGCAACAGTGGCCAGACCCAAGATTTTGGCCGGTTCCACGGGTGCGGGGAAGCGTGATGTCCGGCACACTGCCCCATTTCACTCCCGGAGGATTGACGGCACTCCGTGCCGGGCAGACTCGGTCCCTGCGGCAGGATGTGCTGCGTGACCGACCACGCCGCCGCCCCCGAACCCGGCTCCTCGGACGTGACCGTCGCGGGCCTGCCCGCGCCCGACCCGGCGGAGACGGAGCTCGTCGTCCCCGACCCCGCCGTCATGCGCGAGCAGTACCGCTCCACGCCGCTCGACGAGAGCGCCCTCGCCGCCGGCCCCATGGAGCAGTTCGCCCGGTGGTTCGCCGAGGCCGCCGCGGCCGCCCTGCTGGAGCCCAACGCGATGATCGTCTCGACGGCCACGCCCGACGGCCGGCCCTCCTCGCGCACCGTGCTGCTCAAGCACTACGACGAACGCGGCTTCGTCTTCTTCACCAACTACGAGTCCCGCAAGGGCCGCGAGATCGACGCCAACCCGTACGTCTCGCTGCTCTTCCCGTGGCACCCGCTGGAGCGCCAGATCATCGTCGACGGCAGGGCGTCCCGCATCGGCCGCGACGAGACCGCCGCGTACTTCCGCACCCGCCCGTACGGCTCCCAGCTCGGCGCGTGGGCGAGCGACCAGTCCACGGTGATCGCCTCCCGCGAGGAGCTGCTGCGGCGCTACGAAGAACTGAACGCCCGCTACCCGGAGACCGCACAGGTCCCGGCCCCCGCGCACTGGGGCGGCATCCGCGTCGTCCCCGACCGCGTCGAGTTCTGGCAGGGCCACGAGAACCGCCTCCACGACCGCCTGCGCTACGTCCGCACGGACTCCGGCCCGGACGCCGGCTGGCGCGTCGAGCGCCTGGCGCCGTAGGGGCCGCGTCCCTCAGGACCCGGCCCTGGCCGCGCTGAGCGCCCTGCTCGTGGCGGCGGCGGTGATACTGCGCGTGGGCGAGGCCCGGTCGCAGTGCACGGGGAGGCTGAGTCCGGCCTGACGCCTTTCAGGGGCGGGCCGGGAACGCAGACGACCCGTGGGCCTTGGTCCCTCCGTCCGGACGGAGGGAGCCGGCCGGACTTACCGGCGGCCCACGGGTCGGGTGACTGCTTGGGTTTTCGGCAGACAGCCTGCCGAGGTGCACAGAGTGCGACGGCAGGCGTCAGCCCGCAGCCACCTCGCTTGTCCGGTAAGAAATCACTTCCGGATCACCTCCTTTCTGAGCGTGCCCACACCCTAAGAACCGGTGCCGGGCCGGTTCAAGCGATTTAACGCATCCCTTTTCTCGCGGGCGGCGGGGTCCGTGGATCGCGGGGGCCGGGGATTTTGGGGAACCGGGTGTGCCGTGGGTCACGTTGACGTTGAATGAGGACAGGCATCGGCGCACGTGGACAGTCCTGCAGGGGGTCCCGGGATGAGTGCTTCCAGGAGTGAGACCACCGACGCACCCGGCGCCGGCGGGCCCGAGCCGGAGCCGGGCGGGGCCGAGCTGCTCGCGGCGCTGCTCGACGGGATGGACGCGGCGCTGTGCGCGTTCGACGCCGGCGGGACCGTGACGCACTGGAACCGCGAGGCGGAGCGCATCCTCGGCTGGTCGGCGGCGGAGGCAGTCGGGCGGCGGGGCTTCGCCGGGTGGGCCGTGCGGAGTGCGGACGCCGGTGAGGTGCAGGGGCGGCTGATGGCCGCGATGGACGCGCCCGGGCGGCAGGTGCACGAGTTCGCGCTGCTGCGGAAGGACGGCGGGCGGGTCCTCGTACGGACTCAGTCGGCGCGGGTGCTCGGCGCGGACGGCAGGCCCGCCGGGGTGTACTGCGCGTTCAGCGAGGTGCACGCCCAGATAGACCTGGAGCGGTCCATCGCGCTGAGCGAGGCGTTGTTCGACGAGGCCTCGTGGGGCGTCGTCCTGGTCGACGTGGATCTCCGTCCCGCCGTCGTCAACGGCGAGGCCGCCCGTGCGCTCGGGGCGGGCCGGTCCTCCGTGCTGGGGCGGCCGCTCGGCGAGCTGCTGGCGCAGGGCGTCGAGGAGCTGGAGGGCGCGCTGCACCATGTGCTGGCGGAAGGCCCGCCGCGCGGACTCGCGGACCTGTGGGTGGTCGTCGCGGGCGCGGACGGGCAGGAGCAGCGGCGCTGCTGGCGCAGCGGGTTCCTGCGGCTGGCCTCCCCGCTGGCGGAGGAACCGGTGCCGCTCGGTGTGGGGTGGCTGTTCCACGACGTCACGGACGCCAAGCTGGCCGAGCAGGAGGCGAACAGGCTGCGGTTCCGGGCCGGGCAACTCCACCGGGCGGGGCGGGCGGCCGCCGAGTGCGAGGACCCGCTCGAGGCGGCGACCGTGTACCTCGACTTCGCGCTGGCCGGCTTCGCCGATCACGTCCTGCTCGACGTGGCGGAGAACGACGGCGAGCGCCTGGTCCGGGCCGCGGCGTCACCGGCCGGCGCGCCGGGCCCCTGCGCGGGCGTGGCGGGCGGCGGGCTGCCGGTGCGGTACGCGCCCGGGCATCCCGCGTTCCAGGCGGTGGAGCGGGTCGGCTCGGTACGGGCCAGCGGCACGCCCGGGGAGTGGGCGGAGCGCCGCCGGTGGCCGCCGGACGCGGCGCACGCCCTGTGCACGGTGCTGCGCAGCCGCGGCCGTACGGTCGGCGTCCTCACCTTCCTCCGGGGCGCGGCCCGCCCGGCGTTCGAGCGCCCGGACGCGGTGTACGCGGAGAGCGTGGCGGCGCTGGCGGGGGCGGCGCTGGATCTGGGGCGGGTGGTGGGGGAGCGGTGACGGCGCGCCTGCGGCGGGGCCATTTCCCCACCCCGCCCCTTCCCGTAACCGGGCTCTGCCCGGGCCCGCGCCTCAAACGCCGGCGGGGCTGACACAGTCAGCCCGGCCTGGGGGTACTCCCCCTACGCCTGGCGGCGTGGGAGGTGCCCCCACCCACGGCCGCCAGGCCGTAGGGGGAGATTGAGGGCACGGCCGAAGGCCGTACGGGGTCCGGGGGCTTGCCCCCCACGCGGCGGAGCCGCACATCGGTACAGCGGGAAGGGGCGGGTAGGGGAAAACGCCCCTGCGCAGCGGGCCCCCGCCGCCTCACTGGTGGTAGAAGATCCGGTCCCCGTACTCCTCCATCACCCGCCCGTTCCACTCGTGCCCCCCGTCCACGTTCCCCGACCGCAGCAGCGGCGGTTCGATGCCGCGCTCCGCGAGGCGTTCCGCCGCCGCCGCCATCGTCGCCTGCATCAGCGCGCTGGTGACGACCGTCGAGGCCGGGGCGAACGGGGCCTCGATGGACGGGTGGGTCAGTTCGGCGTCGCCGACCGGGATGTGGGAGTCGAGGACGATGTCGCAGTGGTCCTTGAGGAAGGTGCCCGAGACGTGCCGGGACTTGGTCTCCTGGGCGTACGCGACCGAGGTGACGCCGATCACCGTGAGGCCGAGGGCGCGGGCGTGCGTGGCCATCTCGACGGGCAGGGCGTTGCGGCCGGAGAGGGAGATGACGACGAGGAGGTCGCCGGAGCGGGCCGGGCCGGAGTCCAGGACCGCGGTGGCGAGGCCGTCGACGCGTTCCAGCGCGGAGCCGAGCGTGGCGGGCATGACGTCGACGCCGACGACGCCCGGGACGGCGAGCAGGTTCATCAGGGCGAGGCCGCCGGCGCGGTAGACGACGTCCTGGGCGGGGAGCGAGGAGTGCCCGGCGCCGAACGCGAAGAGCCGGCCGCCCGCAGCCACGGTGTCGGCGACGGCGGTCCCGGCGGCTGCGATGTTCGCGGACTCCTCGTCCCGTACGCGCTGCAGCAGACCGATCGCGGCGTCGAAGAACTGACCGGCCAGCTTGCTCTCGCTCATCGCCGAGCCCTTTCCGCAGGGGGTGGATCAGTACGGGGCGGTCCCCGTGTCGCGGATCACGTTGCGGTCTGGACCATTGCGCTGTCAATACGGTCTCGACCGGGCGCGCACGGTTGTCGGCGGGATGCGCAAGAATTGAGGGCGGGGCCAGCGGACGACTGATTTCAAGTCACAGCATCGAGGGGCACGTATGTCCGGACTGATCGACACGACGGAGATGTATCTCCGCACCATCCTCGAGCTCGAGGAGGAGGGTGTGGTTCCCATGCGGGCCCGGATCGCGGAGCGGCTCGACCAGAGCGGTCCGACGGTCAGCCAGACCGTGGCGCGGATGGAGCGCGACGGACTGGTGATGGTGGCGGGCGACCGGCACCTGGAGCTGACCGGTGAAGGACGCCAGCTGGCCACACGCGTGATGCGCAAGCACCGGCTCGCCGAGTGTCTGCTCGTCGACGTCATCGGGCTGGAGTGGGAGCAGGTCCACGCAGAGGCGTGCCGCTGGGAGCACGTGATGAGCGAGGCGGTGGAGCGCCGGGTGCTGGAGCTGTTGCGGCACCCGACGGAGTCGCCGTACGGGAACCCGATCCCGGGTCTCGAGGAGTTGGGCGAGAAGGCCGAGGCCGACCCGTTCCTGGACGACAGCATGGTCTCCCTGGCCGAGCTGGACCCGGGTCCGGACGGCAAGACGGTGGTCGTGCGGCGGATCGGCGAGCCGATCCAGACCGACGCGCAGTTGATGTACACGCTGCGGCGGGCGGGCGTGCAGCCCGGTTCCGTGGTGAGCGTGACGGAGTCCGCGGGCGGAGTGCTCGTGGGCAGCAGCGGTGAGGCGGCGGAGCTGGCGGCCGACGTGGCGTCGCACGTGTTCGTCGCGAAGCGCTGACGCCGGGTCAAGGCGTAAGCCTGGTAAGGCCCGTAGGGCGCGCAAGGCACTCAAGGCCGCGCACCGGCCCCGCATCCTCCTCGGAGGGTGCGGGGCCGGTTCCGTTCCGGGTGTCCGGGGCCGGTTTCCGTCCGGAATGGCAGCGGCCGGGCGAATCGCGTGCCACTCTGTGGCTGAGGCATATGACCACGGACGGGGATGGGGACCCCACCGAGGGTGAGGGAGGGGATCACGGTGATGCGCCCGTCGTACGCCCCGCGCGAGAACCGGCGCGTTCGCCGGTACGGAACCGGGCACGGGATCGGGCACGGAACCGGGCGCGGAAGCCTGCCCGGCCGCCGATGTGGTGCTCCATGCGCCGCGCCGGCTCGTCCGTCTGGACCCCCCGGTACAGAGGGGTCCCGGCGCCCGAAGGCGCCGGGACCTGTCCTCCCCTGTGCTGACCCGGAGCCCCGAGCTCCCAGGGTCAGTCCCCACGGGCCTCTTTCCCCGAGCGGCCCGCCTCCCGCTGAAGATCTCCCCTCGGTGGCGCGAGTCAATCCCCGCAAGTGGTCACTCGAATGAGGGGTGTTGCGCGGCAGAAACGCGTTTTCGAATACAAGTTCGATAGTCTGGCAGGGTTCGACACGAGGCTCGCTGCGAGCCAGTCCGACTCGGGGGAGAAGAGGGGGTGCCAGGACCGATGGTGCGACGCATCGACGTGACCGGAACAGGTGGCGTACGCCTGGCTGCCTGGGAGTTCGCGGACCCGCCGAAGGGTCGCGCGGAGGGCGAGCACGCCCCGGGGGTCTTATTGCTCCACGGCCTGATGGGGCGCGCCTCCCACTGGGCGTCCACGGCCCGGTGGCTCAGCGAGCGCCATCGCGCGGTGGCGCTCGACCAGCGGGGCCACGGCCGGAGCGACAAGCCGGCGGACGGGCCGTACACCCGTGAGGCGTACGTGGCGGACGCCGAGGCCGCGATCGAGCAACTCGGCCTCGCGCCGGTGACGTTGGTCGGCCATGCGATGGGTGCCCTCACCGCGTGGCAACTGGCCGCGAAGCGGCCGGACCTGGTCCAGGCGCTGGTCATCTGCGACATGCGCGCCTCGGCGCTCGGCGCCGCGACGCAGCGGGAGTGGGAGGCCTGGTTCCGCTCCTGGCCCGTACCGTTCGCCACCCTGGCGGACGTCCGCAAGTGGTTCGGCGAGGACGACCCCCGGGTCGAGCGGCCGAACCCGGCCCGCGGCGAGTTCTTCGCCGAGATCATGGCCGAGCGGGCCGACGGCTGGCGGCCGGTGTTCTCCCGCCGCCAGATGCTCGTCTCGCGTGCGACCTGGGTCCACGACGCCCACTGGGAGGAGCTCGCCCAGGTCCGCTGCCCCACCCTGGTCGTCCGCGGCCTTGACGGCGAACTGGGCCGCGCCGAGGCCCAGGAGATGGTCCGCGTCCTGCCCCGCGGCCAGTACGGAGAGGTGTCCGAGGCCGGCCATCTCGTCCACTACGACTGCCCGTCCGGCTGGCGCACGGCGATCGAGTCCTTCCTGGACGGCGTGCTGACGCCGTGACGGCGTCCGGCCCGCCCGCCGGCCCGGCGGAGCTGCAGATCGCCGAGGTCCGTTCCACGGACGGAAGCTCCGCCGTGTGCGTCGTACGGTGCGTGGGCGGCGTCGCCCGGATCGGGCAGGTGTACGAGGGCGGGCGCGCGGTGCTGGAGCGGATCGACCAGTACGGCCGGCCGGTGGCCCGCCTGGACCCGCCGCACAGCGCGCGGGTGCGTCTCTCCGGCGCGGGCGTGGCCGGGCTCCGCGGCCGGATGGTCCTCTCCACGGACGGCCCCCGCCGTTACGGCTACGTCGGTCCGGCGGAGATCTGGCTTGCCGCGGAGCACGCGCCGCACGGGTGGATCGTACGCAGTGCCGAGGACTTCCGCGCATGGGCCGAGGAGCGCGAGCCGGCGGAGTTCGCGGAGCCGTTCACGTACGTCGTCGACGCCGACGGTCTTCTCCGGCTGGCCGCCCGGCGCAGTGAACATGTCGCCTGCGCCGGGCGGGACAGCGTCCGTGCGGCCGGGGAGGTCGCCTTCCGGCGTGACGACGGAGGCGGCTGGGCGGTGGCCGAGGTCAGCAACCAGTCCACCGGCTACTGCCCCGACCCCGACTGCTGGCCGTCCGTCGCCGCCGCCCTCGACCGCGCGGGGGTCGCGAGGCCGGAGCGGTTCACCCAGGAGATCGTCTTCCGCCGCTGCACGGGGTGCGGCGAAGTGAGCATCGTGCGCGAGGGCGACTTCGTGTGCGTCCTCTGCGGACAGGACCTCCCCGGGGCGGCACCTCCGGGCGCGTGACCCGAGAGGCGCCGGTGCCCGTCCCGTCAGCCCTTGCTGACCGCCGTCAGGATCTCCGGCAGCCGCCGCGCCGTCTGCGGGGCCGCGATGCGGACGCCCGCCCAGGCGAGGAGCGCGCCGTATGCCGTGCCCGTCGGGAACAGGAGCCACTGGGCGCCGGTGTCCGCGCCGGCGGAGGCGTTCAGCATGATCGTGAGGATGATCACCGGGGCGCACAGCAGGGCCGCCATGACCATGCCGCCGAGGATCGGGAGCCAGGCGAGAGCGCCCTGACCCGGGGCCGCGTTCTTGTACGCGCTGTCCTGCGGGATCGAGTACGGGAAGCGGGCCGACGACAGGGCGCCCGTCGCCAGCATCGCGCCGAGCAGGGCGAACGACAGGCCCAGCACCTCGGGAACGTCGTGCCAGCGGCCGAGCACCGCCGCGGTGAGCACCGACACCAGCGCCATGTACGGGACGGTGATGACGAGCAGGGCCAGGGCGCGCGCCCGCAGTTCCTCGTACGCGTCGCGCGTGGAGGAGATCGTCAGGGCCACCATCCAGAAGGCCGAGGTGTCCTGGCCGAACTGGTTGTACGTCATGATGCCGAGCATCCCGGCGGCGAAGCATGCGAAGTAGATCGAGCCGGTGCCCTGCAGCGCGTTGAAGATCGGCACGATCAGGCCGATCGCCAGGGACGACACCCAGGCGCCCTTCGTCTTGGGGTCGCGCCAGATGTAGAGGAAGTAGCGCTGCATCACCGTCCCCGTGCGGCCCGCCGGGAGCATCCCGTGCAGCCGGCCGGCGGCGGAGGACTTACGGGTGGGCTCCGACGCCGCGGCGAGCGTCGAGCCGTCCGGGGCGGTCATCAGCTTCGTCAGGCTTTGCCGCCACGACCGCAGCAGCAGTGCGAGCGCCAGGGCGGACAGGGCGAGTTGGGCGAGCGCCGTGCCGTACGCGCCGTCGCTCGCGGAGTCCACGGCGCCGATCGCGGACGCCGGCGGGAGCCACCGTACGACCGACGCCGCCGGGTCCAGCGCGGCGAGGCCGCCCGCCTCGCCGAGGCGCTGCACCCCGAAGTTCACGAACTGGATGCCCACCGCGATCAGCAGGCCGCTGAGCACCGCCAGGTCGCGGCCCTTGCGGGAGGTGAGGAGCCGGATGTTGGCGGCCGCGACGGTGCGGGCCAGCGCCAGGCAGACCAGCAGCGCCAGCGGCACGGCGACGACGGACACGAGCAGGGCGGCGACGCCGTGCGAGACCGCGACGGCCGAACCGACGACCACGCAGAGCGTGAACAGCGGGCCGATGCCGACCAGCGACGCGACGAGCAGCGCGGTCACCAGCGGCGCGGGGCGCAGCGGCAGCATGACCAGGCGCGTCGGGTCCAGTGTCTCGTCGCCGCTCGGGAAGAACAGCGGCAGCACCGCCCAGCCGAGCGCCAGCAGGCCCGTGAGGAGGACGACGAGCGACATGGCGTGCTCGTTGCCGCGCAGCACCACCAGACCCAGCAGCAGGAGCGCCGAGATCAGCAGCACCAGCACCATGGAGGTCACGAACACGGCCGTACGGGTCGACGACTGCCGCAGCCCGTTGCGCAGCATCGACAGCTTCAGCCGTACGAAGACGGAGGTCAGGGACGCCGTACTCAACGGGCACCGCCCCCGAGCCAGTCCAGCGACTCCCCGCTGTCCCGGCCCTGCGCGCCGACCAGTTCCAGGAACGCGGCCTGCAGCGACGGCGCGTCGCCGCGGACCTCGGCCAGCGGGCCCTGCGCGCGGATCGTGCCCGCCGCCATCACCGCGACCCAGTCGCACAGCGACTCGACCAGCTCCATCACATGGCTGGAGAAGACGACGGTCGCGCCGGAGGCCGTGTACCGCTCGAGCACTCCGCGGATCGTCTGCGCGGACACCGGGTCGACGCCCTCGAACGGCTCGTCCAGGAACAGCACTTCGGGGTTGTGCAGCAGCGCGGCGGCGAGGCCGATCTTCTTGCGCATACCGGTCGAGTAGTCGACGACCAGTTTGTGCTGCGCCCCCGCGAGGTCCAGTACGTCCAGCAGCTGGCCGGCCCGCTTGTCGACCTCGTCGCCCGGCAGGCCGCGCAACCGGCCGTTGTAGGCGAGCAGTTCGCGCCCCGACAGCCGCTCGAAGAGCCGCAGGCCCTCCGGCAGCACGCCGATCCGCGACTTGACCTCCACCGGGTCCTGCCACACGTCGTGGCCGGCGACCAGCACCCGGCCGTGGTCGGGGCGGAGCAGGCCCGTGACCATCGACAGGGTGGTCGTCTTGCCCGCGCCGTTCGGCCCGACCAGGCCGATGAAGCTGCCCGCGGGCAGGGCCAGATCGATCCCGGCGACGGCGATCTGCTCGCCGAACCGCTTCCACAGCCCTTCGACGTGCACGGCGGGCGGAGCCGTACGCGCTCCGCCCGCCCGGTCGACCGTCTCGTTCGGCATGTGTTCTCGCGCCTTTCGAAGTCCCCGTGGGTGCCGTGCGGCACCGATGTACGGGGTCCACCCTACGGACGCGTTCGAACACGGCACCGCCCCCGGTATCGGCCCGCGCACCGGGCGCCGCGCTAGCCCGCGCGCAACCGGGCCGCCGCAGCTTCCCTGGCGCACGCGTACGCGAGGGGGCTGATCAGCTCGTCGGCGTCCGTGAGCCAGCGGTTGGCCGGGGTGGGGCGGCGGGCCCACTGCACGGCGCCGTGGCCGCCGATCCTCGTCGGCGGGGCGGCGACGTAGTGGCCCTCGCCGCGCGCGATCAGATCGAGGGCGGCCGGGTCCCAGCCCAGCGTCCTGATCAGGCCGGGGGCCTTGAGAGCGGCGCCCGGCAGCACGAAGAAGAGCATCCGGCGGTCCGGGGTGCAGGTCACCGGACCGAGTGGGAGGTCCATCCGCTCCATGCGCGCCAGCGCCAGGAAACCGGCCGACTCCGAGACCTCGACGGCGTCGAAGGTGCGGCCGGTGGGCAGCAGTATCGAGGCCGCCGGCTGTTTCGACCACAGCCGCCGCGCGGCGGCCGCGCTGCCGGTCGCCTGGTTCGCCCAGTCCGGCCGGGACGCGTGGGCGCCCGGCAGAGGGCAGCCCGGGTCGCCGCACGAGCAGCGCTGCGCCCCCGCGGTCACCTCCAGCCAGGTGCCGGGGAACACGTCCCAGTGCCGATCTTCCGTGTACCGCACAGCGCTGTCCAGCAGCTGTTCCCCACGCTGCCGGGGGATCTGCGCGGTCTCCGTGACTCCTATGGTCTCTTCCACGACCCACTCAACTACCGCCGCAACCCCGGGTTACGGGGCGTGCCGCGGCGGAGGCCGGTGCATCGATCCTGCACGTGGGGCGCACGGGTGCACGGCCGGGGGCGCGCACGGGCCGGGGGCCGCGGGGGCGGGTAGGGGAGTGCGGTACGCCTGCGGAAAGGGAAACGACGGGGGCGCGTGGCGGCAAAAGGAACCAACCCGACCAACTCTGCATTCTCCGTATATCAGCCGGGCATTGATCAACGCATTGATCAACGCGGCACCAGGGGGTAGTTCATGGCAGCCAGGCCTCTCGTCGTCCGCCAGCCGAACGAACGGCTGCAGGCGCTCATCCAGGAAGCCGGATGCTCGAATGCCGGGCTGGCCCGGCGCGTCAACGTGGTGGGCACGGAGCGCGGCCTCGACCTGCGGTACGACAAGACCTCCGTTGCCCGCTGGCTGCGCGGCCAGCAGCCCCGGGGCCGGGCGGCGGGCATCATCGCGGAGGCGCTGGGCCGCAAACTCGGCCGTACGGTCACGATCGACGAGATCGGCATGGCCAACGGGAAGAACCTCGCCACCGGCGTCGGCCTGCAGTTCTCGCCGACGGTCCCCGGCGCGATCGAGCAGGTCTGCGAACTGTGGCGCAGCGACGTGGGCCGCCGCGACTTCCTGTCCGGCTCCGCGGTCGCCGCCTCCGCCCTCGTCGAACCGAGCCGCGACTGGCTGATCACCGGCGCGGACGCGCAGGTGGCGCGGACCGCCGGGGCACGGGTCGGGCCGCCGGACGTCGCGGCGGTCCGCGCGATGACCGCGGCGCTGACCGAGATGGACCACCGCTTCGGGAGCGGCCATGTGCGGCCCGTCGTCGTCCACTATCTGAACAGCGTGGTGTCCGGGCTGCTGTCCGGCTCGTACCGGGAGTCCGTCGGCCGGGACCTGTTCGCCGCCGTCGCGCGGCTGACGGAGCTCGCGGGCTACATGGCCGTGGACACCGGCCAGCCGGCGCTCGCCCAGCGCTACTACATCCAGGCGCTGCGCCTCGCCCAGGCCGCGGGGGACCGGGCGTACGGCGGCTATGTGCTGGCCGCGTCCATGAGCCACCTGGCGGCCGAGCTGGGCAACCCGCGCGAGATCGCCCAGCTCGCCCGGGCCGCGCAGGAGGGCGCGCGGGGGCGGGTCACGCCCCGGGTGCAGGCCATGTTCCTCGCGGCGGAGGCACGCGGGCACGCCCTGCTGGGGGACGGTCCCACCTGCGACGAGGTGGCGGCCCGGGCGGTCGCCGCGCTGGAGCGGGCCGAGCCGGGCACCGGGGACGACCCGGACTGGATCTCCCACTTCGACCAGGCCTACCTCGCCGACGAGCTGGCGCACTGCTACCGCGACCTCGGCCGTGCGCAGACCGCCGGGCAGTACGCGGCCGACGCGCTGGACGCCCTGCCCGAGTTCCGGGTCCGCCGCCGGGCGATCGGCCTGGTCCTGCTGGCGTCGGCGCAGGTGCAGCAGCGCGAGGTGGAGCAGGCGTGCCACACCGGGACGCGGGCGGTGGAGCTGCTGGACACCCTGCGCTCCAGCAGGGGCGCGGAGTATCTCGACGGCCTTCAGCTCCGGCTGGAGCCGTATGCGCAGGAGCCGCCGGTCCGGGAGTTCGCGGCGCGTCTGGAGCTGCGTACGGCGGCCTGAGCACGGGCTCCGGTCGACGGTCGCGCAGGCGTGGCGACAAGCGCTTTCCGCCCGGTGGCCACGGTGAGTTGTGTCCCCATCGTGTCACCGCTGGGGCACGTGTGTGCGGACCACTCCGGGCACCCGGTAGCGTGAGCCGACGATCGAAGCAGATCCACACGTAGGAGTCCCGGTGACGCACAGCGGACAGGGTGACGAGCAGCGGCCGCCGGCCGCGCGGCCCGCGCACGAAGGCATCGTGCTGCCCGCCGACGGAAGTGAGCCCCTCATACCGGGCACCCCGGGCGCGCAGCCGGCTCCGGCGGGTGGACAGCCGTGGGGCGCGCCCTGGGGTCCTCAGGAGCCGCCGCCGCAGCCGCCGCAGGCGGCACCCGGGTACGGCTACCCCGGCCCGCCGCCCCCGCAGGCCGAGGGCGGGCAGGCGCGGCAGGGCTACGGCTACCCCGCACAGCCACCCGCCCAGGCCGGTGGCTACGGCTACCCCGGCCCGCCGCCCGCGCAGGCCGGCGGCTACGGCTACCCCGCGCAGCCGGACCCCTACGGCGCGCAGCCGCAGCAACAGCCCGCGCAGCCGCAGCAGCAGCCCGCGCCCGGCGGCTACGCCCCGCCGCCCCCGCAGCCCGGGGCTCAGCCCCCGTACGCGGCCCACGGGGCTGCCCCGCAGGACGGCTACGGGTACGGAGCGCAGCAAGGCGCCGCCCCCCAGGGCCAGTTCGCGCCCCCGGGCGCGCTGCCGCCGCAGGACGGCTACCCGCAGTACGACACCCCTCCGCAGGGGCAGTACCCGACGCACGGCGCGCCCGCGGCCGGACCGCCGCCGCAGGGGAACCCCGGCGCCGCGCCCATGGGTGACGCCGACGCCACGCAGTACATCGCGCCCGTCGGACCCGGTGCGCTGCCGCCCGAGATGCCCGCGGAGTCGACGACCTTCCTCGGGCGCGTCGGCGCCGGCGGGCCGCAGGGCGGCCAGAGCCCGCCGAGCGCCGCCCCCCAGGGCCCCGACGCGGACGCCACGCAGTACATCGCGCCCGTGCCACCCGCGCCCCCCGGGGCGCCCTTCGGTGTCCGGCCCGGCGCTCCCGAGGACCGCCGGCCGCCCGCCGAGTTCGACAGCCTCTTCCGTTCCGAGGGCCACGGCGCGCCCGAACCGGCCGACGCCACCCAGCAGATGCCCCGCTTCGAGGAGCCGCCGCCCGGCTACCGGCAGCCCGGCCGGCCGCAGTACCAGCAGCCGGGCCGGTACGAGCCGCAGTACGCCCCCGAGCCGGAGCCGCGCCGCCGGTCCACCGCGCCGGTGGTCGCCGCGCTCGTCATCGGGTGTGCCGTGCTCGGACTCGGCGTCGCCGCCGTGATGTTCGGCGGCGACGACGACAAGGACCCGGACCCGGCCCCCGACAAGATCGTCGCGGCCGAGTCCCCCACGCCGAGTGAGGCGAGCCCCTCCGCCGAGGAGGAGGACCCGGCCGAGCCGCAGGCCAAGGAGCTCGACAAGCTCCTCGCTGACAGCAGCAGCAGCCGCGACGCCGTCGTGCGCTCGGTGCAGAACATCAGAGCGTGCAAGAACCTGGACCGGGCCACCGCGGATCTGAAGGGTGCCGCCCAGCAGCGGCGCGACCTGGTGACCCGGCTGAACGCCCTGTCCGTGGACAAGCTGCCGGACAACGCCGCGCTGACCGCGTCGCTCACCAAGGCGTGGCAGGCGTCGGCGTCCGCCGACGACCACTACGCGGCGTGGGCGCAGCAGGTCAAGGGCAAGAAGGGCTGCAAGGACGGCAAGGCGCGCGACACCAAGCAGACGGCCATGGGCAACCAGGCGAGCGGCGAGGCGACGACGGCCAAGAACCAGGCGTCGAAGCTGTGGAACGCCATCGCCCGCAAGTACGAGCTCACCGAGCGCAGCAGCCGCCAGCTCTGAGACGAAGGAAGCGCCCCCGGCCGGGAGTTCCGGGAGTTCCGGACCGGGGGCGGTGGCAGGGGCGGTGGTGGGCCGGGGCCGTGCGGCCCCGCGGGGCTACGACGCCTCCAGCAGGGTCGGGCCGACGTCCACGAAGTCCTGGCGCTGCGTCACCAGGCGGCCGTCGCGCACCACTTGGAACGTCACGCTGCTGTTGACCATCCGGGGGTAGTCGGCCGCGCCGAGCATGTCCTCGTAACCCCACCGCAGGTCCGGTGTCAGGCCGTCGGTCGACACCTTCAGGCCCTGGTCGAGGGCGTGCGAGATCTTGCCGGGGGTGATGCTGCCGCTGTCGATCGCCCGGATGACCTTGTCCAGGACGGTGTACGCGATCCAGGCGGTCTGCACGCCGGCGTCCGCCGGGTCCAGGGTGTTGTCGACGAAGGCGTGGGTGCGGATGACGTCGCGCATCCGGTCCCAGCGGGCGTCGGCGGCGTCCGGGTACCAGCCGGTGACGTAGGCGCCCTCGTAGAGGCCGTTGCGGCCGCCGGTGCTGTCGATGAGGGGCTGGCCGACGCTGCCCATGACGGACGAGATCCTGATGTCCCGGCCGTCGTCCGGCAGCCGCCGGTACGAGTCGAAGAAGGTCTCCGTACGGTCGCCGAGCGCCGCCGTGACACAGCCCGGTCGGCCGTCGTCGGCCCCGTCCTCGGTCCCGGCCCCGTCCGCGGTGCCGGCCGGCTCCACGGCCCGCTCGCGGGCCAGCCGCGCCTCGTCGGAGTAGCCGGTGGCGTTGTCGGCGGCGAGGATGTCCGCCGACTTGTGTGCCCTGCCGCGGGTCAGGCCGGCGTTGAGGAGCTCGTTCAGGTCGTCGCCGGCCAGGCTGTCCGGCCGTACGAGCGCGACATGGTCGCAGACGTCGGCCAGCTGTTCGCCGTTCCCGGCGAGCAGGGCGGCCTGGCCGCCGTTGACCGGGTAGGACAGATAGCTGGTGAACTCCTCGTCGGAGACACCGAATCCGCCGATGAAGGGGATGCCGGCCGCCTCCAGCGGCGCCATGAAGGCGTCGCCGTACTGGCTGTAGGAGCCGACCACCGCGACGGCGCCCTTGTCGACGGCCTCGCGGGCGCAGGTCGCCGCGCCCCTGGGGGTGTTCTGTTCGTTGCAGGTGATGACGCGCAGCTCGTGGCCGTCGATGCCGCCGTTGGCCTTGGCCCAGCGGGCGTACGCCTCGGCCATCGACGGCATTCCGGGCATATTGGTGGCTTTGGTGTCCTCGGGGGCGAAGGTCATGACGGTGACGGTCCCCCTGGAGCCCCCCGGGTCTCCAGGGAGGACGCCACATCCGGCGATGAGCGACGCTCCGGCCGCCGCCGCCGTACACGCCGTTCGGACTGAGAAGGTCTTGTAGGGGCGAGGGGAGGAGGGATCACGCCTACCGGTCATGACTGTGCACGCTTCCGGTCGCAGGTAACGGCACGGTGAGCGTGCTGCAACGCGGGGTGACGTCGAAGTGAATTGCCGGGGTGGGTCCGGTTGCGCGGAAGGGGAACGTACGATCGAAGGCGTGCAGCAAGGTTCGGACAACCCTTCCCGTCGCGGCCGTCGCTCCCCCACCATGGGCGGCATGCCGCTCAACGACATGCCCTGGTGGCGCTGGCGCAGCAATGTGCGCTCGGCGCTGCACATGCTTTCCGACCCCGTCTTCCACCAGGAATGCTGGCTGGCGGGCCTCGAGGGATACGGCGACGTCACGGATGCCGTGTACCGCCTGGTCGAGGACACCTGGCTGGACAACTGGTCCGCCGAGAAGTACGTCGGCACGATCTTCCGGGACTCCGCCGAGGCCGCCCTCGTGGACGTCGCCGTGCTGCGGGTGCTGCGGATCATGCACCAGGTCGGCGCGGACGCCCCGGTCTCCGCGTATCTGGAGCACCACGGCTGGCCGGAGGCCGTACGGGCGGCGCGCGACGCGCATGTGAGCATGGCCACGAGCGACGGAGAGGACCCCGACGCCCCGCCGCGCTCTCTCGAGGTGCTGCGGATCATGACGCGTTCCGCCTGACGGACGTACGCCGGACCCGGCCGCCGGATGTGGCAGGCTGCAAGGATGACCGATCAGTACGTCCTGACGCTCTCGTGCCCGGACAAGCAGGGCATCGTGCACGCCGTCTCGAGCTACCTGTTCATCACCGGATGCAACATCGAGGACAGCCAGCAGTTCGGTGACAAGGACACGGGTCTGTTCTTCATGCGGGTGCACTTCTCCGCCGAGGCCCCGGTCACGGTGGACAAGCTGCGGGCCAGCTTCGCCGCCGTCGGCGACGCCTTCCAGATGGACTGGCAGATCCATCTCGCCGAGGAGCGGATGCGGATCGTCCTGATGGTCAGCAAGTTCGGGCACTGCCTGAACGACCTGCTCTTCCGGTCGCGCACCGGCGCGCTGCCCGTCGAGATCGCGGCCGTCGTCTCCAACCACACGGACTTCGCCGAGCTCGTCTCCTCGTACGACGTCCCGTTCCACCACATCCCGGTCACCAAGGACACCAAGGCGGCGGCCGAGGCCCGGCTGCTGGAGCTGGTGCACGACGAGAACGTGGAGCTGGTCGTCCTCGCCCGCTATATGCAGGTGCTCTCCGACGACCTCTGCAAGCAGCTCAGCGGCCGGATCATCAACATCCACCACTCCTTCCTGCCGAGCTTCAAGGGCGCCAAGCCCTACCACCAGGCGCACGCCCGGGGCGTGAAACTGATCGGCGCGACCGCGCACTATGTGACGGCCGACCTCGACGAGGGCCCGATCATCGAGCAGGAGGTCGAACGGGTCGGCCACGAGGTCACTCCCGAGCAGCTGGTGGCGGTCGGCCGGGACGTCGAGTGCCAGGCGCTGGCGCGCGCGGTGAAGTGGCACGCCGAGCACCGCATCCTGCTCAACGGCCGCCGTACGGTCGTCTTCACCTGACGCCGCCCCGGCCCGGCCAGTCCGGGACCGGGTTGTCGCACAGGTCGTCCAGCACGAACGCGTTCTCCTCGTGCTGCAGCAGCCGCTCCGCCTCGAGCTGCCCGAGCAGCCGGTCCAGCAGTGCCTTGTCACGCGGGTCGCCCACGAACTCCAGCACCGCCCGGTGGAACGCGTCCCGCAGCGTCGGCGGCATCGCGTCGGAGGCGTCGAAACAGATCCGGCCCGCCGTGTCGAACAGCCGCTGCACCGCCGCGGTGGCCCCCGACGCCGGGACCGAGGACGCCTCGTGGCCCGGGAAGAACGGCCGCTCACCGGGGAGCGCCGCGTCCGCCCAGCTCTGGCGGGCCTCCTTCGAGGTGAGCCGGCCGAGCAGGTCCCACGCCGCGTCGCTCTCGCGGAACACGGCGGCCATGTCGCCGGACACCTCGAAGGCGTTCTCGCCGCCCTCCGCCGGCGTCGGCACCCCGGCCAGATAGCGGGCCGTCGGCGTCGGCCGCACGTCGTCGCCGTAGTGCCTGCGGATGAACGAGCCCTGGTGCTCATGGGTGCAGTCGCCGCGGTTCAGCAGCCCGAGGCGGCGGTCGTCCAGCAGCTGGAAGTCCGCCAGCTCCTCCGCGCCCGGTGTGCGTCCGCCCGCGGTGAGCAGCCGCCCCCACTCCTCCCACAGCGGGCGCGTCTCCTTCCACGTCGTCCGGCCCGTCGCCCAGTCCTCGTACGCGGCCGAGCCCCTGCGCTGCAGCATCAGGTCCTCCAGCCAGTCGGTGCCCGGCCACCCGGAGGTCGCGCCGGAACCGAGGCCCACGCACCACACGGGCTCGGCGTCCGCCGCGTCCGCGCGGCTCCACACCAGCGACTTGAGATCCACCCGGATCGGCGCCCAGTACGCGCGGGTCCGCCCCTCACCGTCCGGTGCCTGGACCGTGATCGTGGGCGCCCACGGCGTGACGGCCGCGCCCGCCACCCGCTCCGGCAGCGGATACAGATCACCAGCCCGTGCGTACTCGGCCAGCTCCCCCGGGCTGTTGAGGATCGCCATGTCCGGCGGCGCGCCCGCCTGGAGCTGGGCGACGAGCGTCTCGCGCAGCGAACGCGTGCCCTTGTAGACGTAACGGTGCCCCGTCTGCCGCCCGATGGCGTCCAGCGCGTCGACGAACGCCGTCTCCTCGCCGTCCGTCCACGGACCGAGCACGACCAGCGTGCGCGCCTCCGGCGAACCGCCGCAACCGGCCGCCGCCGACGCCGCGGCGATCAGGCAGCCGGCCAGCAGCGCCCGCAGACCCCCGCGTCTCCGGCGTCTCCCGTGTCTCGTCATCAGTTCCTCACGCCTCGGTGTACTTCCGTCTCAGGGCCGTGCGGGCCGCCGGATACGGCCTGCCGTAGAGGTAGAGCGTCACCCCGCACGCCAGCGCGCCGACCCCGGCGGCCGGTACGACGACCCCCGCCGTGAGCGACCAGCCGTCCGGATTCGCCGCGCTGATCCGGGCGTAGGCCGTATCCGTCTTCTTCTCGATGTCCCGCGACGCGGTCCGGACCGCCCCGACGTCCGCCAGCCCGGCCACCGCCGTACCAGCGCCCTGCTGCGCGCCCTGTTCCTGCGCCCCGCCGAACGCCAGCAGCACCGGCGTGAGCAGCACCGGCAGCGCGCCGGCCGCGAGCTGCACGCTCACCAGCCGCAGCCGGTCCCGCAGGAACACCGCCGTGCCGACCGCCAGAAACCCGAACACCGCGGTCGTCAGCACGGCGGCCGCGGCGGCGGTCAGCGTCAGCGGGCTCCAGGCCGCCAGGTCCGCGGTCTCCTGCCGGAGCTGACGCTCCAGCCCCTCGATCCGGTCCAGCACGGCGGTCGGCTCCTCCTCCCGGCGGGTCGGGTCCGTGCCCGAGGGGCCCTCGAGCAGGTCCGCCGCGTACGCGACACCGGCCTCGCGCAGCACCTCGCTGGACCGGTTGCGGTCCGCCCAGGCGATCTTGTCCCCGTACGCGACGACCAGCCCGGACACCACCCGCAGCTCCTGCTCCTGCCCCCGGCTCAACGCCCCTGTCTGAGCGACCCGGTTGAGGCTCTGCGACGCCTCCGCCAGCCGCGACCGGTACGTCTCACCCAGCTCGACCCTCCCCGCCTGCGCGGCCGCCAGCAGCCGCAACTCGGCCTGCGCCTGCGCCAGTCCCAGCGACGCCCGCGCGTGCGCCAGCCCCTCCAGGGCCGGGACGGACCGGTGGCGCAGCCGCTCGGAGCGGTCGTGGACGTCGGCGTAGGCGGCGGCGCAGAGCGCGAGCGCGATGAACGCGAGGGCGGGCAGCATGAGCATGCGGCGCCGCAGGAACGCGGCCGTCGGGTGCCGGCCGTTCGGTCCCCGCCCGACGGCCCACGCCCACACCCCGGGCCCGGCCCCGGCGCCCCACCGCCCCAGCGCCCTGCGCCACCCCACGACCCTCATCCGTCCCCTCCCTCACCCGTCCCGCCTGCGGCGGTCATCCGCGGGCGGGCCGGCGGCGCCACGCCCACCCACCCCCGCCCGCCCGCACCCGCACATGCCGCAGCCCCAACGGCCGCGTGCTGTACGCGTTGTCCAGCAGCGCATCCGCCAGCGCCGCCCCCTCCGCCCGGTCCGTGCGCGGGACCTGTTTGGCCAGCCGCCGGTAGCTCGTAGAGAGCTGCTCGCGCAGCTCCCGTTCCGTCGACGGCACCCGCACCGCCGCGGGCAGCGCGGCACGGAGCTGCGCGAGCACGTCGGGGCCCTGGGCCCGTACCAGTTCCAGCAGTTGCTCCCGCAGCTCCGCGGTGAGCCGTTCCTGCGCCTGCGGGTCCGTCAGGCCCTCGTGCCCGGCGAGCCGGTGCAGCGCGGCGTGGGCGCGGATCGCGGAGGCGACCGTCGGTGTGCCGGCGTGGATGCGGACCATGGCCGTACGCGCGGCGGTGCGGTGCCGGGAGTCGGGCGGGACGCCGTCGAGGGAGGCCAGGGCCCGGTCCGGGCTGTGCCGGGCGAGGTGGATGCGGGCCAGTCCGAAGGCCGCCGCGCCGAGCGCGTGGTTGCGCCGCCACACCGCGTCGTAGAAGAGCATGGCCTGCTCTTCGTGCGCCTCCCGCGCTTCCGCGGCCGCCGGCTCACCGGTCCGCCACTCGTCGGCGAGCTTCTCGTGGCAGTAGCCGAGCGCCAGCTTGGGCGCGTACTCGCCCGGTATCGCCGCGTACACCGCGTCGAAGCGTTCCAGCGCCCGGTGCAGCCGGCCGTGCGCCAGCTGCGTCAGGCCCTGGTGCCAGTCGAGTCGCCAGTCGTAGCGGGACCGGTCGCCGAGCAGCCGGCCGGCCCGGTCCAGTTCCACCGCGGCGGTGACCAGTTCCTTGTCGCGGCCGTGGCGGCGGGTGCCGGCGAGCTCCAGGTGGAGCCGGCAGCGCAGCAGATGCAGCTCGGGCGACGGCAGCCACTCGTTGCTGAGCTGCAGCAGCCCCGCCGGGTCGTCGTGCGAGGTGCGCTGGAGCTCCTTCCAGTTCGGGTCCTGCACGTCGGCCTTCGGTACAGGCAGGGCCACGGCCGCCTCCGCCGGTTCCGGCACATGCGCGCCGAGCCGGTCGGCCGGCCCGTCCGCCCGCCAGCGTTCGAGCGGCGGCGGTCTGCCCAGCCGGCCGTCGAGCGCGATGGCGGCCGAGTCGAAGAGCGGGGACGGCTCGAACGTCTCCTCGTCCAGCCGCAGCGACCGCAGCTCGCGCAGCACCCCGCGGAACTGGACGGCCATCTCCTGCGCGGAGGCGTAACGCTGCCTCGGATCGGCGGCCGTGGCGCGGGACAGGGCCCGCCGCAGCGACTCGGTGCCGAGGTCGGACGGCGGCGCCGGGTCCTTGGCGAGCAACTCCCCGAGGACCGCGCCGACCGTGTAGAGGTCGCCCGCGGTGGTCATCCCGCCGGTGGGCCCGCTCTCCGGCGGCCGGTGGCTGACCGGCCCCGGCGCGCCGGGCTCGCGTACGCCCGCGACGTCGATGAGCTTGATGCCGGTGCCGCAGTGGAGGACGTTGGTCAGCGACAGGTCGCCGTAGACGAACTTCTCCTCGCGGTGCAGGTAGTCGAGCGCCTCGAGGACCAGCAGACCGTACGCCACGATGAACTCCCGCACCCGCGGCCCCGCGAACGGCTCGACCCGCCGCGCGATCCTGGACCCCACCCACGACAGCGGCGCCCCGTCGGCGAACTCCATGACGATGAACTCGGCCGCCGTCGGCTCGTGGCGCGCGTAGTTGACGACCCGGATGACCGACGGGTGGTTGAGGCTGACGAGCCGCAGCCGCTCCTGGTGGGCCTGGAGCACGGCGGCCGGATCGCCCGGGTCGAGGATGCCCTTGAGGGCGACGGGGCGGTTCTCCAGGAGCAGGTCGCGGGCGAGGTACACCTTGCCGTGGCTGCCCTGGCCGATGGGCCCCACCACCTCGTACTGCTGGTGCAGCCGCTCGCCGCCCGCAAGCCGGTCCCCGGTCTGCCCGGTGACCAGGGCGTCGGGGTCGCGCACGGCGACGGCGGGCAGGTCGGTCAGCCCGTCGCCCGGCGGCCCGACGACGAACTCGCGGGGCCCGGCGGGGCCGTTCAGCTCCTGCTCGGCGTTCTCCGCGTCCAGCAGCGCGGCCTCGATGTCGACGGCGCAGCGGAACAGGGCGTGCGGCTGGTCCTCGGAGCCGTTCAACGGGCCGTCCGGGCCGAGCTGTTCGAGCGTCCGGCGCAGCCGGGGCGCGAGGGGGGCGGGCCGCCGGCCGGAGAGCTGGTGCAGCCGCTGCTCGGTCTCCGCGAGCCGGCTGACCCGGATGCCCAGCCGTTCGGTGCGGCGGGCGGCCCAGTCGGGGCCGAGCAGTTCTGCGCGGACCCGGGCCAGGAGCGGCGAGCGCGGGTCGCTGAAGACGAGCAGCAGCCGGCTCTGGCCGCGGGCGAGGAGCGCGGCGAGGAGCCGCAGCATCTCGTCGTCGCCGGAGGCCGACCGGTCGACGGACAGGAACGCGGCGCTCAGCGGCGGGCTCTCCTCCGCGATCCGGTCGAGCAGAGGTCGCGTACCACCCTCGGTGTCGTCGGGGAGCGGGTCCAGGCCGATCCGTTCGGCCGCGTCCCTGGCCAGCTCCGCCACCGTCCGGTTCGTCACGTCGACGGCGATGTCGATCGTGCCCGCCTGCGGGTCGTCCGCCCCGTCCGCCGCGCCCGTCGCGCTCGTCCGGGACGGATGTGTCTCCGGCGGGCTCTGCTCGCGGTCGGCGAGGGTGAGCACCGACCTGACCGTGTGCAGCAGGTCGTGCTCGCCCTCACCGGCGAACACCGGCTCCACCGGATCGGTGTCCGGCGCCCCGTCGAGCCACCGGGTCAGCCGCCGGTGCAGACCGGGCACGCGCCCGGAGGCGGTCCGGTCGTGCGCGACCGCGACGTCGTGCGAGACGGCCGGCTTCCCGGTGACCGTCAGCCCCAGCCGCTCCAGCGGCAGATGCTTCAGCACCGTCTCGGTCGGGATCATGTACGCGTGGTCCCGGCGCACCCGCGCCTGCGGCGTGCCGAACTGGTGCGCCACGATGCCGATGACGCGCCGCGTACGGCTGTGCACCACCGCGCACCCGCTGTATCCGAGCCGCACCACGTACGGCGCGTTCAGCGCGTCGAGCTGCACCCACTCCGGCGTCGGCGCGGGACCGCCGCGGCCCATCAGCCGGGCGTCCAGATGTTCGCCGCCGGGCAGGTCCTCCGGGTATCCGGTGAAGTGCACCATGTCGCCGCGCGCCGGGATCTGGCGGTGCAGGACGGCATGGGGGACCGCCGGTTCGTGGTCCAGCTTGAGCAGCGCCAGGTCTCCGCCGTACTGCCCCGTCGGCAGGACGAGGTACTCCCTCAGCAGCCGGGCCCGCAGCGGCTGCGCCCCGTCGCCCGCGGGCATCCGCGGCAGGTCCGCGTACACCTCCTCCCGCGGGGCGCGCGCACCGGTCGAGTCGGGGCGCAGCAGGATCACGTGCGCGCAGGTCAGCACCAGTCCGCCGGGGAGCAGCACGCCGGCGCCGAGCGGCCTGTCCGTCCGGTCCGGGCCCCGGAGCAGACGTACCCGCCAACTCTCTTCCTCCGGTAAGGAGTTGGATGTGCGAAGTGGCTCGCTCATACTGCGTAACGATAACTACGGGAGACGGGGTGCGCGATGGCTGAGCGTGACGAAACCGCGGTCGTGGGGCTGGCCGAGGTGATCGGTCAGGTCCGGGACGAGCTGGAGCGTGCCCAACATGCGGGCGAGGGACGGGATCTGCGGTTCAGCGTGGAGAGCGTGCACCTCGAATTCGCGGTGCAGGTACGGCGGGAGGGCAGCGGGCGGGCCGAGCTGCGGATCGGCGTGCTGACGGCCGGCGGCGGCGCGACCGCGGCGCGCGACACGACGCACACCATCCAGATCGAGCTGAAGCCGCACGGCCGGGACGGCAACCCGAACCTCAGCGTCGGCGGCGAGTGAGTCGCGGGCGCCCGGGGGCCACTCGCCCACCAGTCACTCGCCCACCAGCGCCTCGCCCACGTGCGTACGGGCGTAGAGGACCACGCGCCCCGTACGGTGCGCGCTGACCAGGCCGGCCGCGCGCAGCGCCGTCAGGTGCTGCGAGACCCCGCCGGCGGAGAGGCCGAGCCGCCGGGCCAGTTCGGTGGTGGAGGCGGGGGACGACAGCTCGGCCAGCAACAGCGCGCGGGTGCGGCCGAGGACTCCGGCCAGGGCGTCGGACAGCGGCTGCGACCGTGCCTCCCACAGGGTGCCCGTGCCCCGGGGCGGATAGCGCAGGGTGGGCTGCCAGTCGGGGCTGTCCACGTCCGAGAAGATCCGCTGCCCGCCGAACACGGACGGCACCAGCAGCAGCCCCCGGCCCTCCAGGTCCCGGGCGCCGCGCACGCAGCGGTGCAGCACCTGGAGGGTGCCGGAGTCCCAGGTGACGCGCGGGTCGAGATCGTCGAAGAGGCGGCGCGCACCGCCCTCCGCGAGCCGTTTTGCCCGGTAGAGGACGTCGCCCTCGACCAGGGCCAGGATGCGCGGCCAGTGCGGGGCGAGCGCGACCTCCCAGTACGCGGCGATCGTGTCCACCAGCCGGGCGAGCCCCCGGTCCGGGTCCGCGCGCAGGGCGGCGACCCCTTCGCGGGCGGCCGGCGTCGTCGTACGGATCAGCGTGTGCGGCATGGGCGTGGCGCCCGCCGCGCCGGCCCTGCCGCTCGTCGACCGGGGCGTGTGGCTGTGGGTCGCCGGGGCCGGCTGGCTGATCGTCATGTTCAAGGTCGGCGTCGACAACGTCCTCGGGGTGAGTTTGCGCCAGCGGCTGACCCCGGACCCGCTCCTCGGCCGGATGAACGCCACTTTCCGCTTCATGCTCACCGGCGCGATCGCCGTCGGCTCCGCGACGGCGGGCCTGCTCGGCACGTTCGCGGGTCTGGACGCGGCCCTGTGGACGGGCGCGACCTGTCTCGCCCTCGCCTTCCTCCCCGTCTTCCTCTCCCCGGTCCGCCACCGCCGGGACCTGCCCGCGCAGCGCTGAGCCGGTGCCCGTGCCCGCGCTCGTGCTTGTGCCCGACGGCGGACCGTCGGAGCGGCCCGCCGACGCCGAGTGACCTGAACCGGTCCTCGCCGATGCCTCAGTGGCCACGTCATCCTCAGCCGGCTACCAGAGCGGGCCGCCATCATGCAGATATACGGGCCGCCCTCCTTCCAGGGCCTGGATCGCGCCGTCGAGCCGCTTACGCAGCCGCCGTCCGAGCGACTCCCGAGCCCTGTCCAGGGAGACGAAGACCGCCTCGGACAACTCGCCGTCGTGAGGGTGCATCTCCCGAGCCTGGTCCGTGTTCAGCGTGCCACCGTCGAAAATGAAGGCCATGTGGTCGTCCCACGGCCCGTGCGGGGGTACCCAGTCGACCACCAAGAGGCCGCGCAACGTGATGTCCAGCCCCAGCTCCTCGCCCAGTTCCCGCACCACCGCCCTTTCCGGTGGCTCATTCGCTTCCGCCATCCCGCCCGGCAGATCCCAGCCCGGCTTGTACGTGGGCTTCACCAGCAGCACGCGCCCGGCCGTGTCACGCAGCAGCACGTCGGCCGCGACGCGCTTCCGTGCCTGTGTGGCATTTCCTTCAGCCAGGTAGGCGTTCCACGCTTCCGGGTCGGCGGGTGTGGGCCTCATGTAGGGGTGCCTCCCCTGGGGGTGATGATGTCGGCCAGCAACAGCATTCTGGCCCGCCGCGCGTCGTCGAAGTTCACCAGGTACTCCCGCACCGGCCGGTAACCCTTGTGCGGGTCCAGCAGACGACGCAGCTCCTCAAGCTGGTGCACGACACGGACCGACCCGAGCGTGGGGCTTATGGTGAGCAACTCGTGCCCGATGTCCACTGCGGCATCAAGGTCTCCTCGCCGAAGGTGGATGTCAACGAGACCGATGCGGCTCAGTGCCAGAGAGCGTGTCCGTCCCGCCTCCCTCAGTGTCACCGCCTGCTCGGCTTGGGCCATCGCTTGGTCGTGCTGCTCCAGATCGCGCAGAACCAGCGCGGATTCACTCGCGAGTGCTGCGGCGTCAAAGGGGCTCAGCCAAGGATGTGCCGTATCTGCAGGCGCGTCGAGCCCGCTCCGGGCTGCTTCGAGAGCACGCACAGCCGACGTACGCTGCTCACCCGCGGCCAAGGCTCGGGCCTGCATCGTGTGGAGCCGCGCAGCGAGTGCAGGAATTCGCGGCCCTTGACCGGCGAGGTCGAGCCCGGTCTGAGCCCAGCGGAAGGCGCCCGTCGTATCGCCGGTCTGCAGCGCGAGGTGGCTGTTACTGGCTGCGATGTTCGCGGCGAGTGGTAAGTCCCCTGAAGTGCGGGCCAGGGGAAGCGCCCGGTTGAAGTGGCGTGCGGCCAAATCATCGTGGCCGGAGTCGTGGGCCATCCACCCGGCCATTTCCGTCAGGGCCGCAGCAACAGCAAATGCATGCGGGCCGCTTCGGGGGTCGACCAGACGCGGCGCCACTCGAACTGAGAGGTGCTGTACGACAGCACCGTACAGCCGTCCTCCCCCGGTTTGCCGGTCTGCTGAACGGAAGGCCTCCATGGCCGTCAGGTCGTCGCCGTCCGGGGGTACTTCCGATCGGTGCTCGGCCGGTTCGGCCCTCGGTTCCCACGCTCGCCGTGCAAGCCCGAACAGGTGGCCAGGGATATGGAAAGCGTCCGAGATCTGCTCGAACAGAGTCAGCTTTTCCACCCGGCTCTTGCCATTCATGTAGTCGTAGAGCCGACCTTGGGTGATGTCCACGGCTGCGGCGATCCGACGTGTACTGACGCCTCGCGCATTGACCAGTCGGAATATGACGCCCATGTCCCGCTCGGCGCACGCGTTGAGCAGTCGGGCATCACCGAGCAAGCCGGCGACGACATCTCGTGGGTTCGGTGGCTGACGGCTCATTGCGACCCCCTGGGACGTGTTCTCCGATGCTACGGCCGCACATACGTCCTGACTCCGTCTTGGAGTCACCCCTTGGAGTCTCTCAACTGCCGGTGGACGACGTTGACTGGATCCTCAGGCGCCCAAATTCCGCGTACCCGGGTGCGACTGCTCCCTCCGTGGGGAGCAACAGCTTGGCACCCCTACAAACCGGCCGCCCGCTCCCTATGTCCCGACGTCAGGGACCGGGCCACCACCTTGACCGTAGAGGAGTAGTCCTCATGACCCGCCGTGCCAGG
The DNA here is from genome assembly GCF_053591995.1 of Streptomyces sp. NPDC002835. NCBI lineage: Bacteria > Bacillati > Actinomycetota > Actinomycetes > Kitasatosporales > Streptomycetaceae > Streptomyces > Streptomyces sp. NPDC002835. The sequence goes on along the minus strand of NZ_JBSFUW010000016.1, from coordinate 55,264 downwards.
ATCGCCGTAGCCGGTGGCCCGTCCGCAGTCGCTTTCGCAAGAGACCGCGTCATAACGCATATTGAGGCTTGGGGCCTACGGCTCGGCGAGGACGAGCAGAATGCGATCAGGCTCGTTGCCTCTGAACTGATCACGAATGCCGTGGTCCACGCAGGGGGGTTCGTCACGGTTGCTCTTGACCTCAAGGACGACATGTTGGTCCTGGTCGTCCACGACGGCAGTCCCGAGCCGCCGAGACGTCAGAACACCACCGAGGACGACGAGGGTGGGCGGGGCCTTGAGTTGGTCGATTTCCTCGCCGCGCGGAGCGGCTGGGAACGAACCAACAAGGGCAAAAAGGTCTGGGTTGAATTCGGCGTACCGGTATCAGGGCAAGGTCCTCGCGGCAGAACTCCGCGCGAGCGCACGGAGGCCGCGGCTCCGCAGGCCGACGTCCACGTCAGGCCGGTGCCCTTCGTGATGGCGCCTGACCTATGAGGGGCACACGGCATACACCCAGGCTTGGACTGCGCCTCCTGCCTACAGAGGAACTGATCGGCGACCCGTATCCCGAGCGTTGCGTAGAGGTCACTTTCGCTCCATTCCGGCCTGACGCGGACACGGTCGCCTTCCCAGCTCCCATGCGTATCAGCCCCGCTGATCTCATCCGGCTCCGGATCGAAGCCGAATTGGCGCTGGACGAGGTCCGGGCCGAGGTCATGAAGGCAGAGATTGCCTGGGAGAGGGCGCTTGGCGAGTGGTACGAGGAAGGCCGCGCCGCCATCGAATCGCGGGAGCCGGACGTGACCCTCGTCGCCCGAATCCTGGAGTGCCTGCGGAAAGAGGATCTCGTGCCGGAGTAGGCCCACAGACCCAGTGTCCATGTGCCGCCCATCCGCCAACCGGAGGGTGCGGGTTGGCTCAGATCTTCCGCCCAGAGCTGGGCGGAGTCCCGAAGAGAGAGGAGTACGAGGTGGCAGAAGTCGCGACGCCGCCGCCGGCGCACAGTGGCCTTCTGGTGGCGGTGGAAGAGCTGACCACCGTCCACGACCGGTATGACAGCCTCCGGTCCGACAACCAGGGAAGTTCCGGCGATTCTCCGTGGCCGGGCGGTGACGGCAACCTGAACGACATCGAGTAGTGCCTGAACGGCGGGGGCTCGCCAAGTCCCCTCTGCGGGTCCCCGCCGCCATCTGATCGCTTGATCGAAACTCATCAGGAGGAAGTGGTGGAGCACCAGTTGATCAGTGCCATGGAGAGAGCGCTCGGGTGGAACGGAGCGGAGGAACTCGGCAAGACCTTTGCGCGGGGCAACGTGGCCGACTCGGCGCTTCTCTCACGCGTACTGACCCCCAACCGCATGTTGGACATCGCGATGCGCAGAAGCGTACCGCCCGCAGTTACGGTGCTTTCGCAAGGGCGAAGAGGTTCACCCGGCCGTGTACTACACCGACAGCGTCAGTCCTCGGGGCCAGAGCATTTCCATGGTGAACATGCGCAGTCTGGGCAACCTCCTGCGGGAGGGAGCAACGCTCATCCTTGATCAGGCCAATGTCTTCGACCCGACGCTGGAGGTGGCCTGCCGGGCATTGCAGTGGTGGTCACACGAGCGAGTGCAGGTCAACGCGTATCTGACGACGAACGACGCCGCTGGCTTCCCGCTGCATTGGGACGACCACGATGTCCTGATCGTCCAGCTTGCGGGCGAAAAGGAATGGGAGGTACGCGAGACCTCCCGCAAGGTCCCCATGTACCGGGACGCCGACCCCAACAGCACGCCGAGCGAGGAGATCATCTGGGCAGGGGTCATGCAGACCGGAGACGTCATGCACATTCCCCGGGGGCACTGGCACCAGGCAACGCGAACCAGCAGCGGCTCGGGAAGGAGCCTTCACGTGACGTTCGGAATCACCAAGCGCACGGGAGCGAGCTGGTTCTCGTGGCTGGCCGACTGGTCCCGGGAGCGGGAGGTATTCCGGCACGACCTGGACCGATGGCACGGGACCGGTGGTCCGACCCTGGTCGAAGCCGCTGCCCGGCTGATCAGCGAGCGCTCTCCCGAGAACTTCCTGGCCGCGTACGAACGTGAGACCACGCCTGCCCGGCACGTGCCGTTCCTGGACGTCTTCGGGCCGCTCGACTCCGTGGTGTGCACCACGCAGTTTCCACCCCGGATCGAAGAGAACGAAGCAACGGTCGACCTGATCGCTGCCGGTCAGAAACTCACCCTTGCTGCCAAGGCGCTGCCTGCCCTGCGAATGTTGCTGAGCGGCAGGCCCGTCAATGTGAAGCAGGCGGTGGCCGTGGTGGGCGCTGAGGTGGCGGAAGCCGCCGAGATCCTGGTGGGGGAGGAGATATGCGCACTGCTCACCCCGGAATTGTCCTCGGGTTACACCGGTCTCGTTGCCAACGCCGTCTCCTGACGGGGGCCTCCGACCTCGGCGTTGAGGCGATCGACACCAGTTTCAACTACCTGGGGTTCCGTGCACACGAAGTCCTGGCGATGGTTGCCGGTGACCTGCTGCCGAAGTTCAAGGTGTCGACGAAGATCGGGTACTTCCCTGCCGCAGGAGGGTCTGAGCACTCTTTGGAGCCGGATCGTCTGCGCACAGCCGTCGAACAGGCGGCGCGGGACCTGAGGCGGGAACCGGATCTGGTGTTCCTGCACAACCCGGAGCAGACCCTTGCCCAGTTTCCCGAGGCGTCAGCCAATGATGCTCTGGCCGGCGCCTGCTCGGTCCTGGAGAACGCCACGGCACAGGGAATATGCGGGTCTTGGGGGATCTCCTCCTGGGATCCGCGACCGCTGACTGCTCTTGAGGGTCTCCCGCAGCCCGATGTTCTGATGGTCCGCGCCGGGCTGCTGGTCGGCGTCGACATTCTGGAAGCCACCGACCTTCTCGCCGAGCGATGGCGGCGATCGACAGTGTGGGGCATGAGCCCATTCGGCGGGAGCACGGCGGAATCCGTATGGAAGAGATTCGATCCCCGGATTTTCATGCGCAACCCTCAGTGCGCATCCCCGGTGCAAGCGGCGTTCCGGGCTGCGTACAGTCCTCCGGCCGTGAATGCTGTCGCCGTCGGTACAGACGACCTCGATCACCTGCGGGAGCTGGTCTGCTCACTGGACGACGTCGAGGTGGACGACGAGATCCTCAGGCAGTACCGCGGCCTGCTGCGAGACCGTCGTCAGGAGGTCTGAAGCTCGGCAACGAGCCGTGCTGTCTCCTCGCGTGCGGCCGCCAGCCGGGGGTCCGCCTCATGCGCGTGCGGACCCACAACCTTCGCACAGAAGAACAGCGCCATCAGTCGGCCGGACCTGCTCTCAAGGTCCAGTCGGCGCTCTCTCCATACACGCTCGGCCAGCTCCGGGACAGCGAGAGAGTTTCCCCACAGGGTCGCCGCATCCAGCCCGCGTGGCGCCATCCCCCAGTCCTCCCAGTCGATCACGCAGAACTCTGGGCCGGTCACGTTTGCCCACGTCAGGTCGGCATGGGCCGGGGCCCATTCGTCAACCGTGGTGTCGGTGATCTCGGGGACGGCCCTCCGGATGGTCCTCGTCACCAGTTCCTGTGTAGCCGACTCGGTGTCCGGCGTGGCGATGCGGGGCGTGTGCTGAGTGGCCAGGGAGTCCAGCGACGTGTTCAGCGCAGCCCACCAGCCATCCGGCAACCCGGGATCGTCGATCAGAAGCGCGTGTCCGACGGGTGGAGCGGTGATCAGCTCCATCTCGTCGGCCCGCCACATCACGGGATCGTCCTGGTCACGCCAGGCGAGCCCGGCATGCCACTCCGGCATGGAAACGCCCCGCAGGACCGCAGCGGCCTCGGGGCCGTTCCAGCCTTGCGCGCCGATCCTTGCGAAGTCCCTCCGCTCAACGCGCACCCAGGTACCACGATCCGTCTTTCCACCGACCGACCGGCGCTTTCGTACCACCGTTTTCCGGTCGACACGCATCTGAAAAGACCGCTCCACACGATCGAGTACGTCATCGACCGGTTCAACCCGCAGATCAACAGCACGAGCAGGAGGCACAGACAACGTCATACGCGGACCGTAGCAAGCCCTCGCCTTGCGCTGGTGCTGATTCAGGCGTGCCTGGTATCCCTCGGCGCAGGGGGCAGTTCCGTCGGCGCCCCCGGTTCCGGCGGGGCGAGGTTCGTCGCTACAGGCGGCTCAGTGCCGCGGCCGCGAACAGTACGTCGCGGATCGCCTCGCGGTCGCCGTCCTGGCCGGCGGCCGCCTCCTCCGGGGAGACGTGGCCTGCCACCAGTTTGCAGAACTCGACGCCGTCGAGTGCCACTTGGGCGACCGATTTGTCCGGGCAGCCGACGGTCGCCGGGGAGTCCAGGGCGATGTACCAGCTGCCGCCGCCGGAGCCCTCGACCTCCAGGTGGAGCGAGCGGCCGGGCGAGCCCGCGGTGACCAGGTGCTGCGGGGGCCCGGCGAGTCCCGCGCGTCTGCGTTCCGCGAGAGCCGCCGGGAGCAGCCGGGCCGCCAGGTCGATCATGCGGTTGAGATGGGTGCCGCTCGGCGGCGCGTACGGATAGGCCACGGCCTCCGCGATGTCGTCCGCGTGGATCCAGCACTCGAAGGCCCGGTCGAGCAGCGCGTCCCGCAGCGGCAACGCGAACGCCCCGTACGACACGGACGTCTCGTCGACTCCGCGGCCCGCGAAGGACACCGTGCGGATGAGGGTGTGGCTCTGGTCGCGCCACGGCTCGCGAATCGTGCCGGTGGGCGGGTGCTTCGCGGCGTCCCAGAAGAGTTCGGTGCGCGCGGTCGGCGGCAGCGGCGCGTGCGGGCCCAGCGGGTCGTCGAGCCCGAGCGCGCCGACGACCAGCCCGTCGACGGTCAGCAGATGCCCGATCACACCGGCCACCGTCGTACGGCGGCTCACCTGCTCCGTGCCGTCGAACCACTTGAGCCGCACCGGCGCGTGCCACTCGGACTCGCCGATGTCCCGCAGCAGTGCGTCGAGCCTGGCGGTCTCCGCGTCGTACGGATCGGCCCACACGGGCACCGAGATACGGGCCGGCCGCCGGCCCAGACAGTTCTCCAGCACCCGGAAGCGCAGCATCGGGTCGAGGTCCAGATCGCGGTCGGTGTGCAGCAGCCCGACGGCGTCCCGCAGCCGCAGGGCCTCGTCCGCGCACTGGGCGCAGTCGCCGAGATGGTCCTCGACGGCCGCCGTCTCCTCGGCGGAGCACGCGGCGAGCGCCCAGGCGCCGAGCAGCGACTTCAGCACCTTGTGGGAGGGGACGGCGGCCGGACCCGCACCGTCCGCCCCGGACCGGGCCGCCTTCACGCCGTCCGCCTTCGCCGGGCGCGGTCCGTCCGGCGCGGGCTCGGCCCGGGGCGCCGTGCCGGACGGCCCCGCCGTCTCGGGGCGGTACGCGCCCGGGTGGAGGTCGTCCGCGGCGCTGCGCGGAGACGGAATGCGCGGCACACCCCGCACCTCTTCACCGTCACCGCCGCTCAGAGGCCCGTTCACAGGGCGGATCCGTAGCCGGGCGGTGAGGACCCCTCGAGAGCGCGGGTGTTCGCCGTCGACAGCAGTTGCAGCCCCAGGCGCAGCCGCCGCCTTGCCTCGTCCTCCGTGACGCCGAGGTCGGCCGCGGTCTGGCGGTAGTCCCTGCGCTGGAAGTACGCCAGCTCCAGCGCGGCCCGCAGCGGCGCCGGCATGGACGTCACGATGTAGTCGGCGCGGGCCGCGACGGCCGCCCTGCGCACCTTCTGCTCCAGCTCCTCCGTCGTGCCCCCGCCGCTCTCCGCGAGCGCCGCGGACTCGCTCTGGCGCAGCCGGTGCACGGCTTGGCTGTTGGTGAGCTTCGCCACCCAGGACCGCATGGAGCCCTGCTTGGGGTCGTACGCGTCCGGGTTCTCCCATACGTACCCGAACACTTCGCGGGTGACCTGGTCCGCGGCCTCGTCGTCCTCGAGCACGCGGTGGGCCTGGCTGTGCACGAGCGCGGCGAACCTGTCGTACAGCTCGCCGAGCGCCGCGGCCTCGCCGCGCGCCAGCCGCTGCTGCATCCTGCGGTCCCAGCGCTGAGGTGCGTCCTTGGTCATGCGGCCCCCAAGCTGCGCTCTGCCCCTGCCTTCGTACGTGTCGCTCGTTCGAATGTAGTGCGCCGCGCGGACAACGTACGTGCCTTTGCCGCAAACCGGCCCCGTCCGTGCTCCGGGATGGTACGGGCCAGGGCGGGTAGGAACCCGTCGGGGGAGCCGCGGAAACACTCCGTGACGAACGTCGCGTTTCAGCGACGGCCGGTCGGGCAGCGGCAGTGGAAGGGCAGCTTCCGGTCTTCTGTGGCCGGTATGAGGAGGGGTCCAGACGTGATGCTCGATGTGGCCGAGAGCCGGCAGGGCTCGTGGACCGTGCTGCATGTGCGCGGAGAGCTCGATCTCGTGTCGTCGCCCGTGGTGCGGCAGCGAGTGCACGACGCGGTCGCCGCGGGCCACCACGACGTCGTGCTCGACCTCTCGGAGGTGTTCTTCTGCGACTCCAGCGGCGTCGGAGTACTGATCGCCGCGCGCCGGCTGATGCGCTCCTGCCGGGGCCGGCTGCGGCTGATACTGCCCGCCCGCGGCGCGGAGGACGGCTCGCACGTCAACCGGGTGCTGGGCGCGCTCGGCGTCCGCCGCCTCTTCGAGGTCTACGCCGACACGGACTCGGCCACCGACGACGGCGCGCAGCCACTGACGGCGTGATGTGCCGAATGTCCCGGTTCCTGCGTCACGTGCCCTGAACTCCGCGCGCCCTCACGCCTCGTCTGCGCGCCCCCGTACGCCCTGTCGCACACCCGTCACCTGCCCTTCGCTTCGGCTTCGCCGCTGTGCAATTGCCCGGCCGCGTACACAGCCCGGCCCCCGGGGCCTTACGCTCCCCAGCATGGACAGCGCAGAGTACGAGCGGAAGATCGCTTCCCGCTTCGCCGCTTTCGATCAGGACGGCAACGGCTACATCGACCGCGAGGACTTCAGCTCGGCCGCGGCCAGGCTGCTCGCAGAATTCTCCGTGACCGCCCGCTCCGACAAGGGGCAGAACCTTTACAGCGGTGCGGAGGCGTTTTGGCAGGGTATGGCAGGAATCGCCGACGTGGACGGCGACCAGCGGGTGTCGCGTGAGGAGTTCGTGACCAGCGCGGTGAAGAGACTGCGCGACAACCCGAAGCGGTTCGGCGAGATCGCCCGGCCGTTCGTGCACGCCGTGATGCGGCTCGCCGACGTGGACGGCCGAGGCGTGACCCCGGCCGCCGTGGAGCGCGCGCTCGGCGCGCTCGGCGTCGACGCGGGGGTCGCGGCGGCGGCGGGTGCGGCGCTGGACGTGGACGGCGACGGCCGCATCGGCGAGGAGGACGTCCTGGCCGCGTTCGCGGCGTATTACGTCACCCCCGAGCCGGAGTAACCGGGGGGCGTGGCCGCGCCGGTGGTCGCGGGCGTCGCCCCGTGGAGCGCGGCGCTCCCGGGGCGGGCGGCCCCGCCCGGTCCGGTGTTGGGCGCGGTGCCCCCGGGGGCGGCCTGCCCGGTGATGGGCCCGGTCGGCGGGCTGGCTCTGTCCGGTGGGTGGTGCGGGGGTCGGGGCCTCCGGGGGGGATCCCGGACTGCTGTCCGCAACTCGCGCGAAGCGCGGTGAGGACAGCAGTCCCGGACACGACCACCGGAGCGGCACCCGGACGCCAAGCGACACGGACCGGGCCAGGGACGGGCGCGTAACCCGGACCCACCGGGCCCCGCCCGGACGCGCGGCATCCGGACGCAGGCCCACAGGACCGGGCCACGCCCGGACGCGCGGCACCCGGACGCAGGCCCACAGGACCGGGCCCCGCCCCAGGAGCGCAACCCGGACCCGCCGGGCCACGCCCACGCCCCTACGCGTAGCGCTCTCGCAGCTGGTACTTCAAGACCTTGCGCAGTGCCTCGTTGCGTGGCAGCGCGTCCAGCAGCTCCAGTTGTTCCGGGAGCTTGTGGGGGGACAGGCCCACCGACCGCAGGTACGTCGTGAGGTCGGACAGCGTCGGGTCCGCCGTGCCCGGAGCGCGTTCCACCACCGCGCAGACGCGTTCGCCCCGTTCAGGGTCGGGCAGGCCGACGACCGCCACGTCCCCCACCGCCGGGTGGGCGTGGAGCAGGTCCTCGATCTCCTTGGCGGAGACGTTCTCGCCCTTGCGGATGATGACGTCCTTGGCCCGCCCGGTGAGCACGAGGTGGCCGTCGGCGGTGAGGTGGCCGAGGTCGCCGGTGCGGAGGAAGCCGTCGGCGTCGAAGGCGGCGGCCGTCGCGGCCGGGTCCAGGTAGCCCTGGCAGACCGCCTCGCCGCGCAGCCGGATCTCGCCGTCGGTGATGCGGATCTCCATGCCGGCGGGCGGTCGTCCCTCGGTGTGGACGAGGTCGTCGTCGGTGTCGCCGGGGGAGCCCATGGTGATCATCGGGACCTCGGTCATGCCGTAGCCGTGGGTGAGGGTGACACCCATCTCGCGGACCACGGCGCGGTGGAGCTCGGGCGGCTTGGGCGCACCGCCGCCCGCGAGGAGCCGGAGGGTGGCGATCAGTTTGCGGCCGGGCCGCTTGCGCTGCTCGGCGAGGAACATCGCGTAGAACGCGGTGGAGCCGCCGGCGGTGGTCACGCCGTGGCGGCGGTACTCGGCGAGCGCGTCGGGCAGCGCGAACTTCTCGAAGAGGACCGCGGGGAACCCGTACAGCAGCAGCATGACGAGGTAGTCCGGGCCGCCGATGTGCGCGAACGGGAAGGCGATCGAGCCGATGTCGTCCGCGGACAGACGCAGCGCGTGGGCGAGGCAGGAGCCGCCGGCGATCAGTGAACGGTCGGTGTGCAGCACGCCCTTGGGGTCGGACGTGGTGCCGGAGGTCCAGTAGATCCAGCGCACGTCCGTGCCGGAGGCGGGCGGCGCGGGCAGTACGGAGGGGTCGCCGTCGGGCAGCGAGTCGTACGCCTCGAAGACGCCGCGCGCACCGGCCCGCCGCGCCATGGCCGTGAAGTCGAAGCCGCGCCACTCGCCCGGCACGGCGAAGTACGCGGCCTTGGACTCCCGTAGCGCGAAGCCGACTTCGCGGTCCCGGTAGAAGGGGATGACCGGTGACTGGACGGCGCCGATCCGGGCGAGGGCCGCGGTCAGCAGGACGGTCTCGATGCGGGTGGGGAGCTGCCAGGCGACGACCGTGCCGGGGCGGACCCCCATCGCGTACAGCCCGGCGGCGGTCCGTTCCGAGCGGTCGCGGAGTCCGCCGAAGGTGAGGCGGCGCCCGTCCTGGAGCAGCACGGGCCGGTCGGGGGTGAGCGCGGCGCGGCGGGCGACGAGTTCCCAGAGCGTGGCGGCGGCGCCCAGTGCGTGTGCGGTCTCGTCCATGGCCGGGCACCTCCGCGAGCGAGCGATAACTGACGGCGTGTCAGATCGTAGAGCTGCGCGCCTTGCCGGTCCAGGGGTGCGGGGCTAGCCTGACAGCCGGAACTGACGCGCCGTCAGAAGGATGGTCCCGATGGAAAAGGAACTGCCCCGGATCGTCAGCGTCGACGACCACGTCATCGAACCGGCGCACCTCTTCGAGACCTGGCTCCCCGCCAAGTACCGCGACCGCGGCCCCAAGCCGCTGACCACCGGCATCGGGGAGCTCGCCTACGTCGGCGGCAAGTACCGGATCACCATGGACCCCGACGGGCCGCCCGCCGACTGGTGGGTCTACGAGGACCTGAGGTTCCCGTACAAACGCAACATCGCCGCAGTCGGCTTCGACCGCGACGACATGACCCTCGAGGGCATCACCCGCGCCGAGATGCGGCCCGGCTGCTGGGACCCGGTGGAACGCCTCAAGGACATGGACCTGAACCACGTCGAGGCGTCCCTGTGCTTCCCGACCTTCCCGCGCTTCTGCGGCCAGACCTTCGCCGAGGCCCACGACAAGGAGGTCGCGCTCGCCTGCGTACGCGCCTACAACGACTGGATGGTCGAGGAGTGGTGCGGCGACAGCGGCGGCCGGCTCGTCCCGCTGTGCATCGTGCCGCTGTGGGACGTCGCGCTCGCCGTCGCCGAGATCCGCCGGAACGCCGCGCGGGGCGTGCGCGCCGTCACCTTCTCCGAGATCCCCACCCACCTCGGCCTGCCGTCGATCCACTCCGGCTACTGGGACCCGCTCTTCGCCGTCTGCCAGGAGACCGGCACGGTCGTCAACATGCACATCGGCTCGTCGTCCCAGATGCCCGCCGCCTCCCCGGACGCGCCGCCCGCCGTGCAGGCCGCGCTGTCGTTCAACAACGCCATGGCGTCGATGACCGACTTCCTCTTCAGCGGCGTCCTCGTCCGCTTCCCCCGGCTCACCCTCGCCTACAGCGAGGGGCAGATGGGGTGGATCCCGTACGCCCTGGAGCGCGCCGACGACGTGTGGGAGGAGCACCGGGCCTGGGGCGGGGTGCGCGATCTGATCCCCGAACCGCCGTCCACGTACTACTACCGGCAGATCTTCTGCTGCTTCTTCCGCGACAAGCACGGCGTCGCCTCGCTCGACGCCGTCGGCCGCGACAACGCCACCTTCGAGACCGACTATCCGCACGTCGACTCGACCTTCCCGCACACCAAGGAGGTCGCCCTCGACCATGTGAAGGACCTCGACGACGAGACCGTCCACAAGCTGATGCGCGGCAACGCCATCCGCATGCTCGGCCTGGACCTGGACGCGTAGTGGACCTGGCGTACACGGACGCCGAGGAGGAGTACCGGGCCCGGCTGCGCGACTGGCTGGCCGCCGCCCTGCCCGAGCTGCCCCCGCAGCCGCCGCCCGACGACTGGCCGGCGCGGCGCGCGTACGACACCGCCTGGCAGCGGGCGCTGTACGACGCCGGGTACGGGAACGTGCACTGGGACGCCTCCCCGACGCTGCGGCTGATCTTCCTGGAGGAGACGGAGCGGGCCGGAGCGCCGTACGTCGGCGCCAACTTCGTCGGCCTGCTGCACGCCGGGCCGACCATCGCCGCCGAAGGCACCCTCGAGCAGCGGGAACGCTGGCTCGGCCCGATCCTGCGCGGTGACGAGATCTGGTGCCAGGGCTTCAGCGAACCGGACGCCGGCTCCGACCTCGCCTCGCTGCGCACCAAGGCGGTCCGCGACGGCGACGCGTACGTCGTGACGGGGCAGAAGATCTGGACCTCCCACGCCGAGGTCGCCGACTGGTGCGAACTCCTCGTCCGCACCGACCCCGCCGCCCCCCGGCACCGCGGCATCACCTGGCTCGCGATGCCGATGGACGCGCCCGGCGTCACCGTACGGCCGCTGCGCACCCTCGCCGGGTCCGCCGAGTTCGCCGAGGTGTTCCTCGACGAGGTACGGGTGCCCGCCGGCTGCCGGGTGGGGGAGGAGAGCGACGGCTGGCGCGTCACCATGGTCACGCTCTCCTTCGAGCGCGGCACCGCCTTCGCCGGCGAGGTCGTCGCCTGCCGCCGCACCCTCGCGGAGGTGGCCGCCGAGGCGCGCGCCAACGGCACTTGGGACGATCCGGTCGTCCGTCGCAGACTGGGGCGGCTGCACGCCGAGTTCACGGCGCTGTGGCGGCTCGTCCAGTGGAACGTCAGCGAGGCGGCCGCGACCGGCAGTGTCCCCGGCGCCGGCGGGTCCGTTTTCAAGCTCCGCTACTCGCACGCCCGGCAGGAGCTGTACGACGCGGCCGCCGAGGTCCTCGGACCGGACGCGTTCGACCTGGCACGGCCGTGGACCGTGCAGCGGCTGTCCTCCCTCTCGTACACGATCGCCGCCGGCACCTCGCAGATCCAGCGGAACATCGTCGCCGAGCGCATCCTCGGCCTGCCCAGGGGACACTGATGGACTTCCGACTCACCGACGACCAGCGGGCGCTGCGCGGCGCGTTCCGAAAGCTGCTCGCCGGCCGCTTCGGGCGCGAGGCGCTGCGGGCCGCCGTCGACCGTGGGGGCAGGGTCGACCGGGAGCTCTGGCGCGAGCTGGGCCGGGCCGGGTTCTTCGCGCTGCGGCTGCCGGAGAGCGAAGGCGGCGTCGGACTGGGGCTGCCGGAGGCGGCGCTGCTCTTCGAGGAGGCGGGCCGGGCGCTGCTGCCGGGGCCGCTGGTGGCGACCCAGCTGGCGGCGGGGACCGTGCCGGGGGCGGCGGACGGCACGGCGGTCGTCACCTGCGTGCACCAACTCGCCTCCCTCGTACAGCACTTCGAGGACGCCGACGCCGTCGTGACCCTCGGGGAAACACCGGCTGTCGTTCAGGTGCGGGAGGCGGCCGCCGTGCGGTCCCTCGACCCGCTCACGCCGCTGCACCGGCTCCCGCACCCGCCGCCGTCCGCGGTTCTCTCCGTCCCCGCGGTACTGCTCACCGCCGCCGAGCAGCTGGGCAGCGCCGCCCGCACCACCGAGGAGGCGGTGCGCCATGCGCAGCTCCGGGTCCAGTTCGGGCGGCCCGTCGGCGCGTTCCAGGCCGTTCAGCAGCTGTGTGCCGAGATGCTGGTACGTACGGAGATCGCCCGCGCCGCCGTCTACGCGGCGGCCGTCGTCCCCGGCCCGGCGCAGGCCGCGGGGGCCAAACTGCTGGCCGACGACGCGGCGGTGCGCAACGCCCGGGACTGTCTGCAGGTGTTCGGCGGAACGGGCTTCACCTGGGAGGCGGATGTCCACCTCCATCTCAAACGCGCCCTGCTGCGCGGCCGGATGTGGCTGACGACGTCGCAGGCCGAGGAGATGAGCGCGCAAGCCTTGGCCTCAGCGCTCTGAATCGTCACGTTGCGTCGATATCGGGTTGTGTCCTCCGGGCGACTCGTCACAGGGCGGAGTCGGCGCGCCACTCCGGTACGCTCCGTTGGATGCGAGTCGCTGCGATGACGGGGTCTCACGGTGCCGCCGGTACGGCGGTCCCGCACCCGTCGATGCGCGCTGTTCGGCCTGTGCGAATGCGTTCTGCGGCACTGTGTTCGACTCGTCGCGGAGTGCGTCGCACAGTATGCACCACGCGTACTCCTTCGCGCTGGAATATGCCTGAAGCGCTTGTAGCGGTGACTGTAAGTCAATCAAGCTGTGCTGTAAGGGAATCACATTCCGTTATGGCTGTGAGGCGCGAGGCTATGTGTCCGCCGGTTCGGGTGGTGTGAGCGGTGCAGGTGCTTCAGGTGCAGTTGGAGATCGGGTCGGACCCCTCGGAAGTGGGGCGGGCCCGCAGATGGGCAAGGGCGCGGCTCGTCAAGTCCCCGGTGGGCGACGACGAGCGGCTGGCCGAGACATTGATCCTGCTGATCTCGGAGCTGGTGACCAACGCCGTGGTGCACACCGGCTGTCCGGCGGTGCTGCGGATGCTCTTCGGCGGCGGCGGCGCCGAGGCCGGGACGGTCCGGGTCGAGGTCGTCGACGTCAGCGCCTGCCCGCCGCGCCCCCGCCGCGCGCGCGGCGAGGACACCGGCGGCCGCGGCCTCGAGCTCGTCGACGGGCTCGCGGACCGCTGGGGCTGGCAGCGCGAGGGCGCCGGCAAGTCCATCTGGTGCGAGGTGGACCGCGGTCTGCCCGCGGGCGCGCCCCGGCTGACCGGCGCACCCGTGGTGGCGCGCGGGGCCTGAGCCGGCCCCCTGTCGTCGCGCGCGGGGCCTGAGCCTGGCTGCTGCCCTACAGCACGGCCACCGGTGCGACGGGTGTGCCGGTGGCGCCGACGAACGGCTCCGGCATCGCGGAGAGCAGGAACGCGTACCGGCCCGTCTGTGCACAGGCTGTGGACAACTTTTCCAGATTCCAGTTCTGGCCCTGCAACATGCCCATCTCCACGAGGTGCAGCGCGTGCACCGGCAGCCAGAGGTCGTCGATCTCCGGCGGGAAGATCTCGAAGGTGAGCGTGTCGTTCGCGACGGCGGCGACGTCCCGGGCGTGGAACCACTCGGGCGTGCGCACCGACAGACCGGGCGACGGAAACCCGTAGCCGTGCCGGTCGCCGCCCAGCAGGAGCCGTATCTGTCCCGTCCGTACGAGGACGATGTCGCCGCCGCGTACGGTGACGCGCCCGCAGGCGGCCGCCTCGTCCAGGTCCTCCGGTGTGACGGCGTGGTCGCCGGGCAGCCGGTCGAGCCCCTTCGCGCGGGCCACGTCCAGCAGCACGCCGCGGGAGACGACGGGCGGGGCCTTCTCGATGCCGCTGAAGCGGGCGCCCTCGTGCGGGGTGACGGTGTCCGCCGGGCGCCCGTTGTAGAGGCGGCCCGAGTGCGAGGCGTGGGTCAGGGCGTCCCAGTGGGTGGCGGCCTGGAGGCCCATCGTCACCGTGTCGTCGCTGGTCGCGACGGTGCCGGGCCCGAAGAGCTCCTGGTTGATCTGCACCATCGTGTGCAGCGGGTCGATCCGGCCCGGGATGACGCCGGTCTGCACCCCGCCCTGCCGCAGCGGCAGCGCGAGAGGCACCCGCACACCGCTGCGCACCTCGGCGACCGCGCCCGTCACCACCTCGTCGTCGATCAGGTTCAGCGTGCCGATCTCGTCGTCGCCGCCCCAGCGCCCCCAGTTGTTGACGCGCTTCGCGATGTCGTGGAACGCGGCCGGCAGTGACATGGGCCCTCCCCGGGGCTTGTGTTCGTGCGTCCGACTCCCCAGAATCTAACGGTCCGTCAGAAAGTACGGGAAGGGGCCGGTCGTGGGGAACTTCTTGGCAGGCAAGGCCGTCGCCGTGACCGGAGCCGGCCGCGGCATCGGACGGGCGGTCGCGCTGGCCTGCGCCGCCGAGGGCGCGAGCGTCGTCGTGGGCGACCTCGGCGTCTCGGTCGACGGCGCCTCACCCACCTCCGAGGTCGCCGACGCCGTCGTCAAGGAGATCGAGGCGGCCGGCGGCACGGCGGTCGCCGTGGCCGACGACATCGCCACCATGGCGGGCGGCCGGCGCCTCGTGGACGTGGCGCTCGCCGAGTACGGACGCCTGGACGGGGCCGTGTGCGTCGCCGGTATCCTGCGCGAACGGATGCTGTTCAACATGGCCGAGGACGAGTGGGATGCCGTCCTCGCCACCCACCTCAAGGGCACCTTCACCGTCTTCCGCGCCGCGTCCGCGGTGATGCGGGCCCAGGGCTCCGGTACCCTGATCGGTTTCACCAGCGGCAACCACCAGGGGTCCGTCTCGCAGGCCAACTACTCGGCGGCGAAGGGCGGGATCATCTCCCTCGTCCGCAGCGCGGCGCTCGGGCTGCACAAGTACGGCGTCACCGCGAACGCGGTGGCCCCCGTCGCCCGTACCCGCATGTCCGCAGGCGTTCCCATGGAGCTCAAGGAGATCGGCGAACCCGAGGACGTCGCCGCTCTGGTCGTCTATCTGCTCTCGGACCGCGCCCGCGCCGAGAGGATCACCGGGCAGGTCTACACGATCGCCGGCCCCAAGATCGCGGTCTGGGCCCAGCCGAGGGAACTGCGCGCCGCCTACGCCGAGGGGCCCTGGACCCCGGACCGTATCGCCGACTTCCTGCCGGGCACGGTCGGCACCGACCCCATGCCGCTGCTGGCGCAGCTGGAGGCCATGTCGGCCGCGGCCCGGCGCGGCACCCGGCCCAACGCGTGAAGCGCGCCGGCCGCTCGGAACGCGTGACCCGGTACGGGCCGCGCGCCGACAGTTTGGGCCGGGCGAGCAGCTCGGACCGCGTGACGGCCCGTGCGAGGTCCGTCGCCACATCGTCATCACCGGGCGGACGCCCGGCCGGCCGAAGGAGCCGCGGTGAGAGGTGTCGTGTTCGACGGGGAGCAGGTCCGGGTCGTCGACGACCTGGAGATACGCGCCCCCGGCCCGGGCGAGGTCCTGGTCGAGATCGCCGCCGCCGGCCTGTGCCACAGCGACCTCTCCGTCCTCGACGGCACGATCCCCTTCCCCGTGCCGGTCGTCCTCGGCCACGAGGGCGCGGGCGTCGTCGCGGCGGTCGGCCCGGGCGTGGGCCATGTCGCCCCCGGCGACCACGTCTCGCTGTCCACCCTCGCCAACTGCGGCGCCTGCGCCGACTGCGACCGGGGCCGCCCCACGATGTGCCGCCGGGCCATCGGCCGCCCCGGCCGCCCCTTCTCCCGCGCGGGCGGCCCCGTGTTCCAGTTCGCCGCCAACTCGGCCTTCGCCGAGCGGACGGTCGTCAAGGCCGTGCAGGCCGTGAGGATCCCCGCCGACGTCCCCCTCACCTCCGCCGCGCTGATCGGCTGCGCGGTCCTGACCGGCGTCGGCGCCGTACTGAACCGCGCCAGGGTGGAGCGAGGAGACACCGTCGTCGTCATCGGCACCGGCGGCGTCGGCCTCAACGTCCTCCAAGGGGCGCGGATCGCGGGCGCGTCGGCGATCGTCGCCGTCGACACCAACCCGGCGAAGGAGGTCGCGGCACGGCGGTTCGGCGCCACGGACTTCCTGGCCTCCCTCGACGGCGTACGGGAGGTGCTTCCCACCGGGGCGGACCACGTCTTCGAGTGCGTCGGCAGCACCGCGCTGATCCGCGCGGCGATCGGCCTGCTCGACCGCCGCGGCCAGGCGGTCCTGCTGGGCATGACGTCCCCGTCGGCGCAGGCCGCGTTCCTGCCCGCGTCCCTCTTCCTGGACAAGTCGGTCCTCGGCTGCCGCTACGGCTCCTCCCGTCCGCAGCACGACATCGCCCTCTACGCCGACCTGTACCGGCGGGGCCTGCTCCTCCTCGACGAACTGGTCACCGCCACCTACCCCGTGGAGGACTTCGCCAAGGCGGCGGACGACGCCCGGCACGGCCGGGTGGCGCGCGGCGTGCTCACGTTCTGACCGGCGTCAGCCCCTCGGCTGCTGCCCGTCAGTCCTCGGCGCGCACTCAGCCTGCCCGACGGTCCCGCGCCCGGAACGTCCGCCGGTACACCGTCGGCGGGACGCCGAGCGCCGCCTGGAGGTGCTGGCGCATCGACTGGGCCGTGCCGAAACCGGCGTCCGTGGCCACCTGGTCGATGGACAGGTCCGTGGACTCCAGCAGGTGCCGGGCCCGTTCCACCCGCTGCTGGGTCAGCCACTGCCCGGGACTGATGCCGACCTCCTCGCGGAAGCGCCGCGTGAAGGTCCGTACCGACATCGACTCCTGGTCGGCCAGGTCCCGCAGTTGCAGCGGCTCGTGGAGCCGGGCGAGCGCCCAGGCCCTGGAGGCCGTGGTCGTCGCCATCTGCGGTTCGGGGACGGGCCGGTGGATGAACTGGGCCTGCCCGCCGTCGCGGTGCGGCGGTACGACGGTCCGGCGGGCGACCTCGTTGGCGACGGCCGCGCCGTGGTCGCGGCGCACGATGTGCAGGCACAGGTCGATCCCGGCGGCGACCCCCGCCGAGGTCAGCACGTCGCCGTCGTCGATGAAGAGCACGTCCGTGTCGACCGCGACGGACGGGAAGAGCCGCTGGAAGTGCTCGGCGCACGACCAGTGGGTGGTGGCGGGGCGCCCGTCCAGATATCCGGCGGCGGCCAGCACGTACCCGCCCGTGCAGATGGACACCATCCGGGTGCCGGGCCGGATGTACGCGAGGGCGGCGGCCAGCTCGTCGGTGAGGCGGCCCTCCGCGTAGACCGGTCCGAGCTCGTACGAGGCGGGGACGACGACCGTGTCCGCCGTGGCCAGGATCCGCGGGCCGTGCTCGACGGTGACGGCGAAGTCCGCGTCCGTCCGCACCGGACCCGCGGCGAGACCGCAGGTGACGGTCTCGTACAGCGGGCTGCCGTCGGCGGCTTCGGCGCGGCCGAAGATCCGGTGCGGGATGCCCAGCTCGAAGGGGAGCAGCCCGGTCAGGGCCAGGACCACCACGCGATGCCGTCCGGTCTCCGTCATGGCCCGATCCTATCGAACGCTGTCCCACGGGCCACTCGCTGTGGCCGGCACGGAACCGGAAGCTGGGCGACGTGACCCAGACAACCGCCCCGCACCCCGGCTCCGAGCAGCCACTGCGCCGACCGCCCCGCATCCACCGAGCCTGGTACGTCGCCGCCGTCACCTTCGTGACGATCATCGGCGCCGCGGCCTTCGCGTCCCTGCCGGGCCTGCTGATCGAGCCGCTGCACTCGGAGTTCGACTGGTCGCGCGGCACGATCGGCTTCGCCGTCTCCGTGAACCTGGCGCTGTACGGACTGACCGCGCCCTTCGCGGCGGCCCTGATGGACCGGTACGGCATCCGCCGCGTCGTCGCCGTCGCGCTCACCGTGATCGCGGCGGGCTCGGTGCTCACCGTGTGGATGACCGCGCCCTGGCAGTTCGTCCTCTACTGGGGCGTCCTCGTCGGTCTCGGCTCCGGCTCGATGGCGCTCGCCTTCGCGGCCACCGTCACCAACCGGTGGTTCGTCAAGCGCCGCGGCCTGGTCACCGGCATCCTCACCGCGGCCGGGGCCTCCGGCCAGCTCGTCTTCCTGCCGCTGCTGTCCTGGCTGGTCGAGAACCACGAGTGGCGGCCCGCCGCGATCACCGTCTCGCTCTCCGCGCTCGCCGTCGTCCCGTTCGTCTGGCTGCTGCTGCGCGACCACCCGGCGGACGTGGGCATCGCCGCGTACGGCGCGGAAGGCTTCACGCCCAAGCCGGACCCGGTGCCGGGAGCGGCGCGCAGGGCGGTGCAGGTCCTCTTCCGGGCGGCCCGCACCGGCCCGTTCTGGCTCCTCGCCGGCACCTTCGCGATCTGCGGCGCCTCCACGAACGGCCTCGTGAAGACCCACTTCGTACCGGCCGCCCACGACCACGGCATGCCCATCACCGCGGCCGCGTCACTGCTCGCCGTGATCGGCGTCTTCGACGTCGTCGGCACGATCGCGTCCGGCTGGTTCACCGACCGCTTCGAGGCGCGCCGCCTGCTCGCCGTCTACTACGCGCTGCGCGGCGTCTCGCTGCTCTTCCTGCCGATGCTGCTCGCGCCGACCGTCCAGCCGCCGATGATCTTCTTCATCGTCTTCTACGGCCTCGACTGGGTCGCCACCGTCCCGCCGACGATCGCCCTGTGCCGCGAGCACTACGGCGACGACAGCGCGATCGTCTTCGGCTGGGTCCTCGCCTCCCACCAGGTCGGCGCGGCCGTCGTCGCCTTCGCCGGCGGCGTCGCCCGCGACGTCTTCGGCTCGTACGACGTGGTCTGGTACGCCTCCGGCGCCCTGTGCGCGGCGGCGGCCCTGATGGCCCTGGTCATCCGCCGCAGGCCGCTGCCGAAGCCCGCCTGAGCCTGGGCGTGGGGGTCCGGATCAGGCCGGCTCCGTGCGCCGGACCTCGGCCATGAAGCACCCGTGTTCGACGGCGCGGACGTGCACCAGCGCCACCGCCGGGTCCGCGAACACGTCCCGCAGGGCGGCGTCCACCTCCCCGGCGCGCTCCCGGGGGACCTCGACGAGCGTCCCGCCGAGGATGTGCCCGTCGGAGCCGTACGCGCGCAACACCCGCCGGGCGCCGTGGAGGTCGGTGGGGTAGCCGGGCCCGGACGTCCGGCCGGCGCACTCCTGCGCGTGGATGAAGACCGGCCCGCACTCCTCGTACGGACCGGGCTCCGCGCCGGTCTCGGCCGCCCAGCGGCGCAGCGGCGCGTACGAGACGAGGACGATGGGCTCACCGGCCTCGCTGCGCCGCAGACAGCAGCGCAGCGGTGCGCCGCCCTCCGGGTCGGTGAACGGCTGCCGGGTGTGCCCGGCGTCGTCGCGCTCGCGCAACTGCTTCAGTACGTCCGGGGAGATGGCCCGTGTCTCGTGTGTCGTGGTCATGGGCCCAGCCTCCGCGACGGGCCGCGCCGCCGCTGGCGGGATTCAGACGTCGAGCCCCGCGACGCGCCCGAACCGCCCCCGGTGGAACAGCAGCGGCGCGCGCTCCTCGTCCGCGTCCAGCGCCTCGACCCGGCCGACCACGATCAGATGGTCGCCGCCGGTGTGCACCGCCTGAACGGTGCAGTCGATCCAGGCCGCCACCCCGTCCAGCAGCGGCGCCCCGGTCACGGGCGCCGCCCGGTACGCCACCCCGGCGAACTTGTCCGCCCCGCTGACGGCGAACCCCCGGCACAGCCCGCCCTGTTCCTCGCCGAGCACGTTCACACAGAACCGCCCGGCGCGGGCGATCCGTGGCCACGTCGTGGACGTGCGCCCCACCATGAAGACCACGAGCGGCGGTTCGAGCGACAGCGACGCGAACGACTGGCACGCGAACCCGGCCGGCCCGTCGGCGTCGACCGCCGTCACGACGGTCACCCCACTCGCGAAGTGCCCCAGCACCCGCCGGAACTCCCCGCCCCCGACGGCCGGCCGCTCGCCCTCCCCGACGGCCCGCAACGCGCGCACCGGCAACGCTTCGTACACCTCGGCGTCGACGGACCCCCCGACGGACCGGAGATACCGGACGGCGGTGGCGGCCATGGCTGCGTGTCCCATCACGCCGCCCATTGAACCTGACGGAGCGTCAGAAGGTAACCCACAAGCGCGGTTCACGGGGCGCGGCGGTTACGGGGCGGCGGTTACGGCTCCGGGCCGGCCCCCTCACCGCCCCTCGAAGCGCGGCGCGCGGCGTTCCAGGAACGCCGTCACGCCCTCCCCGGCGTCGTGGGTCGCCATGTTGAGCTCCTGGGACGCGGCCTCCGTCGCGAACGATGTCGCGCGGTCCGCGTCCAGGGAGGCGTTGATCAGGTGCTTGGTCAGGGCCAGGGCGCGGGTCGGGCCCGTGGCCAGGCGGTTGGACCAGGTGTGGGCCGTCTGCTCGAGGTCGGCCGCGGGGACGACCCGGTTGACCAGGCCCAGGCGTGCCGCGTCCTCGGCGGAGAGCGCGTCGCCGAAGAACATCAGCTCCTTGGCGCGCTGCGGGCCGACCAGCCGGGGCAGCAGGTACGCGCCGCCGCCGTCGGGCACGAGGCCCCGGCGTACGAACACCTCGATGAAGCGCGCGCCCTCCGCCGCGAGAACCAGGTCGCAGGCGAAGGCCAGGTGCGCGCCGATGCCGGCCGCCGTGCCGTTGACCGCGGCGATGACGGGCTTCTCACAGTCCAGTACGGCCCCGATCAGCCGCTGCGCGCCGAGCCGGATCGTACGGGCGACGTCACCCGGGGCCGGCGCGCCCGAAGGGGCGCCGCGCAGGTCGGCGCCCGCGCAGAAGCCCCGCCCGGTGGCGGTGACGACGACCGCGCGGATCGCGGGGTCCGACGACGCGGCGGCGAGCAGGGCGATGATCCGCTCCCGCTGGTCCGGCGTCACCGCGTTCATCACCTCGGGCCGGTCGAGGGTGATCCAGGAGACCGCCCCGTCGGTCCGGTGCAGGACGCCCGGCGTCACCGGCACACCGCCAGCGCGTCCAGCGCCACCGCGCCCTGTCCGCGCGGCAGCACCATCAGCGGGTTGACGTCCAGTTCGGAGAGCTGGTCGCCGAGCTCCAGCGCCATCCGCTGGACCCGCAGGACGACTTCGACCAGCGCGTCCACGTCCACCGGCGGCCCGCCCCGCACCCCGTCCAGCAGGGCGCGGCCGCGCAGCTCGCCGAGCATGTCCCGGGCCTGGTCCTCGCCGAAGGGCGGGACGCGTACGGCGGTGTCGTGCAGCACTTCGACCAGGACGCCGCCGAGCCCCACCGTCACGGTCGGGCCGAACAGCTCGTCCTGGGCGACCCCGACGACCATCTCCACGCCCCGCTCGACCATCTGGCACACCAGGACGCCGTCGAGGTCGACGCCCTCGTAGCGGGCGATGTCGGTGAGTTCGCGGTAGGTGTCGCGCACCTGGCTCGCGGA
This sequence comes from Streptomyces sp. NPDC002835, assembly GCF_053591995.1. Lineage (NCBI taxonomy): Bacteria > Bacillati > Actinomycetota > Actinomycetes > Kitasatosporales > Streptomycetaceae > Streptomyces > Streptomyces sp. NPDC002835. Next base: position 33,606 of record NZ_JBSFUW010000016.1, on the reverse strand, counting down.
GGTGAGGCCGACCCTGACCAGCCCCAGCTCCGTCTTGTGCGCGAGCTGCGGCGCGGAGGCCTTCATCACGACCGGGTAGCCGACCAGCGCCGCCGCCCGTACCGCCGCGGCCGCGCTGGTGACGAGCTGCTCGCGCGGCACCCGGATCCCGTACGCGCGCAGCAGGCTTTTCGCCGCGTGCTCGCTGAGCTGCCGGCCCGGCTGCATCAGGGCCTGCGCCTTGCGGAAGGACGGGGACGGGGTGCGCGGGGCATCGTCGAAGGGGGAGCGGTAGCGGGCCGTGAAGCGGTGGTGGGACAGATGGGCGCGCACCGCCGTGATGCAGTTGGCGAAGGTGCGGAAGGTGGCGACGCGGGAGGAGCCGAGCAGTGTGTCGCGGTAGGCGGACTCGGTGCCGAGCGGCGAGCCCCACACCACGCACACCAGCTTGTCGGTGGTCTCCGCCGCGTCGACCAGGTCCTGGGCGAGCCGGTCGCTCATCGGCGGGAAGGGGCCGGTGATCGGGCAGATCAGCACGCCGATCTCCGGGTCGGCCAGGATCGAGTCGATGATCCGGCGGCCGCGTGCATCGCCCACCGGGTGGCCGCCGTTGTCGATCGGGTTCGAGACGTTCAGATACGGCGGTATCCACTGGTGCAGTTCGTCCTGCCGGGCGTCGCCGAGCCGCGGCAGCCGCAGGCCCGCCGCGGTCGCCAGGTCCGCGAAGTGCGCCCCCGTACCGCCGGAGATCGAGTACACGGCCACCCCGTCGGCGACCGGGCGGCGCGCCCGGGCCAGCAGGGCCGCGGTGTCCTGGAGTTCGTCGAGACCGTCGACGCGGATCACGCCGAACTGCCGCATCGCCGCGTCCACCACCTGGTCGCTGCCGGTGAGTTTGCCGGTGTGCGAGGCGGCCGTACGCGCCCCGGTCTCGGTGCGGCCCACCTTGACGGCGACGACCGGCACCCCCCGGCGGGCCGCCCGGTCGGCGGCGAGCAGGAAGGAGCGGCCGTTCTTCAGGCCCTCCACGTAGCAGGCGATGGCCCCGACCTCGGGGCGCTCGGCGAAGTACGAGACGAAGTCGGCGGTCTCGAGGTCGGCCTCGTTGCCGGTGGGCGCCCAGTGGGAGAGCCGGATGCCCAGCTCCTGGAGGGTGAAGAGGGGCCGGCCCTGGTGACCGGACTGGGTGACGAGGGCGATCGCGGGCCCTTCGAGGTCGTCGCGGAACCTCTCGAAGGCGTTCAGATTGGTGTTGGGCCCGAGCAGCCGGACACCGGAACGCTCCACGGCGGCCGCCAGCCGCGCCTGGGCGGCGGCGCCCTCCTCGCCGGTCTCCGCGTAACCGGAGGCGAAGGCGACGGCGAACCGCACCTTCGCCTCGCCGAGTTGCTCGATCACCGGCAGCGGGTCGGCGACCAGCAGCACGGCGAGGTCGACGGGTTCCGGCAGGTCGGCCACGGACGGTACGCAGGGCAGGCCGAAGACGCTCGTACGGGTGGGGTGCACCGGGTGCAGACGCGCGCCGACGCGGGCGGCCCAGTCAACGAGCTGCCGGGTGACGCCGGTGTTCGGCCGGCCCTCCGTGTCAGAGGCGCCGACGACGGCGACGGAGGAGGGGTGGAAGAACCGGTCCAGGTCGGGTACGGGCGCGTGCAGCGGACGGCCGCCGACGTCGAGGTCTCCGGCGAGGGCGGCGGGTCCGGCTGCCTCGTGGACCGAGTTTCTGGGCTGATCGCCGCAGGCGACGACGCGCGCGCGAAGGTCGGAGGTGAGTGTGCCGTGAGTCGATCCGAGCATCGCTGGTCTCCGCTCCTGCTCGATGGCCGAGCTGCCGGCCACTTAACTGACGCACAGTCAGATTAGCGAACCGGCGGAAAGTCAGGAACAGGTGCCGCACACGCAATGCCCGCCCGCCCGGCCGGGGAGTCCGGGAGCCGGTGCTACGACAACGCTTTCGCGATCTTGCGCGCGTCGATAGCCATCTCGCGCAGCATGCCGCTGATCGGATTGGTGAAGCCGGTGAAGTAGAGCCCGGGCGCCTGCCGGGGCGTCCGACCGCCGTGGACCACGGGCCGGCCGCGCTCGTCCAGCACGTCGAGATGCCCGACCATGCCTTCCAGCGCCCGCCGGTACCCGGTCGCGGCGATCACGGCGTCCGGGGAGATCCGGCTGCCGTCCGCCAGTACGACCTTGCCGTCGTCCAACGACTCCAGAGCCGCGACCGGCTCGACCCGGCCCGTGCGGACGGCGTCGATCAGGCCCACGTCCTGCACCGGGATCGCGCCCTGCCGTACGCGGGAGTACAGCCCTGTGTCGGGGCGCGGCAGCCCGTGTTCGGCCAGGTCCGGCACGGCGATCCGGGACATGAGGCCCCCGGCCGCGTCCACCATCCGCACCGGCAGCCGACGGACCAGGATGCCGGTGCGCTGTGCGGGCCAGCCGGCCGTGGAGCGGCGCACGATGTGCGGGACGGTGCGCACCGCGAGCCGTACCCGCGCCGCCCCGCCCTCGACCAGGTCGACGGCTATCTCGGCGCCGGTGTTGCCCACCCCGACGACGAGGACGTCCTTGCCCGCGTACGGGGCGGGCTCGCGGTAGTCGCGGGCGTGCAGCAGCTCGCCGCCGTACGTCTCGCGGCCCGGCCAGTTGGGCAGGTGCGGTGTGTGGTTGTAGCCGGTGGCCACCACGACCGCCCGGCCGGTCAGCTCCCGGCCGCCGGTGGCGTGCAGCAGCCAGTCGCTCCCGGCCGCTTCGATGCGGGACACCTCGACGCCGGTGACGATCTCCAGCTCGTGGAACTCCGCGTACTTCTCCAGGTAGCGGACGACGTCGTCGCGCGAGACCCACCGGCCGAACGAGCGCGGCATCGGCAGGCCCGGAAGGGCGGAGAGACTGCGGGTGGTGTGCAGATGGAGCCGGTCGTAGTGGCGCCGCCAGGAGGCGCCGACCGCCTCGGACTTCTCCAGTACGACGGCCCGCACGCCCCGTTGGCGCAGGGCGGCCGCCGCGGCGAGACCGCCCGGGCCGCCGCCGACGACGTACACGGGACGGTCGTTCGTCCGGTGGGTGCCCGAGTATCTGTGCGTGTCCTTTTCGGCGGCCATGAGTGAAAGCGTAATGACCCACCGAATTGATGGGTCTCAGTCAAGGCCGGGTTCGGTTGCGAATCGGTCACGACCCGGACACCTTGCGTGCACCCCGGCGCCCCGCCCCCTTGCGCGGGGCGCCTGTACGCGCCGAAACTGACGTACCGTCAGGAATGCGAGGCGATCATGCAGACGCTCTGGCTCACCGGCGCCGAATGGGCCGCCGTCCTGCGTATCGGCCTCGGCCTGTGGTGGCTGGAGAGCTGGCGTCACAAGGACAGGAAGGGCTGGTTCGAGCGCGGGACGGGCATCGCCTGGGCGGCCGGCGTCGCCGCGGAACACCGCTGGCGGCCCGTCCGCACCGGCTTCGAGAAGGTCGTGGCGCCCCGGCCCAGGGTCATGGCCTACGTGGTCGTCCACGCCGAACTCGCCCTCGGCCTCGGGCTCGTCACCGGATTCCTCACACCGATCGCGCTGGCGGGCGGGCTGCTGCTCAACGTCCTCTATCTGGTCCTGATGATCCACGACTGGGCCGAGCAGGGGCAGAACGCCATGATGGCCCTGATATCGCTCGTCGCCCTCTTCGCCATGTCCTGGCAGACCTGGTCGCTCGACCACGCGCTCGGACTCTTCCTGTGACCGGCCGGGGTCCGCGGGCCGACGCCACCCCGGCGACCCCCGACATCGACGACTTCACCCGCCCCTACTGGGACGCGGCAGCCGCGGGCGTCCTGCTGATCCGCCGCTGCGCCGACTGCGGGCGGCCGCACCACTATCCGCGCGAGTTCTGCCCGCACTGCTGGAGCGAGAACGCCGGCTGGGAACGGGCGAGCGGCCGGGCGACGCTCTACACCTGGTCCGTCGTCCACCGCAACGACCTGCCGCCACACCGCGACCGCGTCCCGTACACGGCGGCCCTCGTCGAACTGGCGGAAGGGCCCCGGATGATGACCGAGGTCGTGGACTGCGCACCGGAGCGGCTGGCCGTGGGGATGGAACTGACGGCCGCCTTCCGTACGGGGGAGGACGGCGTGACCGTGCCCGTCTTCCGCCCCGCGTGACGCCCGTCCTCCGGCCCGTACGCCGCCCCCGTCACGGCCAGAGCAGTTCCCGCTCCCACGCGCCGCCCGCCGTCCGCCGGTAGCGGAGCCGCAGATGCCGGCGCCGCTCGTCACCCTGGAAGAACTCGGCCTCGCGCGGCTCCACCACGTACCGCGTCCACGACGGCACCGGTGCGTCCGGCTCCGACCGCGCCCGCTCCCACGCGGCCTCGGAGGCACGGGCCAGCGCGTCCACCGACGGCAGCACCTCGCTCTGCCGGCCGGTCAGCGCCGCCGCGAGCGCCCCCGTCGAACGGACGGCCAGGTCCGCCCGGCTCTCCTCGGGCGGCGCGGCGCTCACCCGGCCGCGCACCCTGATCTGGCGGCCCTGGGCGGCCCAGTAGAAGACGAGCGACGCCTCCGGCCGGGCCGCCAGGTGCCGGCCCTTGGCGCTCGTGGCGTGCGTCGCGAAGTGCCAGCCGTGCTCGTCCGCGTCGTGCAGCATCACGATCCGTGCGTCGGGACAGCCCTGCTCGTCCACCGTGGCCAGGGTCATGGTGTGCGGCTCGCGCTGCCCGGCGGCCACGGCCTCGGCGAACCACCGGTGGAACAGCGGCAGCGGCTCGGCGGGCGCGCCCGCCGGGTCGAACGCGGGCAGCGGGACGTCCCAGACCCGCTGCGCGTGCAGCAGTGCGCGGAAGGCGGCCTGAGGGTCGCGCTCTTCGTGGTCCATGGAGGCATTGAACATCCCGCGCCCCGGTGGCGGCGGCTCACCCCCGGCCCAGCACCACCGTCCCCGACGAGCAGAACCAGCCCCCGGTCCCCGACGCGACCGCCAGCTCGGGCAGCCGGCCGTCCGCTGCCCGCACCTGATGGCCGCCCGCCTCGCCCCGCAGCTGGCGTACCGCCTCGACCAGCAGGAACAGGCCGCGCATCCCCGGATGGCAGGCGGAGAGGCCGCCGCCGTCGGTATTCACCGGCAGCTCGCCGTCGCGCAGCAGCCGCCCCTGCTCCACGAACGCGCCGCCCTCGCCCTTGGCGCAGAACCCCAGGTCCTCCAGGGTGACCAGGGTCATGTAGGTGAAGGCGTCGTAGATCTCCGCGACGTCGATCTCCCCGGGCCGCACCCCGGCCCGCTCGAACGCGAGCCGGCCGCTGACCGCCGCCGGGGAGCGCGTGAAGTCGTCCCACTCCGACATGGTGGTGTGGGAGACGTGCTCGCCGGTGCCGAGGACCCACACCGGGGCCTTCGCGGTGTCCGGTACGTACTCCGCCGCCGCCAGCAGCACCGCGCAGCCGCCGTCGCTGCGGACGCAGCAGTGCAGCTTGGTGAACGGGTCCGCGATCAGCGGCCCGTCGAGCACGTCGGCGACGGTGATCGGGTCGCGGAACATGGCGTCCGGGTTGGCGGCGGCGTTCCCCCGGGCCTGGACCGCCACCTGGGCGAGCTGTTCGAGGGTGGTGCCGTACTCGTGCATGTGGCGGCGCGCGGCCATCGCGTACTTGGCGACGAGCGTGTGGCCGTACGGCACCTCGAACTGGAGCGGCCCGCGGGCGCCGAAGGAGAGGCCGGACGTACGCCGCCCCGCCCTGATGTCCGCGCGGGCGGTCGACCCGTAGACCAGCAGTACGACGTTGGCGTGACCTGCGGCGATCGCGTCGGCCGCGTGGGCGGCCATGACCTCCCAGGTCGCCCCGCCGACGGCCGTGGAGTCCACCCAGACCGGCCGCAGCCCCAGATACTCGGCGACCTCGACCGGGGCGAGCGTGCCGAGACCGGCCGAGCAGAGGCCGTCGACCAGGGAGCGGTCGAGGCCGGAGTCGATGAGCGCCCGGCGGGCGGCCTGGGCGTGCAGTGCGTACGGGGTGGGGCCGTCGACACGGCCGCAGTCCGAGAGGGATATGCCGACGACGGCGACCTTGCGCGGTGTGGAGGGCATGAAACTGACGGTACATCAGGTAATGGCCGGCGGGTACGGGAGACGTCTGGGCATCCGCGCCCGGCGGATCTAACATGACGGCGCGTCAGTTCGCTTGTCGCGTGTCGCACGTCGCCGGTCACGTGTCGCTGTGGAGAGGAGCCCCGGATGGACGCCGTCCTCACCGCCGAGCAGGACGAGGTGCGCCGCAGGGTGCGCGCGTCGCTCACCGGCCCGGGCGCCGATGGGCCCGACCCGGAGACGTGGGCCCGGCTCGCCCTGCCCGGCCTCGTGCTCCCCGCCGCCTACGGGGGCGCGGGCCGTCCCCTCGCCGACCTCGCCGTCGCCGCGGAGGAGGCCGGACGGGTCCTGCTGCCGTCCCCGCTGCTCGCCACGGCCGGTCTCGCCGCACCCCTGATCCTCGCCCTCGGCACCCCCGAGCAGCGCGCCGCGCTCCTGCCGCGCATCGCGGACACCACCCTCACCTGCGCACTCGCCGTCCCCGGCGGCCTCGGCGACGCGCTCGCCCTGACCGGCGACAACACCACCGGCGCCTGGGCGGGCGGCGGCCGGGCCGGCGGCGTCCAGGCCCGGCGCGGCGGCGACGGCTGGACGCTGTACGGGGAGGCGCCGGACGTCCTCGACGGCCGCAGCGCGCGGCTGCTGTTCGTCGCCGCGCACACCGGCGGCTTCCCGCGCAGCCGCGTCCTGCTCTTCCAGCTCGACGCGGACGCGCCCGGACTGACCCGCACCCCGCTCACCACCCTCGACCCCACCCGGCCCCGGGCCGCGCTCCAGCTCCGTGACTGCCCCGCCGCACTGCTCGGCGCCGACGACGGCGCCGACGTCCCCGGCGCCCTCGCCGCCGCCGGCCGCACGGTCGCCGCGCTGCTCGCGGCGGAGGCGGCTGGCGCGGCGGCCGGCGTACTGTCCGGGGCCGCCGGGCACCTCCCCGCCGGCGAGGCCGTCCGGCACCGGCTCGCCGACCTGTACGTCCACGTCCAGGCGGCCCGCTCCGCGGCGTACTACGCGGCCTGGGACCCGGCCGCCGGCCCGTCGGCGCTCGCGCAGGGCCTGGACGCGCTGCGGACCGTCGCGGGCGAGACGGTCCGGCTGACCGGCGGCACCCGCGACGGCGGGGCGCACCGGTACGTCGAGCGGGCCGCCGCCGGTGAAACGCTGTTCGGACCCGTGCACCGGCTGCGGGACGCCGCCGCCGAGCGGGCCGGGCTCTTCGAGGGGACGGCGGCCTGATGCCCACCGCCCTCCGCCTGATCCAGAAGGTCTCCGCCACCCGCGCCTTCGCGAAGGTCGCGCCGCACGTCGTCCCCGCGCTGGACCGCGCGGTCCACCGCCTGACCCGGGGAAAGGTGCTGCCGAGCGCCCGGATGCTGTCCGGCCTCGTCCTCACCGTCCGCGGCGCGAGAACCGGGCTGCCGAGGTCCACACCGCTCGCCTGCGTGCCGGAGGAGGAGGGCAGCTGGCTCCTCGTCGGCTCCAACTTCGGCCGGCCCACCCACCCCGCCTGGACGGCGAACCTGCTCCGCAACCCCGACGCGGAGGTCAGCCGGCAGGGCACGACGATCCCCGTCCGCGCGAAGCTCCTCACGGGCGCGGCGCGGGCGGAGGCGTGGCAGGCGGCCGTACGCTTCTGGCCGCCGTACGCGGCCTACCAGGCGCGCGTCGACCGCGAGATCCGGATCTTCCGGATCTCGCGGCGCGACGTCAGTGGCGCCTGAACCTCGAGTGCCGCGCCGGAGCGCCGTGCTCCGGGCCCTCGTCGTACGGCTGCTGCCGGTACGGCGCGGTGTCCGCGTCCCGGTGGGGGCGGTTCGGCTCCTGGTCGTACGGGCCCCAGTCGTCCGCGGGCGCATGGCCCGGGGGCTCGTCGTCGTACGGCTCCTCCCGCCTGCGCCGCAGCGCGGTGCGGCCGCTCATCAGCGCGGCGGCCAGCAGGAGCAGCACACCGCCGCCGCAGGCGAGCGCCACGCCCAGACCGAGCCCGGCGCCGTCACCGCCGGCCGTGAGACTCCCCGCGGCCTGGCCCTGGCGGACCATCCACAGGATGGTGAACCCCAGCACGATCACGCCCGCGAGCATCACCAGCAGCCTGGACCTGAGCAGCAGCCCGACCAGCGTGACGAGGGCGGCGAACGCCATGGGGAGCAGGATGGACGTGACGAGCGCGCCCTCGTTCTGGCTGATGCCGCCGAAGAGGTCCTGGATGCGGTAGTCGCGCCCGAGACGGCCGTCGTACCAGTCACGGAAGGGGCTCCATACGGCGGCCGTCGCTCCGACGAGAGCGAGGATCGAACCGATGACGTTGCGGATCATCGCCGGGCCTCCTTGTGTCAGCCGCGGGGTGCTGTGACGGGGGGTCGGGTACCCCGCGAACGCGTTCCGGAACGCGCGGGTCCGCGTGGTCGGCGTGTGGGTGGGGCGGTGGCGCCTGCGGCGGGCTGTTCCCCTACCCTCCCCCTGCGGCCTGGCGGCCGTGGGGGGACCCCCACCTTCCCGAACCGGGCTCTGCCCGGGCCCGCGCCTCAATCGCCGGCGGGGCTGACACAGTCAGCCCGGCCTGGGGGTACTCCCCCTACGCCTGGCGGCGTGGGAGGTGCCCCCACCCACGGCCGCCAGGCCGTAGGGGGAGATTGAGGGCACGGCCGAAGGCCGTACGGGGTCCGGGGGCTTGCCCCCCACGCGGCGGAGCCGCACATCGGTACAGCGGGAAGGGGCGGGTAGGGGACACGCCCCCGCGCCGCGGCCCCCGCGTCAGCGTGCGCCGCGGCCCGTCGCCGTGCCCTTCACCGCGTCCAGCGCGTACACGCACCGGTCCTTGCTGCACGCGTACACCACACCGTTCCGCGCCACCGGCGACCCCGTGATCTCGCCGCCCGTCGCGAGCTTCCAGCGGAGCTGGCCGCCGCTCGCGTCGAGGGTGTAGAGCACGTGGTCCGCGGAGCCGAAGTGGACGCGGCCGTCCGCGACGACCGGGGCGCCGACGACCTCGCCGCCCGCGGCGAAGCGCCACATCGGGGTGCCGGTCACCGCGTCGAGCGTGTAGAGCGCGCTGCCGCTGCCGACGTGGACGTTGCCCGCGGCGACCAGGACCGGCTCGCTGGACTGGCGGGACTCGGTCGCGATGCGCCAGCGGTCCTTGCCGGTCGTGGCGTCGATGGCGTAGACCGTGCCGAGGTAGTCGGCGAGGTACACGCCGCCGCCGGTCACGGCGGGGCCGGGGGCGAAGGCCGGCGGGGAGAGGAACACGGCGGGGGCCTCGAAGTGCCAGCGCACCAGGCCGGAGGCGATGTCGAAGGCGAGCACGCGGGTGCCCGCGGAGACGTACGCGTATCCGTCGGGCGCCGGCTGGACCCGTACGGGCACGTTCCCGCACGAGGCCGCGTCGCCGATCGGGTACGACCAGCGCTCGTCGCCGGTCCGGGCCTCCAGGGCGCGCAGCCGCGCGTCCTTCCAGACGTACACGGTGTCGCCGAAGATCGCGGGGCCGGCCTCGGGGGTCTCGAAGTCGGTCTGGGCGCCGGTGATCTCCCACAGCTTCTCGCCGTTGGATGCCTCCCAGGCCTGTACGCCGCCGCCGCGGGTGCCGGTGAGGACCGTGCCGCGGTCGACCTTGAGGGAGTACACCCAGGCATCGGTCTGGAGCCGCCAGCGTTCGCTCCCGCTGGTGGCGTCCAGCGCGTACAGCGTCGGCCCGTCGGAGGCGTGGATACGGCCCGCGGCGACGGCCATCGCCCAGGCCACGTCACGGGTCTTGAACTGCCGGCGGCCCGTGCCCACGTCGAGGGCGTGGACCTCGAACGAGGTGACGTACAGCAGGTCGCCGTCGACGACCGGCGTGCCCCAGACGTCGTTCGACATGCGGAAACGCCAGGGCCGCCAGTGACCGGGCCCGGGGTCCGGCGCGTGCGCGGGCGGCGGGACCGGCGCGGGGGCCGTGGCCACGGCGCCGGGCTCCGCGCCGTTCAGCCCGCCGGGCGGGCGGATCCAGCCGGTGGCGGGGGCGGCCTCGGCGAGCGCGGCGCGGTCGGCGTCCGCGACCCGTGGGCCGGGGCCGATGGGGACGTTGGAGCCGGGCAGCCGTACGGGACCGCCGTCGGGCGCGACCGGCGGCGGCGGAGGCGCCTGCGGCGGTGCCGGCGGGGCGGGCGGCGGGGTCGCGGGCCGGGAGGGAGCGGGACGCTGGGCCGCGGGCGTGGTGCGGCCGCCGCCGCGACGGGTCTCGATCATGGCGTTGGCCCGTGAGGGCAGCCACGCGGAGGCGGTGCCGCTGTCGTCGCCGCCGGACGAGAAGAGGTGCGGCGCGAGCTGTGCCTGCAGGTCCTCGGGCGTGGGCCGCCGCGCGGCCTCCATCTGCATGCAGGAGTCGATCAGCGGCCGCAGCTCGTCGGGCAGCCCCTCCAGGTCGGGCCCCTCGCGCAGCAGCATGAAGACCGTCTCCACCGGGTTCGCGCCGTGGAAGGGGGCGTGCCCGGTGGCGGCGAAGACGAGGGTGGAGCCGAGCGAGAAGATGTCGCTCGCGCCGGTGACGCTGCGGGAGTCACGCGCCTGCTCGGGCGACATGTAGGCGGGGGTGCCGACGGCGACGTTGGTCATCGTCAGCCGGGTGTTGGAGACGCCGGACGCGATGCCGAAGTCGATGACCCGGGGCCCGTCCTCGACGACCAGCACGTTGGACGGCTTGAGGTCGCGGTGGACGAGGCCCGCGCCGTGGATGGACTGCAGGGCCTCGGCGATGCCCGCCGCGAGCCACCGCACCGCCTGCGCGGGCAGCGGCCCGCACTCGTTGACGACCTCCTCGAGGGAGGGCGCCGGTACGTACGCGGTGGCCAGCCACGGCACGGCGGCCCGCGGGTCGGCGTCCACCACGGCGGCGGTGTAGAAGCCGCTGACCGCGCGGGCCGCCTCCACCTCGCGCGTGAAGCGGACGCGGAACAGCTGGTCCTCGGCGAGCTCGGTTCGCACGGTCTTGATCGCGACCCGGCGGCCGGACGCCGACCTCGCGAGATAGACCAGTCCCATGCCGCCGGCACCGAGCCGGCCCAGCACCTCGAACGGACCGATCCGTCTCGGGTCGTGCTGCGTCAGCTGCTCCATACTTGCGTGCCACCTCCCCGTACGGGCTCCCAGAATTGGAGCCCGTCACATACAGCCCCGTGCAGGGTCTCACCATCGAGACCCTCAGCGGTGAGCACCCTGATTCTTCCTGTCCGGGGCCAGGGTTGCGAACCCGGGGGCGGATCGGGGTGTCTCACCGCGATTCGGGCACTTCTGTGAGGCGGCCCGGGCACTTCTGTGCGGCCGCCGCACGGCCGCGCCGCCCTCGTCGGCAGGGCGCGCGGCGTGGAGTCAGCCTGCTTTCCGGCGGGTGGTGCCGGGGCCCTCGTCCTCGTGCTCGTCGGCGCCGGGGTCCTCGAAGGGCCTGGTCACGGCCGCTTCCGGCTCCTTCGCGGAGTCCGGTGCCGGCGGCTCGAACCGGTGCGGTCCGCCGCTCCCGGCCGTCTCCTCGTCGCGCTGCTCCTGGCCGGGCGCCGCCGACCGGTCAGGCTCGGCGAGCACCGCGAAGACGGCGCCCTGGTTGTCGCCGAAGGTGGCGATCCGGCCGTACGGGGTGTCGGCGGGCGCGCTGCGGACCCGGCCGCCGAGCCGGACGACGGTCGCGGCGGCCGCGTCGCAGTCGTTGACGCAGAAGTAGACGAGGAAGTGGCCGGGCATCTCGGGCGGGAACTCGTCGGTGAACACGCTGCGTCCGCCGACGGCGGTCGCCTCGCCCGGTTCCGTGCCGGCGGGCGACCACATGCGAAAGCCCGCCATGGGGCCGGTCAGGTCCGTGCCCTGGAAGCGGAACACCGACTCGTAGAAGGCGTCGGTGCGTTCCGGGTCCCTGGTGTACACCTCGGTCCAGCAGTACGAGTTCGGTTCGCCGTGCTTCTCGAAGCCCGTACGCCGGTCCGCCTGCCACAGGCCGAAGACCGCGCCGCCGGGGTCGGCGACGACCGCGGAGGTGCCGTTCCGGCCGGCGGGCAGCGGGTCGCTGATCACCTGGCCGCCCTGTTCGGTGATGCGCCGGCCGAGGGCGGCGGCGTCGGGGGTGGCGAAGTAGACGCCCCAGACGGTGGGCATCCGCCCGTCCCGCTTGGGGGTCAGCGCGGCGACGAGGCGTCCGTCGCTGTACGCGTCGGCGTGCCGGGCGCGTGCGCCGCCTCCGGGGACCTGCCCGCCGCCCCCTTCGGTGAAGGTCCAGCCGAAGAGCTCGCCGTAGAAGCGCTTGCCCGCCTCCACGTCGGGGAGCGATGCGTCCACCCAGCACGGCGTGCCCTCTGCGAATGCGGCCATGGACCTGATTCCTTCCCTGGGTGCGGCGCCCGGTGCGGTACTGGCGTGGTACCCAGTGTGGTGCCCGTCACTTTCAAGCTAACGGCGCAGCACGCGGTGCGCGCGGAATCAAATCGAACCTTTGAGCGGAAAGGCCCTGCTTTGCGGTGGGGGAAGGGGTCGGGGCGGACGTTCGAAGCCGATCGCGGCGGGGCTGATTTCGTTGAGTTGTCCACCGAAGTTGTCCACAGGCTGTTGATAACACTATTGCGTTCTGTGGTCGGCACCCCATTTGCAGTCGGCCGAATCGCGCCCCGATCACCCCTCGGTAAGCTGACGGCATGACAGGACAAGTGCGCACCGTCGACGGCCGGGTCGCCGGACGACGCGGCCAGGCGACGCGGCAGAAGCTGCTCGACTGCCTCAGCGAGATGCTCAGTTCCTCGCCCTACCGGGACGTCAAAGTCATCGACGTGGCCCGGAAGGCGGGCACTTCGCCCGCGACGTTCTATCAGTACTTCCCCGATGTCGAGGGCGCCGTACTGGAGATCGCCGAGGAAATGGCCAAGGAAGGCGCTCAGTTGACCGAATTGGTCTCCGGGCGTTCCTGGACGGGCAAGGCCGGCTGGCAGACCTCGGAGGAACTCGTCGAGGGATTCCTCGATTTCTGGCGCCGCAACGACGCGATCCTCCGGGTCGTCGATCTCGGCGCGGCCGAGGGCGACAAGCGGTTCTACAAGATCCGAATGAAGGTCCTGAACTCGGTCACCAACTCCCTCACGGACGCCGTCAAGGAGCTCCAGGGCAAGGGCAGGGTCGACAAGGACGTCAGCCCCGCGGCGATGGCCGGGTCTCTGGTGGCGATGCTGGCGGCGGTCGCCTCGCACCAGAAGGGCTTTACGACCTGGGGCGTCAAGCAGGCCGAACTCAAACCCAATCTCGCCCTGTTGGTGCATCTGGGCATCACGGGAAAGAAACCGGCGAAGTAACCGCGGGGCGGAGCGATCCGCCCCGCCCCGCACCTGAGTCCTGTCACGCCGACGGCGGCCACCCCACGGGGTGGCCGCCGTCGGCGCGTGGGCCGGAGGCTGCCGTTCCCGCTGCTAGGGTGACGTGCGCTCGTCAATCGAGCCCATCTACCGACACCTTCAACGGGGGTTGAAACGTGCAGATCCGTCATGTCCGGGCCATCGCTGTCTTCGGAATCGCCATCGTCGCACTGACCGGGGCCCGCGGCTCCGGCGGTGGCTGCGACAACTCCAGCAGCAGCTCCAGCAGCTCCTCCAGCAGCGGCGGCTCCAGCAGTTCGGGCGGTTCGGTGCCCGGCGGCTCCAGCGCCGACAAGGCCGCCCGCGACGTGAGCATCACCGAGTGCAAGTACGACCCGGCGACGAAGAACCTGACCGCGAAGATCAGCATCGACAACAGCGGCGCCCTGGACTACGACTACAACGTCACCATGAAGTTCACCGGCGGCGCCGGCAGCACCGTGGTCCCCGCCACCGCGATGAAGGCCGGGATCGCCGTCGCCGCGGACGCCACCCAGACCGCCGAGCTGACCACGCCGTACACCGGCTCGGGCGACGGCTCGGAGTACACCAAGTGCGAGGTCACGCGGGTCAGCCGTATCTGAGCCCCGCGGCTGGGTCCCCGGGGCTCAGCGCAGCCGGTAGCCGCCCCTGCCCCGCCCGCTCGTGAACAGCTCGGCCTGCCGCTGTGGCGGCAGATTGCCGAGCGCGACCAGGTGCGGGGCATGGGTGAGCGCCTGCGCGCGCGACGCCTCGCCGGCCGACCACACCGCGCGGACCGTCCCCTGGACGGCGTCCGTCGGGTGCGACGCGATCACCGCCGCGGCCCGCAGCGCCGCCGCCACGGCGCCGCCCGGCCCGGTCAGCTCGGAGACCAGCCCGATCTCGTACGCCCGCCGGGCCGTCAGCCGCTCCGCCGTGCCCATCAGGGCCGTCCTGGCGACCTCGCCGGCCGGCATCCGCTGCGCCATGTAGACGGTCTCGTAGGCGCTGACCATGCCGTACGTCGTGTGCGGGTCGAAGAACGTCGCCTCGTGCGAGGCGACCACGAAGTCGCTCTCGCCGAGCAGATAGAAGGCGCCGCCGCAGGCCATCCCCTCCACGGCGGCGATCACCGGTTTCCACAGGTCGTTGGCCTTGGGGCCGACGGTGAGGAGCGGGTCGTCCACCGAGTAGGGCGAGGGCGGCTGCGGGACCTCGGCCGCGCGGTCGATGCCCGTGCAGAACGCCTTGCCGCCCGCGCCGGTGAGCACGGCCGCGCGCACCGACGTCTCCTGCCGGAACTCCCGCCACACCGAGCGGAGTTCGACCGCCGTCTCCAGGTCGATCGCGTTGTGCCGCGCGGGCCGGTCGAGGGTGACCAGGGCGACGCCGGTGTCCTCGTCGGCCGACACCCGGACGCTCATGAGCGCTCCAGCAGCCAGCGCGGCATCGCATCGCCGTCGAACACCACGCGCACCCCGGCGCCGATGCGCAGCCGGGCCGGGTCGACCGAGTTCAGCGGCGCGTCCGGGGCCGCGACCACATTGCCGACGAGCCGGATGCGCGGGGCGTCCGCGAGTTCCACGACGACCGCGTTGTAGGGAGCCTGCTCGGCGTAGCCGGGGAGCAGCGGCGGGTGGGGGAGCACGTACGACCAGATGCGGCCGCGGCCGTTCATCCGGCGCCACTCGACGGCGAACGAGCCGCAGTGCGGGCAGCAGGGCCGGGGCGGGAAGCGCAGCTCGCCGCAGCCGGGCTCGGCGCAGGACTGGACGCGCAGTTCGCCGCGGGCGGCGTATGCCCAGAACGGGGCGCCGTCGTCGTCGATGACCGGTCGCAGCATCTCAGCTCCTCAGCAGCAGTGCCGATGTCGGTACGCCCTCGCCGGCGGTGACCAGGCAGGTCGCCGCGCCCGGCACCTGGGCCGTCGAGGTGCCGCGCAGCTGCGCGACGCCCTCGGTGATCAGGTTGAAGCCGTGGACGTACGCCTCGCTGAGGCCGCCGCCGCCGGTGTTCAGCGGCAGCCGGCCGCCGATCTCCAGCGCGCCGCCCTCGGTGAAGGCGGCGCCCTCGCCCCGGCCGCAGAAGCCGTAGCCCTCCAGCGACAGCGGGATCAGCGGGGTGAACGCGTCGTAGATCTGGGCCACGTCCACGTCCTGGGGGCCGAAGTCGGCCTGCTTCCAGAGCTGCCGGGCCGCCGTCCACGCGGGGCCGGTGAGCGGATCGTCGTTCCAGTAGTTGACCATCCCGTGGTGCTGGGCGGGCAGGCCCTGGGCGGCGGAGTGGACGTACACGGGCCGCTGCCGGCAGTCGCGGGCGCGCTCCGCGCTCACGACCACGCAGGCGAGCGCGCCGTCGGTCTCCAAGCAGTTGTCGAAGAGGCAGAGCGGTTCGCTGATCCAGCGGGAGGTCATGTACATCTCGCGGGTCAGGGGGCGGTCGTACATCATCGCGGCGGGGTTCTGGTTGGCGCGGTTGCGGCAGGCGAGGGCGACGTTGAAGAAGTGGTCGCGGGTCGCGCCGTACTCGTGCATGTAGCGGCGGGCGAGCATCCCGATCTCGTCGGCGGGCCGCAGCAGGCCGAAGGGCCGGGTCCACTGGGCGGGGGTGGGCAGTTGGGCGGCGGTACTCGTCCAGGGGCGCGGCCCGGAGCCGCGTTTGCGGGACCGCCAGGCGACGCCCACCCGCGCCTGGCCGGTGGCGACGGCGGCGGCCAGATGCGCGACGGTGGCGCAGGAGCCGCCGCCCCCGTAACCGGCCTTGGCGAAGAAGGTGACGTCGCCGGCGCCGATGGCCTTGGCGACCTCCACCTCGTCGGTCTCCTCCATCGTGTACGAGGCGAAGCCGTCCACCTCGCAGGGGGAGATGCCGGCGTCGTCGAGCGCGGCGAGGATCGCGCGGCAGGCCAGGGTCCTCTCCGGCTCCGGGAGCCGCTTGGCGAAGGCCGTCCGGCCGGTTCCGACGATCGCTGCCTTGTCCTTGAGGGTCGCCATGGCCGGAGCGTACAGCTAATCTGACGTACCGTCAGCTACTGCGGACGGCCGTACAGGAGGCATGCGATGCGACGCGGCGACCTGGAGTGGGGCACCATCCCGAAGCTGGTGCGGAGCGCCGCGCGGCGGCACGGCGGGCGCGAGGCCGTCGTCGACGGCCGCACCCGGATCTCGTACGCGGAGCTCGGCGAACGCGTCGAGCGCGCCGCCGCCGCGTGCATCGCCGCCGGCATCCACAAGGGCGACCGGGTCGCGATATGGGCCCCCAACACCCTCGACTGGATCGTCGCCGCGCTCGGCGCCGTGAGCGCGGGCGGCGTGCTCGTCCCGCTCAACACCCGCTTCAAAGGCGCCGAGGCCGGCGACGTCCTGCGCCGCTCCCGCGCCCGGCTCCTCTTCGTCACCGGCACCTTCCTCGGCACCTCCTACGTCGCCTCGCTGCGCCGCGCGGACGTCGAACTGCCCGACCTGGAACAGGTCGTGGTCCTCGCCGACACCGCGCCCGAGGACTACCGCACCTGGAAGGACTTCCTGGCCGGCGGCGACGGCGTCCCGGCCGCGACGGTGCGCGAGCGGGCCGGGACCGTCACCGCGGAGGACCCGTCCGACATCGTCTACACCTCCGGCACCACCGGCCGCCCCAAGGGCGTCGTCATCACCCACGCCCAGACCCTGCGCTGCTACGACCTGTGGAGCGAACTGGCCGGGCTGCGCGAGGGCGACCGCTATCTCGTGGTGAACCCGTTCTTCCACACCTTCGGCTACAAGGCCGGTGTCATCGCCTGCCTCACCCGCGGCGCCACGATCGTCCCCCAGTCCGTCTTCAACGTGGACACCGTCCTCGCCAACATCGCCGCCGAGCGCATCTCCGTGCTCCCCGGCCCGCCCACCCTCCACCAGTCGCTGCTCGACCACCCGGCCCGCGACCGGCACGACCTGAGCGCCCTGCGCCTCGTCGTCACCGGCGCCGCCGTCGTCCCCCTCCGGCTGGTCGAGCGGCTGCGCGGCGAACTGCGCGTCGCCACCGTCCTGACCGCGTACGGCCTCTCGGAGGCGAGCGGCATCGTCACCATGTGCCGCCGGGACGACGACCCGGGCACCGTCGCCACCACCTCGGGGCGGGCGATACCCGGCACCGAGGTCCGCGTCCTCGCCGCCCCGGGGGAGCCCGGCGAGATCCTGGTGCGCGGGCACAACGTCATGCGCGGCTACTTCGAGGACGCGGAGGGCACGGCCGCCGCCCTCACCCCCGACGGCTGGCTGCGCACCGGCGACGTCGGCGTCCTCGACGCGGCGGGGAACCTGCGGATCACCGACCGGATCAAGGACATGTTCATCGTCGGCGGCTTCAACGCGTATCCGGCCGAGATCGAGCAGCTGCTCGGCCTGCACCCCGACATCGCGGACGTCGCCGTCGTCGGTGTGCCCGACGCGCGGCTCGGCGAGGTGGGCAAGGCGTACACGGTCCGGCGGCCCGGCTCGACGCTCACCTCCGACGACCTGATCGCCTGGTCACGGCGGGAGATGGCGAACTACAAGGTGCCCAGGCAGGTCGAGTTCGTCGCCGGGCTGCCGCGCAACGCGAGCGGAAAGGTCCTGAAGACCGAGCTCCGCTCGCGCCGCGGCGGGTGACCGGCGGCCGGTTCAGCCCTGGAGGCGGACCGGGATCTCCTGCCAGCCGTACGCGATGAACGACGGCACCTGCTTCAGCTCGCCGTCCTTGAACGCGGGCGCGAGGCCGGGGAAGCGGTCGAAGAGCGCGGGCAGCGCGGTGATCGCCTCCATCCGGGCCAGCGGGGCGCCGATGCAGCGGTGCACGCCGACGCCGAAGGACAGATGGTCGTCCGCCGCCCGCATGGCGTCGAAGTCGGCCGCCGTGGCGCCGTACCGGGCCGGGTCGTTGCCCGCCGCGGCGTACGTCGTCAGGATCGCGTCGCCGGCCGGGATCACCACGCCGTCGACGGTGATGTCCGAGACCGCGAAACGCAGCGGCAGGCTCGCGATGGACGGCCGGACGCGCAGCACCTCCTCGACCACCCGGTCCCAGCCGAGCTCACCGGCCCGTACGGCGGCCAGCTGCTCGGGGTGCTCCAGCAGAGCGACGACGGCGTTGCCGATCAGGTTGACCGTCGTCTCGAAACCGGCGCCGATGACGAGCAGCAGGGTGTGGAGCAGCTCCTCCTCGCCGAGCCGGTCGCCGTCCTCGTCGCGGACCTTGATCAGCTCGGTGGTCATGTCGTCGCCCGGGTTCTCGACCTTGTGGGCGATGAGCGAACCGAGGACCGTGACGATCTGTTCCTGGACGAAGGCGCCGTGCTCGGGGCTCGGGTCCGAGGTGTCCATGATCGCGGCGATCAGCCGGCCGGTGCCGTCGACCAGGTGGTCCGGCACCCCGAACAGCTCGCAGATCATCCGCATCGGCAGCGGATGGGCGAAGGCGGCCTTCACGTCCACGACCGAGCCGTCCGCCCCGGCGGCCTCCATCGCGGACAGCAGCTCCTCGGTGATCGCCTCGACCCGGTCGCGCATCGCCTCGGTGCGGCGGGCCGTGAAGCTGGGCGCGACGAGCTTGCGCAGCCGTGTGTGGTCGCTGCCGTAGGTGGAGAGCATGTTCGTCACGCCGACCCAGCCCAGGATCCATGCCCACTCCGGGTGCTCGCCGATCGTGGGGAAGAGCGACCAGTGCTTGCGCGGGTCCTTGCTGACCCTCGGGTCCAGGATCAGGGACTTGAGAGTGTCGTGACCGGTGGGCGCCCAGGCGGGGATCCCGCCCGGCAGCTCTACGGGCACCACCGGTCCGAGCGAGCGCAGCCTGGCGCTCTCGGCGACGATGTCGGCGCCGAACGGATCGATGGCCACACGGGTGGGCGCGGTCATACGCGGTCTCCTGCCTGGTCGGGGCTACGAGGGGTGAAGCCGACGGGCAGCGCCGTCAGCGATCGGTGGAAGGGCCCGGGCCGCCAGTCGAGCCGTTCGCGCGGCACCAGCGGCCGCAGGTCGGGCAGCCACTGGGTGAGACGTTCGATGGACTCCGTGGCGATCAGCAGGGCGGGCTGCTTCACGGGGCAGGAGTGCGGACCGGCGCCCCACGACATGTGCGAGGCGTCGTGCGGATGGTGCGCCCCGGCGAAGTCCCGCTCCGCGAAGTGCCCCATCGCGCCGAAGGAGATGACGATGGGCACGGCGGCCTGGAGCCACATCCCGTGGAAGCTCATCGATTCGCGCGCGAAGTGCACGCCGTAGTTGGCGAGCGGGGTCTCGTAGCGCAGCACCTCCATGACGGCGTCCATCACGGGACGCGACCCGGAGGTGAGGGTCGAGTAGTAGGCGGAGTTGCCGAGGATGCGCGACAGGGCGTTGGAGATCAGGTTCGCCGAGGGCTCGTGGCCCGCGCCGAGCATGAGGAACACCTGCCAGGTGACCTCCTCCGGGGTGAGCCCCAGGGGGTGGTCGAGCAGCCGGCTGGTGAGGTCGTCGCCGCGCTCGGCCGTCTTGGCGCCGATCAGCTCCATCACGTACTTGCCGTACTCGGCCTCGCCCTCGGCCGCGCGGTCGCCGCCCTCCATCATCTGGCCGAGCGCCGCGTCCAGCCGGCCCGATTCGCTGTCGGGCAGTCCGAACAGGTTGTTGAAGATCAGCGCCATCATCGGGCGGGCGAACTGGGTGACCAGGTCGGCCTCGCCGTCCGGCCCGAAGCGGGACACCAGGAGGTCCACGGACCGGTGCACCCGCTCCCGCAGGTCGTGCGGCTCGACGAGGTCGAACGCCTCGAGCAGGGTGCGGCGGTAGCGGATGTGCGCGTCGCCGTCGGAGAACAGGGCGTTGGGCCGCCAGCGCATCATGCCGAGGACCGGCGAGTCCTCCGCGACCGTCTTCTCCCAGGGCCGCGGGTCGACGGAGAACGACTCGGTGTCGTGCAGCAGATCGAGCGCGGCGCGCCGGTCGGTGACGATGTACGCGGAGACGCCGGGGGCCAGTTCGGCCCAGCCGACCGGTCCCTGGGCGCGCAGCGTCGCGTAGTAGGCGAACGGGTCGGCGGCGAAGCCGTCCTCCCACAGACGTACCGGGGCGGACAGCGTGAACGCGTCGGCGCGGGCGGGGTAGGCGGTCACCGTTCCTCCGGGGTCATCCGGTCGACGAGGTGCTGGACGAGGGCGAGCAGCGCGTCGACGGACGCGTTGGTGTCGCGGGCGTCGCAGGTGACGAGCGGGGTGTCGGGCTCCAGGTCGAGCGAGCGGCGCAACTGCTCCTCGGTGTACTGCTTGGAGTCGGGAAACGTGTTCAGCGCGACGGCGTACGGCACGCCGGACTCCTCCACGAGGCCGAGGACGTCGAACGACTCGTCGATCCGCCGGGTGTCGACCAGGACGAGCGCGCCGAGCGCCCCGAAGGCGATGTCGTCCCACAGGGCGCGGAAGCGCTCCTGGCCGGGCGTGCCGAACAGATACAGGACGACGGAGTCGCCCAGCGAGACACGGCCGAAGTCGATGGCGACGGTCGTCGTCGTCTTGTCGCGGACACCGGCGAGGTCGTCCACTCCGGCGGACGCCTCGGTCAGATGCTCCTCGGTGTGCAGCGGGCGGATCTCCGACACCGAGTCGATCAGGGTGGTCTTGCCGACCCCGAACGGGCCGGTCACCAGGATCTTCACCAACTCCCGGGCGGTGTCCGGCAGATGCAGCCCGTGCTGGGCGGCGGGCGGGGCGGACGCGCTGGACATCCGGTCAGAGCTTGAGGGCGCGGAGGCCATCGGCCACTCTCTTCAACAGGTCACGGTCGGGCGGGGCGGCGGAGGGTACGGGCGGGCGGGCGCTCACCAGTCCCTGGTCGATCAGGGCTGCGGCGAGGACCCGCAGTGCGGAGACCGGCAGCCGGAGCACGGCCGCGCTCTCCACCACGGTCAGCGACCCGCCGTCCAGCGCGCCGAGCAGGGCGTGCTGGGCCGCGGGCAGCCCCGCGGGCGCGGGCCCGCCCGTGCCGGTCAGTACGGACAGGCGCTCCAGGCTGTTGCGGCTGGGCCGGGCCACGCCTGAGGTGGCGAGGTAGGCGGGGACCAGCGGCCGGCCGCTCCGGCGGCCCGTCATACGGGAGAGACGCCGTCGCGCGGGGCGGCGGCCATCGCCTTCTCACCGAGCCGCGCGACCTGCGAGTGGACCCGGTGGCCCAGGAGGTCGAGCCGCACCTCGGGTCCGCCGTACGCGGCGACGCAGGTGCCGTGGTCCGTGGGCGCCACCAGGATGTAGCCGTGGTCGGACTCGATGACGACCTGGCGGAGCTGGGCGACGGAGGCGTCGGCGAACGCGGCGGCGGCGGTGCGGCAGGCGCCCTGCACGGTGGACGTGATCGCGGCGACGCGTTCGGCGGAGTCCTGGGCGAGCGCCGCGGAGAACCCGGAGACCAGACCGTCCCTGGTGAGCAGCACGGCGGCCCGTACGTGGGGGATTTCGAGGATGGGGTCGAGCACCCAGGCCGTGTCGCCCGTCTCGCGGCTGTTCATCTGGGGTCGTTCCCTTCGGTGGCGGCGGCCTCGCGGGCCGCGTTGGTGGCGGACTGCAGGGCTCCGAGGGCCGCTGCGGACTCCTCGGGCGTGCGGGCGGGCCGCTTGGGCGCCGGGGCGTCGGTCTGCGGCCGGGCGCGGACGCGGCGGCGGCGCTGCGGGAGCACCTCGCCGTCGGGGCCGGGGTCGGGGGCCTGCTCGTGCTGGTGCTCGTGCGCGTGTTCCGGCTCGGGCGCCGAGAGGGCCGGTGTGCGGGCGGGTTCGTAGGGGGCCGGGGGCGCGTACGGGCGGGCCGGCTCGTCCGCCTGCGGGGCGCTGCCCTGGTGGATCTGGTCGGGCCGCGGCTCCCGCTCCTGCGCCTCGGGCCGCCGGGTGGAGGGGGCGGCGCTCGCGGCGGGCGGGTGGAGCACGGGGTCGATGTGGGACAGCAGATGGTTCTTGACCAGCAGGACCGCGCGGACGCCGCCGTACGGAGAGGGCGTCGACAGGTCGACGGACAGGTCGAACTGCCGGGTGAGCTGGCCGATCGCCGCGAGCCCCATCCGGGGCGGGTCGCCGAGCTCTGACAGCAGGATCGGGTCGGTGCCGGCCACCATCCGCTGGGCGTCGGCGCGTTCGTCCGGGGCCATGCCGACGCCCGCGTCGTCGATGGTCACGGTGACGCCGTGGTGGACGCGTTCGAGGTTCACCACGACGCCCGTGTCCGGCGACGAGTGGCGCAGCGCGTTGTCGAGCAGTTCGGCCACGATGATGGCGACCGGCTCCACGGCGTGCGACACCAGCGCGGTGCCCGGCTCGAGATGGTGGTGCACCTGTACGCGGTGGTAGCCGACGAGCCGGGCCTGGCCGCCGGTGACGGCGTCGACGAGGTGCGACTCCTCGCGGGCGAGCCCGACCCAGGCGCCGCAGACCACGGCGGCGACCTGCGCGCGGCGCAGGGACTGCTCGTTCTCGTGGTCGAGCGCGTAGAGGGTCTGGGCGAGCTCGGGGTCGTCGTAGCGCTGCTGGAGTCCGTGCAGCACGTCCTGGAGCCGGTAGAGACCGGCCTGGATCTCCCGGGTGGTGCCGCGCATACCGGCGCGGGCGGCCGCGTCGACCCGTTTGCGCTCCTGGGCGATCGCCGTGCGCAGGACCTCGAGGACCGAGTCCGTCCCCGCGCCGGCGGGGCCGAGCGGTCCGGGGACCTGTACGTGCGGATGGGCGCAGCGGGTGGCCTCCGCGGGCATGCGCTTCACGGCCAGATGCTCGACCTCGGCGGCGAACGCGGCGGTCGCCCCGGCGAGTTCGTCACGGGAGGCGTCGAGCCGGCCGCGCAGGGTCTCGATCTCGGCGCGCTGCCGGTCCCGTTCCCGCCGGGCGCGCAGCAGCCCGCCGCCCAGGGCGAATGCGGTCAGCGTCCCGGCGGCCAGGCCGCCGGCGGCCAGCTCGGGTATCTCGATCATCTATATGGACCTCAGGAGGGCAGGGGATGTGGTCCGTTGGGGGCGGACGCGCCCAAGTACACACTGCAACGGTGCAGTTCTGCTGCGTTTCTGCCTGAGATCCTTTTGGTTTTGTCCGAACAGTGACTTTGTTGACGCCGTGTCGTGGTGTGCGTCAAGTCACATGGTGTGCCCGGGGGTTGTCCCCGGACATGCCACGGCCGCGGCGGCTCCCCCTCCGCGCCGCCGCGGCCGTTCCCCGTCGTTGTTGGCTCGCGTCAGCCCTTCGGCGGCGCCGGGGCGTGGTGGTCGCCCATGGTGGTGATGCCGTCGGCGGGCGGAACCGGCGCGTGATGGTCACCCATCGTGGTGATGCCGTCGGCCGGCGGGACCGGGGCGTGGTGGTCGCCCATGGTCGTGATGCCGTCGGCGGGCGGAACCGGCGCGTGGTGGTCGCCCATCGTGGTGATCTGCTCGTCGTTCTTCTCGGTGCTGCTCATGTTCTGTCCCCCGTTGGGATCGACCGACGTGGCTGAAGATGGCCTTCCGCCCAGAGACTCCCCCGATGGCCTCCGGGCAGAAGGCCAGGTACCCGGTCCAGTTGGCCCCCCGACGCGTCGGACCGAACACCTCTGAGAATGTCCGACGAGCATAAACAAACGATGAACGCCCAGGCCCGCGTTTTTCCCGTCAGGCAGCCCTGAGCCCGGAGGTCAGCAGCTGCCGGGCCTCCTCGGCCTCGGCCGCGCCGGACTCCTCAAGCAGCAGGAGCGCCTCGCGCCAGCACGCGCGAGCCCGGTCGGCCTGTCCGAGGCTGTCCAGTGCCCGGCCGAGCGTGATCAGCGTGTTGCCGCGGGTACGGTCGCCGCCGATGCAGCCCATCGCGAGTGCCTGCTCCGCGTGCTGCGCGGCCGGCGCAGGGCGGTGCGCGGACAGATGCGCCTGCGCGATGCGGAAGTGGGCCGTGCCCTCCCACAGGCGCTGGCGGTTCGACTCGAACAGGTTCAGCGCCTCCGAGAGCTGCTCCAGGGCGTCCGTGTGGCGGCCCCCCTGCGTCAGCGCGACCCCGAGGGCGTAGCGGGCGTTGGCCAGCCGCAGGGTGTGGCCGATCCGGTCGTAGATGGCGATGCCCTGCTCCGCGAGCGAGATCCCCTGGGTGATGCGGCCGGTGGCGACGTGGATGCGGGAGAGATTGGACAGGGCGCTCGCCTCGCCGGGCAGGTTGCCGTCGAGGCGCGAACCCTCCATGGCGCGGCGCAGGTGCTCCTCGGCCTCCTGGTTGCGCCCCTGTATGAACGCGATGATCCCCCGGTCGTTGTCCGACCAGTAGACCGGCGCCGGGTCGTTCACCGAGCGGGCCAGGACCGCCGCCTGGGCGGCCTCCTCGTCCGCCTCGCCGTAACGGCCCGCCACAAGATGCACGTTCGTCATCGACGTGCGCGCCCGGCCCTCGGTGCGGGTGTCGCCGGCGGCCCGTGCCGCCTCGACCGCGCCGCAGGCCACGGACTCGTAGACCTTCGAGTTCGCTCCCGACTCGGCCAGGTTCTGCACGGCCCAGAGCAGGTCCACCGCCCGCCGCAACTGCGGTCCGGGGGACGCCTGCCGGGCGCAGGCCAGGAGGCAGTGGGCCTCCGCGTAGAGCCAGTCCTGGGCGTCGTCGAGGTGCGCGAACTCGAGCCCGGCGTCACCCGTCGGCTCCAGATGGACCACGAGCCGGTCGCCCGGACGCTCCATGGCGAAGACCCGGGCCGCCGTCGCCAGATAGAAGTCCAGCAGGTGGGAGACGGCGGCCTCCCGCGCCTCGGGGGACTCGTCCCGCTCCGCGCACGCACGCGCGTAGAGGCGCACCAGGTCGTGGTAGCGGTACCTGCCGGGGGCGGCCGACTCCAGCAGGGACGTGTCGACCAGGGCCTCCAGCAGGTCCTCGGTCGCGTGCGGCGGCAGCTCCAGTACGGCGGCGGCCGCGGCGAGCGAGATGTCGGGGCCGTCCGCGAGGCCCAGCAGACGGAACGCGCGGGCCTGGGCCGGCTCCAGCTGCCCGTAGCCGAGCTCGAACGTGGCCTTCACCGCGAGATCGCCCGCCTGGAGCTCGTCCAGCCGGCGCCGCTCGTCGGCGAGCTTGGCCGCGAGGACCGACACGGTCCAGGTGCGGCGGGCCGCCAACCGCGAGGCGGCGATACGGATCGCCAGCGGCAGGAAGCCGCACGCCGCGACCACGTCCAGTGCCGCCTTCCGTTCCGCGCCGACCCGATCGGCGCCGACGATCCGGGTGAAGAGCTGCAGCGCCTCCTCGGGGGACATCACGTCCAGGTCCACCAGGTGCGCGCCCGCCAGGTCGACCATCCGTACCCGGCTGGTGATCAGCGCGGCGCATCCCTCGGTGCCCGGCAGCAGGGGCCGGACCTGGGCGGCGTCGCGGGCGTTGTCGAGCAGGACGAGGATGCGGCGGCCGTCCAGTGCCGAGCGGTACAGCGCCGCCCGCTCGTCCAGGGTGTCCGGGATGGCGGAGTCGGCGGTGCCCAGCGCGCGCAGGAACGCGCCGAGGACGGTCTCCGGTTCCGCGGCCCGGCTGCTGGTGCCCTGGAGGTCCACGTACAGCTGCCCGTCCGGGAAGTGCTTGCGCGCCTGGTGGGCCACGTGGACGGCGAGCGTCGTCTTGCCGACGCCGCCGATGCCGGCGAGGGCGGAGACCGCCATCACCGAGCCCTCCGCGGTGGTGAGCCGGCCGCCGAGCTCGCCCACGAAGGACAGCCGGCCGGTGAAGTCCGGGACAGTGGCGGGCAGCTGGGCGGGCCGGGTGGTCTGCGGGGCCGGCGCGGGCTCCTCGCTGGGGCGGGCCAGTTCGGCGTCGGCCCGCAGAATGCGCTGCTGGAGGTCGGACAGCTCGGGCCGCGGGTCGACGCCCAGTTCGTCGGCGAGCAGCCGGCGGGTGTCGGCGTAGACCGCGAGCGCCTCCGCCTGCCGGCCGCTGCGGTACAGCGCGAGCATCAGCAGCTCGCGCAGCCGCTCCCGCAGCGGGTGGCTCGCCGTGAGGGCCGTCAGCTCGGAGACGGCCTCCGCGTGGCGGCCGACCTCGAGGTCGATGTCGAGCCGGGTCTCCAGCAGTTGCAGACCCCACTCCACGAGCCGGGTCCGCTGGTTCTCCGCGTACGGCCCGGGGACGTTCGCCAGCGGCTCGCCGTCCCACAGGCCGAGCACCTTGTTGAGCAGGGCGCGCGCCTGGGCGCGGTCGCCCGCCGCCTGCGCCTTGTACGCCTCCGTCGCGAGCTCCTCCGCGATGGCGAGGTCGAGGGCGTCCCGCCGGATGCGCAGCGCGTAGCCGCCCGACTCGCTGACCAGGGTTTCGGCGGTGAGCGCCTTGCGCAGCCGGGAGGCGTACGTACGGACGGCGGCGAGGGCCTGCGACGGCGGCTGCTCGCCCCAGATCGCGTCGATGAGTTCGTGGGCGGTGGCGGTGCGCCCGTCGCGGAGCAGCAGCGCGACCAGCAGGGCACGCTGCTGCGGCGAGCCGGGCGGCAGGGTCTCTCCGCCCCGCCGCACCCGTACCGGTCCGAGCACGCTGAAGTGGAGCTCGTCCTCTTCGCTCGCGAGCGGAGCGCGCTGGTTCGGTACGCGTGGCCCGCTGTCACGGTCCATAGCTGCCCCCTGCCGGTACTGCCGGAATCGCCCTCGACAGTCTGCCTTGTTGGGGGCGGCCGCGTCAGCAGCGGGGCGGCCCGCTCTGCCGCTCGCCCTTCCGATCGCCCGGACCGCTCTGATCAGGGGCGATACACGGTTCCGGGCTCGGGCGCGGCCGGTGAGAGGAGTTCGGGGACCGTGACGAAGGTGTAACCGCGGTTCTTCAGTTCGGAGATGATGCCGGGAACGGCGGGAACGGTTCCGTCGTAGATGTCGTGCAGCAGGATGATGCCGTCGCGCCCGGCCTGGTCGAGGATGCGCTTCTCGATCAGGGCGCTGTCGGTGGTCGAGTAGTCCTTCGCGGTGGCGCTCCACAGGACCTGGGAGAGGCCGAGCTCCTTGCTGACCGCCGTGACCTCGTCGTCGGTGCGGCCCTGGGGCGGGCGCATCAGCCGCGGCTTCTCGCCGGTTATCTCGGCTATGGCGTCCTGGGTGCGGCCCAGTTCCTCGCGTATCTCCTCTTTGTCGAGCTTGTCGAGCCGCTGGTGCGTCCAGGTGTGGTTGGCCACCTCGTGACCCTCCGCGGCGAGGCGGCGCACCACGTCGGGGTACTTGAGCACGTGGTTCTTGCCGAGGAGGAAGAAGGTGGCGTGCACCTTCTCCTTCTTGAGGATGTCGAGCAGCTCCGGGGTGTCCTTGCCGGGCCCGGCGTCGAAGGTGAGCGCGATGCACTTGGCCTTCTCGCAGTCGACGGCGGGCGCCGAGCCCGCGCCGCCGCTCTGTCCGCTCGCGAGCGGCTTGCCGTCGGACCCGGAGGCGCCGGACTCGGCTGCCTCGGAGCGGGCGTCCGCGGGGGAGGTCCTGTCGGCGGAGCAGCCGGCGAGCGCGAGTGTGAGCACCGCCGCAGTTGCGAGGGCCGGGACAACCCGGAGCCGGGTTCTGGACGTCCTTGAGGGCATGGCGAGTCTCCCCGTTCGTGGGTGGTGTGGCGCGGGTGCGCGGCGGTGTGCCGGGCGTACGGAATGCGGCCGGGGCCGGTGGTCGTCCGTACGCGTCGTGACTATACACAGCATGTATACGCGAGGTTTATAGCGGGTCGGGGCCGACGGAACCCGCACTGATAGCTGACGGACCGTCAGGTCGGCGCTACCGTGAAACCATGGAAACCTTCCCCAAGATCATCTCGGTGGACGACCACACGGTGGAGCCGCCCGGCGTCTGGCGGGACCGGCTCCCGTCGAAGTACCGCGACACCGGCCCGCGGATCGTCCGCGCGCCCCTGAGGGAAATGACCTTCCTGGGCGGCAGGTTCGCCCCCGTCATGGGCGCGCCCGGCGACGAGGGGCCGGTCGGCGACTGGTGGGTGTACGAGGACCTGCACCGGCCGCTCACCCGACTCGACACCGCCGTCGGCTACGACCGCGACGAGATCAGGCTGGAGATCATCACCTACGAGCAGATGCGCCCCGGCTCGTACAGCGTCCCCGACCGCCTCGCCGACATGGACGTCAACCACGTCACGTCCGCGCTCTGCTTCCCGACGTTCCCCCGCTTCTGCGGCCAGACCTTCACCGAGGCCGCCGACCGCGAGCTGGGCCTGCTGTGCGTACGGGCCTACAACGACTGGACGGTGGAGGAGTGGTGCGGCCCCGAGGCGCGGGGCCGGCTGATCCCGCTGACCCTCGTCCCGCTGTGGGACGCGGAGCTGGCCGCCGCGGAGGTCTGCCGGAACGCGGCGCGCGGGGTGCGCGCCGTCGCCTTCTCCGAGATACCCCCGCACCTGGGGCTGCCGTCGATCCACACCGACGACTGGGACCCGTTCCTCGCCGCGTGCGCCGAGACCGGCACGGTCGTCGCCATGCACATCGGCTCCTCCAGCCGGATGCCGTCCACCTCGGCGGACGCCCCGCCGGCCGTCGGCTCGACCATCACCTTCGCCAACTGCTGCTTCTCGATGGTCGACTGGCTGATGAGCGGCAAGTTCGAGCGCTTCCCCGGCCTCCGGGTCATGTACGCGGAGGGCCAGATCGGCTGGATCCCGTACATCCTCGAACGCGCCGACGTCGTCTGGGAGGAGAACCGGGCCTGGGGCGGCGTCGCCGGCAAGGTCACCCGGCCGCCGTCCGAACTCTTCGCGGAACACGTCTACGGCTGCTTCTTCGACGACGCGTTCGGCCTGCGGAACCTCGACGCGATCGGCGTCGGCAACGTCCTCTACGAGACGGACTACCCGCACTCGGACTCCACCTGGCCCAAGTCGAAGGAGGTCGGCGAGTCCCAGATGGGCCATCTGCCGTCGGAGGTGGTCGAACGGATCGTCCGCGGCAACGCGATCGACCTGCTGGGGCTGACGGCCGACGGTCTGTGGCCGGGCCCGTAGGCGACCGCCGGGGCAAATCGCGTTGAGCGCCCCGCCCGCCGCGTGCTAACTGTGTCGCGATCACACGGAAGCGAAGGGGGCGGCGGGCATGGTGCTCGGAGAACTGGTGAAGCTGCGGGCGATGGGTCCGGCGGACGCCGAGGCGCTGTGGCGGTGGAACCACGACCCGGACGTCATGCGGTGGATGGACGACAACCACCCCTCCACGCCGGAACACGTGCGCACATGGCTGGAGGACCGGCCGCGCAACACCTACGGCGACCTGCTGCTCGGCATCGAGACGCTGAGCGACGGCCGGCTGATCGGGCTCGTCGCGCTGCACGACGCGCAGCCGGAGACCGGCATCGCCGAGCTGGACATCTACCTCGGCGAGAAGGACTACTGGGGCAAGGGCTACGCGACGGACGCGATGCGGACGGTATGCCGCTACGGCTTCGACGAGATGCGCCTCCACAAGATCACGCTGACGGTCGCCGCGGAGAACCACGGCGCCCAGCGGGTCTACCGGAAGGTCGGCTTCGTCGAGGAGGGCCGCCTGCGCCAGACCTTCCGCCGCGACGGGAAGTGGTACGACCAGTTCACGATGGGACTGCTGGAGGGGGAGCTCCGCTGAGGCGACGGGGGTACGGCCCGGAGCCGTACCCCGCCCGGTAGCGCGTGCCCGCTACCCGGACGGCCTCCCGGGCGGCACCATCGGGGCATGACGCTCACCATCGCCGAAGCCGACAAGATCCTCGCCGACAACTTCGCCCCCTGGGTGCTCGAACTCGGGCTGTCCGTCCAGGAGGCGGGCGAGCTCCATGCCGTACTGCGGCTGCCCTGGACCGACCGGCTGGCCCGGGAGGGCGGCGCGCTGAGCGGGCAGGCGCTGATGGCCGCCGCCGACACCGCGACCGTGATCGCCGTGTCGTCGGCGCGCGGCGGCTTCGTCCCCATGACCACCGTCCAGCAGTCGACGAGCTTCATGCGCGCGGTCGTCGGCGCCGACGTCCTCGTCGACGCGCGGATCACCAAGCTCGGCAGGCGCACGGCCTTCGCCGACATCACCATGACCGCCGAGGGCACGCGGGAACCGGCCGCCCGTGCGTCGACGGTGTACGCGCTGCTGGGCTGAGCTCCCGCCGCGTACCTCTTGCCTGTTGTGGAGCGGGCGGTGACGATGGCCTCGCGAGTTCGTGACGGGTCGTCAGATCGGGGAGGTCGCGATGGTGGCGTACGGGATGCAGCTTCCGGTCCAGTCGCAGAGCACCCTCTACGCGGAAGCATGGGAGGCCGGGGCCGGCCCGGGCGAGCTCGCCGAGATCGCCCGCACCGCGGACCGGACCGGCTTCGCGTACGTCGCCGTCTGCGACCACGTCGCCATCCCGCGGCGTCTCGCGGACGCGATGTCCACCGTCTGGTACGACCCGGTGGCCACGCTCGGCTTCCTCGCCGGCGTGACCGGACGGGTACGGCTGCTGAGCCATGTCGCGGTCGTCGGGCTGCGCCACCCGCTGCTGAGCGCCAAGCAGTACGCGACCCTCGACCACCTCTCCGGCGGGCGGCTGGTCCTCGGCGTCGGAGCCGGGCACGTACGCGAGGAGTTCGACGCCCTGGGCGCCGACTTCGAGGGGCGCGGCGCCGTGCTCGACGAGAGCATCGACGCGCTGCGGGCGGCGCTGGGCCCCGACGAGTACCCGGAGTTCAGCGGGGAGCGGTACTCCTTCAAGGACCTGGGCCAGCGGCCGCGCCCCGCACAGCCGCGTGTCCCGCTCTGGGTCGGCGGTTCGTCGCCCGCCGCCGTGCGCCGGGCCGCGCTCAAGGGCGACGGCTGGCTGCCGCAGGGCGACCCCCGCGACAGGCTCCCGGCGCAGATCGCGAAGGTGCGCGCTCTGCGGGAGGCGGCCGGGATCGAGGGCCCGTTCACGGTCGGCGCCATCACCGAACCGCTCCACGTCGGCGAACCGGCCTGGCCTGTCGGCCGCCGCACGCTCACCGGCAAGCCGCAGGCGCTGGCCGAGTCGCTGCGCGCCTACCCGGCGATGGGCGTGGACCAGATCCAGGTCCGGTTCCGCAGCCGGAGCGTCACCGAACTCGCCGACCAGATGGCGGCGTTCGCCGCCGACGTGGCCCCGCACCTCGACTGAAGACCGACGGCTGACAGCCGATCGACCGACCAGGGAGAGCAGGCATGGGCAAGCTGGACGGACGTGTCGTCCTCGTCACGGGCGCGGCGCGCGGACAGGGGGAGCAGGAGGCGAGGCTCTTCGCGGCGGAGGGCGCGAAGGTGGTCCTCGCGGACGTGCTCGACGAGTTCGGCGAACCGCTCGCCAAGGAGGTCGGCGGGCTCTACGTCCATCTCGACGTGGGCCGCGAAGCAGACTGGACGGCGGCCGTCGCCGCCGCGAAGGACGCCTTCGGGAAGATCGACGGGCTCGTCAACAACGCGGGCATCCTGCGCTTCAACGAGCTGGTGTCCACCCCGTTGGAGGAGTTCCAGCTCGTCACGCAGGTCAACCAGGTGGGCACCTTCCTCGGCATCCGCGCCGTCGCCCCCGAGATCGAGGCGGCGGGCGGCGGCACGATCGTCAACACCGCCTCGTACACGGCCCTCACCGGCATGGCCGGCGTCGGCGCCTACGCCGCCTCCAAGCACGCGATCCTCGGCCTGACGAGGGTGGCGGCGCTGGAGCTCGCGCCGAAGCGCATCCGGGTCAACGCCGTGTGCCCCGGGGCCGTGGACACGCCGATGAGCAACCCGGAAGGCACGGACCGGGCCGCGATCGAGGGCCTGTACCGCACGCTGGTGCCGCTCGGCCGGGTCGGGCAGGCGGCGGAGGTCGCCCGGCTCGCACTCTTCCTGACCGGCGAGGACTCCTCGTACATCACCGGCCAGCCGTTCGTGATCGACGGCGGGTGGCTGGCGGGCGTCAGCATTCTCTGACGCTCTGTCAGGTATTGACTGGGCAGTCGGCCGGTGGAACAGTCGACCACATCCGAACCTGACGGTTCGTCAATTGAGCGATCCGGCGGGAAGCGGAGCAGACGGAACCGATAAGGCGGTGGAACCCCTTGGAATTCGGACTCTTTGTTCAGGGATACCTCGGCAAGCGCGCCGAGACCGACCCGCTCGCCGAGCACAAGGCGCTGATGGAGGAGACCGAGTACGTCATCCAGGCGGACAAGTCCGGGTTCAAGTACGCCTGGGCCTCCGAGCACCACTTCCTGGACGAGTACTCCCACCTGTCGGCCAACGACGTCTTCCTCGGCTACCTCGCGCACGCCACGGAGCGGATCCACCTCGGATCGGGCATCTTCAACCCGCTGGCCCCGGTCAACCATCCGGTCAAGGTCGCCGAGAAGGTCGCGATGCTCGACCATCTCTCCGAGGGACGCTTCGAGTTCGGCTCCGGGCGGGGCGCCGGGTCGCACGAGATCCTCGGGTTCATGCCGGGCATCACCGACATGAACCACACCAAGGAGATCTGGGAAGAGACGATCGCCGAGTTCCCGAAGATGTGGCTGCAGGACGAGTACGTCGGATTCCAGGGCAAGCACTGGTCCCTGCCCCCGCGGAAGGTCCTCCCGAAGCCGTACGGCCCCGCCCACCCGCCGATGTGGTACGCCGCCGGGTCCCCGTCCTCGTACGCCATGGCCGGCAGGAAGGGCCTCGGGGTGCTGGGCTTCAGCGTCCAGAAGGTCTCCGACATGGAGTGGGTCCTCGAGTCGTACAAAACGGCCGTGAAGGACGCGAAGGCGGTCGGCGCGTTCGTCAACGACAACGTGATGGTCACGTCGACGGCGATCTGTGCCCAGACGCACGACAAGGCGGTCGAGATCGCGGTCTCCGGCGGCCTCAACTACCTCCAGTCGCTGCTGTTCCGCTACCACGACACCTTCCCGCGGCCCGAGGGCGTGCCGCAGTGGCCCGAACTGCTGCCGGAGTACACGGCGGAGATCATCGAGCTGC
Organism: Streptomyces sp. NPDC002835; assembly: GCF_053591995.1. Lineage (NCBI taxonomy): Bacteria > Bacillati > Actinomycetota > Actinomycetes > Kitasatosporales > Streptomycetaceae > Streptomyces > Streptomyces sp. NPDC002835. Next base: position 381 of record NZ_JBSFUW010000016.1, on the reverse strand, counting down.
TGATCGCGGAGGAGCTGATGATCTGCGGCGACCCGGGGGAGGTGCTGCAGCAGTGCAAGCGGTGGGAGCAGGCGGGGGCGGACCAGCTGTCCTTCGGACTGCCGATCGGGGTGTCGTACGAGGACACGATGACGACGATCCGGCTGATCGGGGAGCACGTGATCCCGCAGATCGACACGGATCCGGTTCACCGGACGACGAGGTTTCGGGGGGCGGGGGCGGGGTGACGGTGGGGGCCGCTGCGCGGGACTGTTCCCCTACCCTCCCCCTGCGTCTGGCGGCCGCAGGGGGACCCCCACCTTCCCGTAACCGGGCTCTGCCCGGACCCGCGCCTCAAACGCCGGCGGGGCTGGAGCTTGCCGGTCTCGTCGGGGCTCCGCC
>NZ_JBSFUW010000015.1:0-178057 GCF_053591995.1 Streptomyces sp. NPDC002835 | reverse complement strand
GCCGGCTGACCCCCATCGAATTCGAGACCCTCATGACCACACCGGCCCTCCAGGCCGCGTGACCGAACCTGTCACCCGAACCTGCATCAGACCCCTGCGCTCCCGCGCGTACAGCTACCGCGCCGACCATCATCTGCAGCTCGTCACGGACCGGCTGACCGGCCGGACACAACGGTTCAGCCTCGATGCCGACGGCCGGCCGACGGGCCTGGACGCCGGTCGGTGGTCCGAGAGGTATCTCTACGACGACGAGGGCAATCAGACCGAGGCCATGTGGCCCGACAGTGCTCCGAACTCCGAGTCGAGGGGGCCTCGCTCCTACGACGGCATGCGACTGCGGTCTGCGGGGGCACTGCGCTACACCTATGACGCCGCCGGCCGAGTCGTCGAGCGCCGGAAGAAGCGCCTGTCCCGCAAGCCGGACATCTGGCGCTACGAGTGGGACGCCGAGGACCGGCTCGTCTCCTGCACCACACCCGACGGGGTCCTCCGGGCTTACACGTACGACGCCTTCGCCCGCCGCACGGCCAAACGCAAGCACGGGCCGGGCGGCGAAGTCGTCGAGGAAACCCGCTTCGTGTGGGACGGCGGACAACTGGCCGAGCAGTGGGACAGTGTCACACGGACGACGCTGACCTGGGAGTACGACGGTTTTCGCCCGCTGGCTCAAGCCGAGCGGCGTACGCGGCCGGATCACGTTCCCCTGGGGCGGAATGACGACGGAAGTCCCGACCAACGGGATGTCGACACGCGGTTCTTCGCCATCGTCACCGATCTGGTCGGTACGCCGACCGAACTGGTCGACCCGACCGGCGGTATCGCCTGGCACAGCCGCGCGACGCAGTGGGGCACCACGACGTGGAGCCGTGACGCGACCGCGTACATCCCGCTGCGCTTTCCCGGCCAGTACGCGGATCCCGAAACGGGGCTCCATTACAACCACTTCCGCCACTATGATCCCGAACCCGGCCGCTATGTAACGCCCGACCCGCTCGGTCTCGAGCCAGCGCCGAATCCCGCCGGATACGTGACGAATCCTGCGACGGTTTGCGATCCCATGGGGCTCGCGCCCTGCATGCAGCGCCTGGAGGATCTGGCCACACAGATCAACAACCTCAAGACGAATCCCATAGCCCGCGAGAAGCAGACCGTCGCAGTGATCCATGCTCAGGGCCCCAAGGGACCGATCACGTTCGTCTCCGGTACCAGCAAGAGCAAACTCGATGACGAACAGATGAAACTGGCCAGGAGTCTCGGACTGGTCCCCTTGCCCAACGACGAATACATGAAGGTGCCCAAGGGTGACAAAGGTGGCCACGCCGAGCAGAACATCCTTCAGTACCTGCACAGACTCAACGAGGGAAAGAAGACCCCCGTCTGGCTGCCGACTCACGGTGCGGCATCGAACGTCGTCTGCACGAAGTTCTGCTCCCCGATCATCCGCGGCAGTTCGGGCGCCATGTTCGGGCAGGTGTACCCCGGCACTCAGGGAACACAACAGAAGCAGTTCTACTGGCCCGCGCGGCACTCCCCTCGATGAACGAGGTAGAAAGGGACCCATGGAATACACGCACCTCTCCGCGGAACTCGTCGCTGATGAGGAGTTCACCGGCTTCGAACTCTTCGCGCATGACGCTTGGCAGGCACGTGACCGTGCGAACTGGCTGGTGGCGAAGACCCCGGAAGAGATCGTCGTCGGACGTGTCGGCGAAGCGTCGTCGTCGGATCTGTTCGCCGGGCGGTACCGCTGGCCCTTCGCGCAGGCAGCGGATGCTCGCGTCTTCGCCACTCCGCTGCCTGACGGCGGGCTCGCCGTGAGCGCCGACGGAGTCGTGACCACTTTCGAGGCCGACGGACGGGTGCGCTGGACCCACGAGCATCAGCCCTGGTTCGACCAGCGCATCGCAGCGGGTGCCTGCGCCGCAGACTCGGCGGGACGCCTGCTCCTGGTCACCATGATCGGCCACACGGAGGGCGGTGGCTCCTACGAGGGAGACCTGTGCGTCGCGCTGGACCTGGCGAACGGGCGACGCGTCACGCACACCGTGCTGCCTTCGGCCTCGGCCGGGTACGCCTTCCAGCAGGCGCTCACCGACCCGGCGCAGCTGTTCTTGAACGCGGCTCAGGGGGACACGTTCCACTCGCTCCTGGTGAGTGTCGAGCACGACCGGATCACGGCGGAGCACGTGGGCTTCGAGGACGAACCATTCGCGGGACTCAGCATGAATGGGGCCTTCCTGAAGATGGACGTAGGCGGTGAGTGGCTGAGCCGATACGAGACGGGGCGGCCGGATGTCAGCGTCGATGCCGAGGACGTATTGCCCGAGGGGTTGCGCTTCGTCGGCTACCGGCCGGGATTCCTGGACCCCGACCGTGTCCTGACCGCTGTCGCCGCGGACCAGGATTCGGCGGACAACCGGCATCTCGTGCTGGACGGGCGGACCCTGCAGCCGGTGGCGGAGATCGAATACGCCGGAACCAAGTGTTCTGATCCCCTGGCGCTGGGCGACGGCACATGGCTGACGGTGGAGGGCACCTCGATCCGGCGCTGGCGGACTGCCTGAGCGAGACCAGAGCCCTGTCCGGGGCGCGCAGGCATTTCCAGCAGGACTGCGCGCACCCGAGGGTGAGGAGGGCTTCGTGGATGTCATCGGCTGTCTCCAGCCGATCAGCCGGACGAATGGACGGTGAAGGGCAGTGAAGGCCGAGGACACCTCCCTACGACAGCGGCCCCTTCCCGTCGACCCCGAGGACGAGACGATGACGAACGGCCCGTGACTGTACGACCCCATGGACGACTGGCAGCGGCTACCCGGCTGGGTCGGGTTCAGCAGCTCTCGCCGAACTTGACGGCCTCGATGGTCACCGGCTGCCCGTCGAGCTTCGCGCCGGCCGCCGGGTCGGTCGAGCAGACCTGCCAGTTCGACTCGACGAGGACCATGCGGTCCTGGCCGGACACGTCGGTGACGGTGATGCTCGTGGAGCTGTCGAGCGCCTGGCGGGCGACCTTGACCGCCTTGCCCGTGAAGTCGGGCATGGTCGAGCCGGCCGCCTCGGGTTGCTTCTGGTCTCCGCCCGCGGGGCACTCCTCCTCGAGCTTGACCGTGCCGAAGTCGACCTTCACGTCGGTCGCTTGTGTGCCGGGTGCCGGCTTCTGGGAGCAGACCTTCCAGCCCCGGTCGAGGATCTGGTTGCGGCCCCGGCCGAGTGCGTCGTGCGACGTAAGGAGATAGAAGCCGGCGGCCTGCGCCTCGTCCTGGGCGCTCTGCAGGCCCTTGCCGACCATGTCCGGCAGCGTGGCGCTGGTTGCGGGCTCCGGCGTCGCCGTGTCTGCGCCGGAGGCGGGCGCCTCGGACGTGGGGGCGGTGGGTTTGGCGTCCGCGCCGGTGTCGGCGGTCGGGCCGCAGGCGGTGAGCGCGGCGAGCAGCAGCGCGGCGGCCGTGGCGGTGGTTGCGGTGCGGGTGATGCTCATGGTTACCCCAGGGACGTTGCAGAACAGAGTCGGCCGGGCGCGCGGAAGCGGACGGCCCCGTACTTCGAAAGCCTTCCCGGCAAGTCCGGCCTGTCCGGGGACGACTCATGTGGTGATGTCCTGTACGGACCCTCAGTATGCAATGTACGCACTGAGTTCACAAGCCGACACGATACACTGCACGTTCACTCCTTCCGTTCCACGCCGGGGCCCCATAGGCTCTGAGGCGGCTCAACACCGGGCGCCGAGGCGGGGAGAGAACGATGCAGAAGGACACGCCGGAGTACGAGCAGGCGCTGAACGCCGTGGTCGACATCCTGCGGGAACGCGCATGTGCGGGTGCGGCACCGTTGTCGTACGGCGATCTCAGCCGCGAGTTGGCCCAGCGCGGTCATCACGTCCCCGCCTACGAAGGCCCCATGCCCTACCTCCTGGAGGACGCGTCCGTCCGGGAGAGCCCCGACGGATCGCTGCCGCTGCTCTCCGCCCTCGTAGTGCTGAAGGACAGCGGCCATCCGTCCGGCGGCTTCTTCAAGCTGGCCCGCCGTGACCCCTACAAGCGCCCGGGTGACGACACGGAGCTGTGGATCGAGGAGATCAAGCGGCTGGCAAGGCACTTCGCCGATCGCTGACGGCTCGTCGGCACCCCAGACGGCCAAGGCCCGCCCGGCAGGCAGGGGGTCACCCCGGACCGAAACGGCGGACGAGGATCGGTGTTTGACCCTCGACATGGTCGAGGGCCCAGAGTTCTGGGCGTGGAGAACGACATGCACAGCATTGGCGAGACCGCCCGGGACAGCGGCCTGAGCATCAGCACCCTGCGGTTCTACGACCGCGCCGGTGTGCTGGTCCCCGCCTGGGTGGATCCCGCTACCGGCTACCGCTGGTACGCCCCCGAGCAGCTCGAAGAGGCCCGGCTACTGGCCCGGTTGCGCCGGGCCGCCATGCCCCTTCCGGACATCCGGCTGGTACTGGCCGGGTGGTCCAGCGCGGACACGGACCTGGTGCGAAAGCTGCTTCAGGACCATCTGCACCGTCTGGAAGCGGGGTTGGCCGATGCCCGCAGCGAGTTCTCCACGCTCCGAACTCTGATCGAACGCAGGGAGATCCCCATGACAACGCTCCGCACCGCCGCCGTCCGGCTGTCCGTCTCCGCCCCCGAGGCGGCCGCCGCGCTGGACGCGGTCCGCTTCGCCGCCGGCAGCGACCCGGAGCTGCCGATGCTCGGCGGCGTCCTGTTCGACGTCGAGGGCGACGCCCTCAGCTTTGTGGCCACCGACCGGTACCGGATGGCCATCGCGCGGACCGGTACCACCGGACACGGCGGGCCCCGTGTCCAGGCCATCGTCCCGGTTCCGCTGGTCGACGCGATGCGGGCCCTGCTGCACGGCGAGGCGCCCGTCCGGCTCACCCTGGAGGGTGACCGCGTGACGCTGAAGGCCGGGGACCGCCAGGTGGCCGGTCAGTGCCTCGACCACGACTTCCCCGACTACCGTCGCCTCGTCCGCCTGCCGGCCGGGCGGCGCGCCCTCGTCGATGTGGCGGCGTTCCGGCAGGCTCTGGAGACCGGTCCCGTCCGCGCGGGCGAGATGCCCAAGCAGGACGGCGTGACCTGTGACCTCAGCGTACTCAAGGTGACGTCCGACGGCGCGGTGGCCGTCTGCGAGGACGGGGACGACGACGAGAGCCAGGTCGCCGTCAACCGCGAGTTCCTGCTCCACGCGCTCGACGCGGGAGCCGGCGAGCGGCTCATCCTTGAACTCGGCGCTCCGACGGCGCCCATCGTGATCCGCCGACCCGCCGACGAGGACACGTACTCACTGCTGATGCCGGTCCGCCTGGACAACTGACCCAGCGGTTTGCCCTCGGCGCTCGCCCTTGCCGGCCCGGACACGAAGACCGTCTCCGCGCCGACAAGGGCGGGCTGTCCGTCATCGCTCCTTGGACGATGAACGCGCGGCCAGGGAGCCTGCCCGCCCCCGAAGCGGCGCCCGAGTCCTACGCTGCCCGTATGCCCGTATCGTGCGGCGTGCGGCCGTGCGCAACTCCCGAACGACGCCTGCCCGAGTGCGACTTGTTCTCACGCGTTTCTGAGCACGATGTCCGCCTCGGCTGTGCCCCCGGCCCAGCCCGGCGGGAGGGCGTTCATTTACGGCTCGGTCCGCGACTGATGGTGGGTGTAACCCCGTCTCGGGGGCCAGCTGATCTGGGGTGTTGCGACGACCGTTGACCAGCCCGGGGGTGCTGTGATGGGCGGTGCCCGGTCGGGATATTCGCTGGTCGCTGCTTGTTGATGGTGGTCATACTGCCGCGATGGATCCAGTGACTCTTGAGACCGACCGTCTGGTGCTGCGGGCCTTCACACCTGCCGACGTGGATGCGGTGTACGAAGCCTGCCAGGACGAGGACATCCAGTTCTACACCTCGGTGCCGGCGCCGTACCGGCGTGCGGACGCGGAGAAGCTCGTCGGCGAGAAGCTGCCCGCTCAGTGGGCCGAGGACAGGGACTACACCCTCGGCGCGTTCCGCAAGGACACCGGCGCCCTGGTCGGCTCGTACTGCCTGACCCTCATCAGCCGCGGCGTCTGGGAGCTTGGTTACTGGGCAGCCAAGGAACAGCGCGGACGCGGGTACTCCGTGGAGGCCGCTCGGACCCTGTGCGACTGGGGCTGGGCCACGCTCGACGCGCACCGCATCGAGTGGTGGGCCATGGCCGGGAACACCGGCTCGCGTGCCGTCGCCGAGAAACTCGGCTTCTCCGTCGAAGGGACACTGCGCAATCGCGGCATTGCCAACGATGGCAAGCCGCACGACTGGTGGGTGGGCGGACTGCTGAGGCCCTGATGCCCGGGGCCGGTGCTTGGCCCACAGATCGGCCAACTCTTCGATCGAATCGCCGAGATGCGCACGCGAGACGCTCGCCCGGTGCGAGTCGGAGCTTCGTGAGCGGCGTGGTGCCGAGCGGCAGCGGGAGGCCGGTCCCGGCCCGGAGCACGACCTGGTCTTCACCGACCGCCTGCTCGTCACCCTGGTCCGTCTACGTACTGGGCTTACGTACGCCGCGCTCGCCGAGCTGTACGGCATCGCCCGCTCCACGATCTCCCGTGCCATCGGGGAGATCCGCCCGTTCCTGGCGAGCACCGAGCACCGAGCACCGAGCACCGAGCACCGAGCACCGAGCACATGCTGGCCCAGCAGGCCGCCTGCTGCTCAACCACCAGCCGACCCGCCAGGCCAACACGCCCAGACCTCAATCGCGGACCAAGTCGTCAGCTGGGCTGCCGGGCGAGCGGTTGAGGAGGAGGTCGCCGGCGCGGGCCTTGACCTGGTCGCGGGTGCGGCCGGGGTGGTCGGCGGCGAGGAAGTGGCTGCCGATGGCCATGCAGAAGGCGAGCAGGCTGCGGGCCTCGACCTCGTCGGGGTCGGAGCAGAAGGTGCTGATCGCGTCGCGCAGCAGCTGCATGCGCCGGTTGTCCACCCGGCGCAGGCGGTCGGCGACCGCCGGGTCACGGCGGGCCCAGTCGCGGACGGCAAGGTCGATGGGGAGCAGGCGGTCGCAGGAGAAGGTGAGCTGCCCGGCGAGTCGGACCTTGTCCAGCACGTCGCCGCCCTCCTTCTCGATCCGGTCGAAGACGTCGTCGACGCACTCGCGCTCCCAGGCGTCCAGCATCTCGGTCAGCAGCGCGCCGCGGTCGGCGAAGTACCCGTAGAACCCGCCCTTGGTCACGCCGAGCGCCTTGGCCAGCGCCTCGACGCGCACGGCGTCCACACCGCCCGCGGCCAGCGCCCGCAGCCCCTCCTCGACCCACCGCTCGCGCGGTGTGCGCAGCGCACCCATCCTGTGCCTCACCTCACTCCCCGCCGCGTTGTGCGGGGCCGTATAACGGATTACTCTCGATATGTACGCCACCGTACAACGAGTCGGGAGGCGACGCGACGGAGCAGTCGCACGGCTCTCCGCCGCCGGCTCCCGAGCACCCAAGAGGAGTTCTCCGACGGCTGCCACCAGGTCATCGACGCACGGCCTACCCGGTTCGCTTCACACACAACGGAGCAGCGACATGACACTTCCCCCCGGCCAACGCGCCGTGGACGGGTTCCCTCGTTTCGGCACGCACCTCCATCACCCGCCTCCGCCCGTGCCCGCCGACCCGGTGATCGAGCTCTGCGGGGCGCTCACCGAGGCCGTCACCCTGCCCGTGGCCGACATCGCGAAGCTGCCACGGCAAGAGGTACGAGCCGACTTCCACTGTGTCGCCGGGTGGTCGGCCACCGACCTGCTGTGGGAAGGAGTCGCGTTCCAGACCCTCTACCGCACACGGGTCGAGCCGCTGCTCGGGCCGGGTGCGCCGGTCAGCCACGTCAGCTTCGAGGGTCTCGACGGCTACCGGTCGGTCGTGTTGCTCGAGGACGCCTTGGCCGACGACGTACTCATCGCCGACCGTCTCGACGGGCGGCCGCTCGACGGCGACCACGGCGCTCCGGTGCGGCTGGTCAGCCCCGGGCAGTACGGCTACGTCAACATCAAGCACCTCTGCCGAATCGAGTTCCACGTATCCGAACCCCCGGTCACCGACCGGTGGTCTCCCCTGGCGGGGCACGGCAGGGCGAGGGTCTGGAAGGAGGAGCGTCACCGCTATCTCCCCGGCCGCGTGGTGCGGCCGGTCTACCGGTCGCTGATCGGTCCTATCCGCGCACTGAGCGCCCGCGGCAGCCGCAAGCCGCCGAGGTGACACCGCGCCCCGACCGGGTCGGGGCAGGCGCCGTCCGGGCTGGATCGGGCCCGGCTAACACCCTGACCCCGGACGCCGCTTGGGCGCCGACAGTCGCCCCGTCATGCCGGTCGGGTCGCAGCCGCTTTGGCCCCGGGCTCATTCCTGACGCAACGGTCGCACCCCCCGAGCTGCCGGCGCCTTCCGGCAAGCGCCCTTGAGACCGGCCCCGTCCATAGGAGGGGCCCGGGCCTTCGTCCTGCCTGCCTGTCTTTCGCCATGGCACAGACGTCCTTGATGACGGCATACGCGGGTCCCGGCGAAACGCGGGTCCCGGACGGCACATCGGCACACATGGCCGCGCGGAAGGCTCTCAGGTGAGCTGCACCAGAGGTTCGGTGTTCGGCACCGGACCCCTGGTGGGCAGTCGCTCGAGTGCCGGACATGCCGGTCCGCCGCTCGGTCGTGGTCCCACGTGACGGTGGGTCAGTCGCAGCTTTGTACGGGCTACGCTCTGCACGGACCACTCCTGCAGATAGCCTGCGGGCCATGCCTGAACCCTCTCCCTTCGCCGTCCCCACCCGCTTCGACGGTGACCCCGACCGTGTCGCACTCGTCGTTCCAGGCGTCGGCTATTCGCCCGCCAGGCCGCTGCTGCACTTCGCCCGTGACTTGCTCGTCCAGCACGGCTGGACGGTCCAGGAGCTGTGGTGGCGGGTCCCGGACGACTTCTCGCAGTTCACCGTGGACGACCGGACAGCGTGGGTCGAGCGCCAAGTCACCCAGGCCATCGAGGCGGAGGCAGGGGCCTGTCGCCTTCTCGTCGGCAAGTCCTTGGGCTCACTCGCCTGCGGCATCGCGGCCGATCGGAACATCGCGGCAGCCTGGCTCACGCCTCTCCTGACCATCGGCCATGTGGTCCGTGCTCTCCAGCGAGCCGAGGCGCCGACCCTCCTCGTCGGCGGCAGCGCCGACAAGCTGTGGGATTCGCGGATCGCCGAGTCCCTACGACACGACGTCCTGGAAGTTCCCTCGGCGGATCACGCCCTGGAGCTCGCGGGCGATGTCGCGGGATCCGTCGACGTGTTGCGGCAAGTCGTCTCGCGGCTGGACCGCTTCATCGGCACTCTCGGCCGCTAGAAATCACCTCCCAGATCGCCGCCCGGAGGGGGTTCAAGACGCCGACTCGTCACGCCTCTATGCGCAGCCAGATGTCGCCGGTGCGGAGCCACAGGACGCCGTCGCGGCCCTGGCCGCACCGCAGGACGACGCGTCCGGGGACCTCGATCCTGCGGCGGCCGGTCACGGCCCAGCCCGTACCGCCGAGTTCGGCGTATACGAGTTCGACGGTCCGTTCGTTGTGGTCGCGGCGGCTCAGCACCGCACGGTTGCCGCGGACCGCGAACCCGTCCGGGGAGTCGACGGGGCTCGCGTAGCTGGTCACTTCGCCCGTGGTGCGGGTGATCCGAGTGAGGAAGGTGCCGGACCCGTCGCCCGCGTACCAGACCAGCCACACCTGGTCGCCCTCGGTCGCGGCGGTGCACCCTTCCAGCGGGGCGCTGGGCAGCCTGCGGTGCTCCCCGCGGCCGAGAACACCACGGCATTGGGTTCCCAGACGCCTTCGGTCCTGCTCGGGAAGGTGCGCCCGCCGACCAGCAGAAAGCGGGAGCCCGGAAGCAGAGCCAGGTGGCTGGGCCGGCTCTGGATGTTCACCAGCGGCGTTCGACGCTCCTGCTGCCCGGTGACGGTGACCAGTTCGGCGTCGAACGCCCCCTTCGGCCTCCACCCGAGCCATCCCTTGACGGAGGTGTTGTGCTGCAAGTACCGCCGGTGGACCAGTATGACCGCGAGTTCGCCGGCCGGCCCGGCCGTCCACCCCAGAGCCCGGTAGCCCCGCGAGACGTCGGCGGCAGGCAGGCTCCACGCCTCATGAATTGCCGGACCGGAGTGATGACTCGACTCGGAATGACGGTTCGTCACGAGCGATCGCCTCTAGGACTCCGGTGGCCTGCGCCGCCCGAAGATCCCAACTTTACCCGGCACCGGGGCGGCTCGGAAGACGCGCAGACAGACGCGGCCGTGGTGGAGGCGGTGCCCCTGCACCCCGCCGCGCCCGTGGCTACGCTCCTGTACGGCCGTGTCGCCTACGGTTCCGCGGCGCCTGCCGACCGCGCTTCCGTAGGGCATACCGTTCACCCTCCCGTATAGAACGCGATCGTCGCCGCCGTCGTGGCCGCCACGACCTCCGCGCCCGCCCCCGAGGCGGCGTACGCGGCGCCCCATGCCTCGCCCGACCGCGTCATGAAGTCCTTCGCCTCGGGCGAGGTCTGCCAGTCCGCGGCATCCACGCCGCTGATCCCGCTGCCCGTGAGGTGCTTGCCGAGCCCCAGGAGCATCAGGTCCCAGCCGATCCCGACCGCCCCCGGCCCGAACTGCCCCCGGAACTCCTCCGGCACCACGGCCACATGCTCCAGCTCGAACACGGTCCGCCCCGCACCCTCCGGCGTCAGGCGCAGCTCGACCTCGCTGAACCCGGGATCCGGCCCGAACAGCCAGCTCACCCGCAGCCGTTCCGGCGCGACACACTCAAGGATCTCGCCCCCGGCGTTCCCCTCCAGCTGATAACGCCCGCCGACCTTGAACTCCCCGCTCACCGGCAGGAACCATCTCCCGATCCGCTCGGGAGAGGTCACCGCGTCCCACACGTCGGCGATCTCCGCGTCGTAGGTACGCCGCAGCAGCACCGTACTGGCCTCACCCGCCTCGATCTGCCGCGCACCGACCTCCCGGTGCACCCGGTTGATCTCCTCGACGATCTCGCTCATCCCACTCACTGGTCCTCTCTCAGCCTGCGCTCGCGCTCACCCCGCGCCAGTTCCGTCCCCAGCGCGTCCAGCCGCTGCTCCCAAAAGCCGCGGAACCGGTCGAGCCATGCGTCCACCTCGCGCAGCGGCGCGGGCTCGACGGCGTACAACCGCCGGGTTCCCTCCGCCCGTACGGACGCGAACCCGCTCTCCCGCAGCACCCGCAGATGCTGCGACACGGCCGGCTGAGAGATCCCGAACTCCTCGCGGATCACGGCGCTGACCTCGCCCGACGCCTGCTCGCCCGACGCGAGCAGCTCCAATATCCGGCGCCGGACCGGATCCGCCAGAACATCGAAGGCGTACATGCGCCCCACTATGCCACCACTCACTTATTTAAGCCAAGGCTTATACGTCGCGAAGGTAGGGGTGTGCACATGGGCGGCGCTTCGGGCGTCCGTCCCAGCGGTGGGTCGCCAGGCGGAGCTTTGGTGATGGAGCCGTCGACAACGATCCGACCGAGGACGAGGCCGACAATCCGGTTCCCCGACAAACCCACCGACTCGCCGGAGTGCGACCTGCCCCTCGGCCGGCCTACGGGCCTTCCGGCGCTCCCGGTCCGACAGTCACCCCCACCGCACGGGACGCGAACTGCGCGAACAACGCGCCCGTCGACCCAAGACCGTCACGGCGTTTCGGGACGTACGAGTGCGGCGGCGATCGACTCACCCGTGTGCTCGGCGTACGCCATCCGCTCGCACACTTCGTGCAAGGTGCGCGGACGGTAACCGGGCCCGCAGCACCCCATATGGAAGCGGACGCCCGCGTGCAGCAGGACGGACAGCGTCCGCCAGGCAGCGGTGTCCCGGCGACGGGGCGCCGCGAACGCGGAGCCCACGCGGATCAGCGGCAGCACTATCCCTGGCATGAAGGGCCGCAAACCCCCCACCCTCCACACTTCCCACACAGCCACCCCACAGAGTGACCTTGTGAACAAAGTCAATCATCGTAGTAGCCTGGCATGACTACGGCCGCCGGGACACCGACCAACCCGGTGGCCCGATGAACCCGGAGCCTCCGCAGATGAGCACACCCAACGCCGTACCCGTCAGCCTGGCCGAAATCGCCCGGATCGCCGGGGTGGGACGCGCGGCAGTGAGCAATTGGCGCCGCCGCCACGACTCCTTCCCGTCCCGCATCGGGGGCACCGACGTCAGCCCGCAGTTCTCGCTCTCCGAAGTGGAGCAGTGGCTGCGCGATCACGGGAAGCTCGACGGCGCCGGCGGACGTGAACTGCTCTGGCCGCGCTTCGAGGCACTGGGCAGTCGCGACGAGTCGGGGCTCGCGATCGCCGAGGCGGCACGTCGCATGCGCAGCCCCCGCTCACGCACGACCGGCACGGGGCTCACCGCCCCGGCCGTCGATCTGGTCGGCGAGGCGGCCCGGCTGGGGCGGGCGGAAGGTCAACGGGAGACGTTCGAGTTCCTGCTGCAGCGCTGGCTGGACACCCACGTCCGCCAGCTGAGCACCACCCCGCCGCAGCTCGCGTCGCTGATGACCCGGCTCGCGCTCCGAACACGCGTCGACGGGGGCGACGGGGGCGGGCTCACCGTCTTCGACCCGGCCTGCGGCACGGGGCACCTGATGGCAGCTGCCGCCGAGGAGTACGGCGGCCCGGACCTGGCACTGCTGGGCTGCGAGAAGGACACGGCTCTCGCCGCCCTCGCCTCCGCCCGGCTAGGCTTCGCCCTCGAAGGACGCGACGTACGGGCGGAGATCGCCACGGCGGACGCCTTGCGGGACGATCCGTTCGCGCGGCTGCGGGCCGACATCGCCCTGTGCAATCCGCCGTTCAACGAGCGGGACTGGGGCTACGAGCAACTGGCCACGGACCAGCGCTGGACGCACGGGCTGCCGCCGCGCACCGAGCCCGAACTGGCCTGGGTGCAGCACCTGTTGGCCCATCTCCGACCAGGCGGCTCAGCCGTGGTCGTGCTCCCGCCCGCCGTCGCCTCCCGCAAGGCCGGCCGCCGCATCAGGGGGTCCCTGCTGCGTACTGGTCTGCTCCGGGCGGTGGTGGCCCTGCCGCCCGGGTGCGCGCAACCGCACAGCGTCTCGCTGCAGTTGTGGGTGCTGCGCGCGGCAGGGGAAGGCGGCTCCGCGGGTCCGGTCGCCCAGGACGCGCTCCTCGTCGACGCGACCCGGTTCGGCCGCCCGGGGGCGCGCGAAACCGGTCCGGACTGGGAGGCGTTGTCGTCCTTCGTACTGCGGGCCGTCGCCGAACTGGACGCGCCCGCAGCGAAACTGCCGGAAAGCGCCGTACGCGTCTCCCTGCTCGATCTGCTGGACGACGAGGTCGACGTCACCCCTGGCCGCTACACCGCGTCCGGCGCCGAGACGAGCGGCGTCGAACTCGCGGCGTCGTGGGACGAGTTGTCGGGAGCACTGGGTGAACTCACCCGGCTGACGCAACACCTGTCGAAGCTGGACTTCGAGGAGGGCGAGTCGCGCACGGCCACCACCGTCGGCGATCTGGTCAAGGCCGGCGCCCTGACACTGCGGGCCGGCCAGCAGCCGGCGGAACCGGTCGGTTCGGTACTTGGCAAGGACGTTCCCCTGCTGACCGTTGCCGACCTGCTCATGGGCGGCGCGCCCAGCGGAACGGTGGCAGCCGGCGCCGATCACACTGTGGCCGAGGAGGGCGACGTCGTGGTGGCCGGGGTGGTCCGCGCGTTCCGGGCGTGGGTGCATCAGGGGCCTCCCCTGGCGCTGGGGCCCCAGCTCTACGTGCTGCGGATGGACCCGGAGAAGCTGGACGCCCACTTCCTGGCCGGGTGTCTGCGCGCCCCGTCCAACGGCCGCCAGGCCGGCACGCACGCCTCCAGCTCGTCACGCGTGGACGTCCGGCGGCTCCAGGTGCTCCAACTGCCGCTGGAGGAGCAGACCGTCTATGCGGAAACCTTCCGCCACCTGAGCTCGCTCCAGGAACTGCTGACGCAGGCAGGGAGTTTGGGCGTGGGGCTGATCGACGATGTACGCGACCGCCTGGCGGCGGGCGGCCTGACGACCTGACGACCTGACGGCGGAGCGGACTTGCGGCGCGAGGCGTACGCACGGCCACCCTGGTTACGAGGGTGCCGACGCGAACCTGTAGGACCGCTGCCGCCCACGACTGGCACTCGAGCCGTGGGCGGTAGCCAGTACTACTCCGGTGTCAGCTCTCAGGCATCAGCTCAGCCGGCGCCGCCGCCGAGGAAGAAGCTCGGGTGCGGAGGCTGGTTGTACGCCGTGTTCTGCCACGCCAGGCCCGTGCGGTACATCCGGTCCTGGAGCAGTGTCACGAACCGCCGGTCCGTCTCGATGGGCGTGGAGTAGATGCGCAGCGCGTTGTCGTCGCTCCTCGGCCAGATGACCTCCTCGCGCCAGTCGCCGAAGATGTCGCCCGACAGCGACGGGGTGGCCTTGGTGCCGTTGTTGGAGTGCACGTTCGAGCCGGTCAGCAGCCGGGTGTCACCACCAGTGCCGTACTTGTCGATGCGGGTACCGTCCAGCAGTTCGCGGGTCGTGTCCCCGTCCCACCAGGCGAGGAAGTTGGCGGACGACGGCTTGCGGCCCCGGGTGGCGCCGCTCGTGTCGCGGATGGAGGAGTCGGCGGCCGACCACATCTCCGCACCGGCGTTGCCGGCCCAGATGTCACCGGCGACGCCGCGGCCGTTGTCGGTGCCGGAACCGGTCCTCCAGCGGATGCTGCCGTTGGCCGGGTCGATGTAGAGCGAGGAGGGCTGGCTGCGCGACTCGGACACCTTGAAGTACTCCAGGCCCGGGTCGCGGGGGTCGAGGTCGGCCAGGTGCTGAGCGTCGCCGTGGCCCGTGCGGGTGGTCCACAGTCCGTGGCCGTTGTCGTCGACGGCCATCGCGCCGTAGACGATCTCGTCCCTGCCGTCGCCGTCCACGTCGCCGATGGACAGGCTGTGGCTGCCCTGGCCGTCGTACCCCTTGCCGACGTTGGTCGAGCTGTTGGTGTCGAAGGTCCAGCGGCGGGTGAGCTGCCCGTTCCTGAAGTCCCATGCGGCGATGACGGTGCGGGTGTAGTAGCCGCGGGCCATGACGAGGGACGGGGTGCTGCCGTTCAGATACGCGGTGCCGGCGAGGAAGCGGTCGACCCGGTTGCCGTAGCAGTCGCCCCAACCGCAGACATCGCCGCGCGCCGGGACGTAGTCGACCGTGGACAGCGCGGCTCCGGTGGAGCCGCTGAACATCGTGAGGTACTCGGGGCCGCTCAAGACCCTGCCCTCGCTGTTGCGGTGGTCGGCCCCGGGGTTGCCGATGACCGTGCCTCTGCCGTCGCGGGTGCCGTCGGCGGTCTTCATCGCCACCTCGGCCTTGCCGTCGCCGTCGTAGTCGAAGACCTGGAACTGCGTGTAGTGCGCGCCGGAGCGGATGTTGCGGCCCAGGTCGATGCGCCACAGACGGTCGCCCTGGAGTGTGTAGCCGTCGACGATGGTGTGTCCGGTGACGCCCGACTGCGAGTTGTCCTTGGAGTTGGAGGGGTCCCACTTCAGGACGATGTCCAGGTCGCCGTCGCCGTCGAGGTCGCCGACGGAGGCGTCGTTGGCGGCGTAGCTGAAGCCGGAGCCGCCCGGCGGTCGTGAGATGGGCACGTCCAGGTAGCCGCCGCGGAACTGGACGGCGTGCTCGGAGAGTCCCTGCTCCTGCCCGTTGACGACGGCCTTCACCTGGTAGCCGGCGTGGGAGGGCGCGTTGTGGTGCCGGAAGTTCGTCGAGCCCGTGATCGGCGCGGAGTTGACCTTGGTGCCGCCGCGATAGACGTTGAACGCGACATCGGCCGGGTCGGTGGCCAGCAGCCGCCAGCTGACGAGATTGTCGTCGCCGTCGTGGACGCTGACCAGCCCGCGGTTCAGGTTCTTCTCCGCCTGTACTGTGACGCCCGCGGCGCCGGCGTCGAGCGCGGCGGCCGGGCGGGGCGCGGCCGGCTTCGCGCTCTCGCTGGTCCCGTTCGACGCGGCCACCGCGAGGCTGCCGACCGTCAGACAGCCGACCGCCACGGTCGCGGCGACTCCTACAAGTCTCGGCATACGGCTCGGGCGCCTGCGACGCCCGCCTTGTCCTGTTCCCACGTGCACTCCTGGGGGGTGAGGAAGCGATGTTCGGGCCATTGCTTCTCCCCCGGTCGCCACCGGACGGGGAAAGGTTGCCGCTGCGGCGGGGGGCGGGTTTCCTGCTCCCCGTGTCCGGCCGCACCCGTGGCAGGCAGATGGACGCCCGGTGAGACCATCTGTCCGGTGCGGCTCCTGGCATCAGCCCTATGCGACCAGCGCGGCAGCTGCTCGGGGTTGCCCACTGTTGCCAAGAGCCCCGGCACGCTGGATGGGCCGGCCGGTGACTGAGCCTTTTCAGCTTCGCCACTTCAGGGTGAGGACGGCCTTGGCGACTGACGTCACACGGTGGGGTTGACGCGAGTTCCGTCAGCGGGTCCGGAGCCGGGTGAAAGTCAACAAGGAAGCGCAGGAGACAGGCGGTTCGGTCTGTGTACTTGACGGCCTCGCCGGGCGGCCGGTGCGGTTCCTCGTGCAGGACGTCACGGCGGATGTCGTCCTTGCTGGTTGCCATGGAGGTTCCTCGGCTGGGCCCACCGGGCACAGCGGCCTTGTTTGTGAGGAGTTGGCGGACGGTCACCTCGCTGAGCGTGCCGGTCCTGCACTTCGGGCCGGAGGTGGTCGTGGGGCAGGAAACCTGCTCGGAATACCATCCCTGCGAGGTTCTCCGGTCGGTGCTCCGCAACCCCTGCAGTGGCGCCGTCGTATGGGGTCATCCGTGTAGAGAGGGCAGAGGGTAATGAGTGTGGCGGAGAGCTGGTCCCGCGTGATGAATCTTCTTCGGCAGCACGCCCCGGCCGATCACGCGGATCTGCCTGGGCCCGCTACGGAGCAGATGCTCGCGGCCGCCGAGGAACGGATGGGCATCCCCCTCCCACAGGATCTGCGGGCGTGGCTGCTGCAGAACAATCTGGATCTTCCTGAGGAAGATGTGGACGACGGTGTGGCATGTTGCGGCTTCACCGGGTTCCCGGATGAGGGAAGCTTCTTTCTGGGCATCCGGGCGATGGAGAAGCTTTATGTGAACCGCTCCATGCCCGGTGGATTCGATCCTCCGGACCAGCCGGACAATCCGTTCTGGCGCAATGAGTGGATCCCCTTCCTGTCGGACCAGGACGGCTGGACGGGCAAGTTCATCGACGTGCGGGACGGGCGTGTCGGCAGGTGGTTCGTGGGTGAGATCACGATCACGGGCGAGTACGAATCGCTGGCTCACTATTTCGACTCCGTGGCGGAGATGCTGACGAAGATCGCCGATGGAAGCTATCCGGTCTGTGAGGTCACCGAAGGGCGACTCGTCTGGTCGTGAAACAAGAGATCCCGTGTCAGTCCCGACTGAATGACCGTCATCGCGAAAGCCGTCCACACTTTTGACTCCTTCCCCCACAGCGCCTCCAGAAGCCTGGACCGCCCCAAGTACCGCGCGGACCTCGGCCGGGTCTACTCCAGCCGGATCGGCTTCCTCATGCCGACAGATCACCGCCCCCTGCGGCGATGACGAGAACACCCGCCGCATCGGCCACCCCTTCGGCAGTCAGGAAAGCACTCGCCGAGTCATGACCTGGGTTCCTCCAGCTTGACGGCAGTGGTGTCCGCGCCGTGCTGTTCAGCCTGCGCTGTGGCGAAAGACCCGTGGTCTTCCACGACTTCGCCGTCCACGACTTCCCCGTCCATCACTCGGTGCGACGGCTCCACCAGCGGCAGGCTGGCGAGGTGTCTCTTGAGCCTCTTGGCCATCGGAAGGTAGGTCGCAAGAGTGAGCCCGCCAGAGACAACAGCCCCTACGAGAGGGATGGCCTTCGAGACGGTCGTCGCGAAGGACTGCGTCGTCATCCTGACACCGAGGTAGCCCGCGACTTTTTTCACTATGGGGTAGATGACCCCATGGGTGAGTGCCTTCTGGGGCAGCTTCTTGGCGACCTGCTCCGCCATCATCCCCGCAACTTTCCCTACTGCGGCGTTCGCCGATTGGGTGCCGAACATCACGCCGAAGAACAGCGTGAGCACCCCCTTGGTCGCGTCATCGACGTCATCGCTCTCGTCGGAGAACAGATCGGGCCAGCTGTAGAGATAGGCGAGCTTCTGCGCGATACGCAGCATGTGGCCGAAGTACTGGGCCGTGTCGGCGGGCACCGTGGCGGGAAGGGCGATGATGCCGGGTACCCCCGCGGCGGCGGAGAGGGCGCTTACCTTGGCCGTCTCGTAGCGGATGGAGTCGTTGGCCGCTTTCTCCAGAACGTCGACGGTGATACCTGCCGCCGCGGGGGTCTCTTCGATCGCTCTGCGGATCTCGTCCTCGGTACAGTGGCGCGCCAGCGCCGTCCGCAGGTATGCCTCCCGCTGGATACGCACACCAGGGAGCTTGGCTGCCCCCACCAACACCGCGAAGAAGCGCGACTCGGGATTCTCTATCCCTTTACCCTGTTTCATGGCAGGAACCTACAGTAGCTCCGCGTTCCATGGGCCGGACTGAGTCAGCTCCGTTGAGACCCTCGTCATGCGAGTGCTGGTGGTGTGCGGCCCGGTCCACCACGATGCCGATCGCCATCCGGGAAGGCGACCGCCGTCGCGACCGAGCGCCTGTGGGCGGACGTGCCCGTCGTGACAGCAGGCCACGACGAACGGCTCCACCGCCGCCCGTACCCTGCGGGCGATAGCCGATGCTACCCGGTCTGACGGTGCCGGCGCGGGTGCGCGGGCCCGGAGTCACGGAGCAGGGCCGACCGTACGGGTGGGCTGAACTCGCCCGGATTCGGCGGCCTCCCCGGGTCACCGCACCGCGGCTGTCTCCGCGACACCTGCGGTCCGTGCTGCCTTCGACGCCCACGTCGCCAACTCCGCCCGGGCCGCCCGCAGCAGGGCTCCCGAAGGGGCCGTCGCACCGTTCGTGACCAGCGCGAAGTGCGTGCCGGCGGGCGCCGTGAGGAGGAGGCGGCGGCTGCCCGTGCCGCCGGGTTCTGCCGACACCGCGACCGGTAGGCCCTTGTCGTACGCCGGCGGGCCGTGGACCGTGGCCAGGTCGGAGACGACGGTCGTGGTCGCCGGGTCGAACGATGCCGGGAGGTGGAGCTCCGTCGGGGCCGGGGAGCCGTCCGAGTGCCACAGCAGGACGCCGTAGCGGCCCGTGCCCACCAGCTCCGACACGCGTGGCAGGGACAGCGGGACCGGGTTCCAGGTGAGGGTGGTGGAGCCGTCGCGGGAGCGGTCCTCGTAGGTGAAGGCGAGCAGCCGGCCGGCGGTGGCGCTCGGATAGAGGCGGTCGAGGAGGCGGGCGTCCTGGCGCAGTGCGGGGGCGCCCGAGGCGTCGAGGTGGACGGCCGACAGGTCCTCGTCGTTCCAGGCGTCGCCTTCCGTGAGGACCTTGCCGGGGTTGCCGTTCATCAGCTCGTGGTGGCGGCCGTTGTAGATGTCCCACTGCCATTGGGTGCCGGAGAGGACGGGTCCGGAGTCCTGCGGGCGCGACCACCAAGTGGCTCCCGGAATACGGGAGTCGAGTGCCTGGTACATGGCCTTCATGACCGTCGGCGCCTTGTCGGCGACCGCAC
This sequence comes from Streptomyces sp. NPDC002835, assembly GCF_053591995.1. Taxonomy (NCBI): domain Bacteria; kingdom Bacillati; phylum Actinomycetota; class Actinomycetes; order Kitasatosporales; family Streptomycetaceae; genus Streptomyces; species Streptomyces sp. NPDC002835. The sequence goes on along the minus strand of NZ_JBSFUW010000015.1, from coordinate 158,407 downwards.
CGGCCAGCGGATGGCCGAACTCGCTGACGATGCCCGCCGTGCCCGCGCCCGCCGCGCGGTCGCGGACGGCGGAGAAGTCGCCCGCGTACTGGCCGTCCTTCGCCTTGCCCCACATGAAGACGCCGGAGATGGCCTTCTGGTCGTAGAAGTGGGTGTTGAAAACATAGCGCGGGCCGAGGCCGGAGCCGGCGTCGAGGAGGCCGCCCTCCTGCCGCTGGAAGTCGAGGTTGGCGTTCCAGAAGAGGTTGGGCTCGACGAACGCGGGCTTGTCTCGCCAGCCGGCGGCGTCCATGCCGGCGCGGAACTTCTCGTAGAAGGGCCGGAGCAGGTCCCGTTCCCAGGTGCGGCTGTTCTGCCCGGATTCGTACGTCCCCGCGTGCGGCTCGTTGTACGGGTCGAAGCCGATGACGCCGTCGAACTCCTCGGGCGTGAGGTGCTCTGCGAGGTACGCCATCGTGGTCCGCGCGGTGACGAGGAAGGCGTCCTGGACGCCGCCCGTGTTGTGCCAGAAGTCGTACGCCGCCTGTGTCACGGCCTTGTTCTGGGTGATGTTCTGGCCCCAGAAGAGGCAGATGCCGCAGAATTCACGCGGGTATCCCCCGGCCTCCACGGCCCAACGGGGCGCGCCGTCGCCCGTGTACCAACTGCCCTCGTGGAAGAGGTGGCGGGAGTACAGATCCTGATGGAAGTCGGGATAGACCCGGATACCGGCCCGCAGGAACGCCCGCAGCCGGCCGGTGACGGCGGCGAGGTACTGCTCGTCGACCTGGCCGCGGACCGGTTCCGCGTAGGCCCACGAGAGCAGGAACCGGGCGGTGTTGGCCCCGCCGAGCGTGCGCATGGCGGAGGCGGACTTCTCGGCGTCGGCGACGGAGGCGAAGGGCAGGCCGTCGTTCTCGGCGAGTTTCGTCTCGCCGGAGACGTTGTAGCCGCGCAGCACGACTTCGCGGCCGAGTCCGTCGGTGAAGCGGCCGTCCTTGACTGTGAAGTCGGCGGTGGCCTGTTCGTCGAACCACAGGGAGCCGGGCAGCGAGCGCCCGGCGCCCGCCTCGGCGACAGTAGTCGCTCCGGCGGGCGACGGGGTGCCCGTGGCGGTGAGCGAGGCGCCGGCAAGGGCAAGTGCACAGGCCAGTGCAGGCAGACCGGGCAGACGTGCGTCACGCATCTTCGCCATGGCAGTGGACGGTGACTGACGAAGCGTCAGAAGTCAACGCTTCTCACGCCGCACACGGCCGGCGGCGCAGCCTTGTCAGGCCCGCGAGTTGACGCTCACCGGCCAGGTACCCGTCCACGGCGTCCAGCCCTGGAGGGTGGCGGGGATGCCGACGCGGGTGTTGCAGTCGATGACCTGGAAGTGCAGGTGGGCTCCGTGGGCCGCGCCCGTCGCGCCCGACCAGCCGATGATACGGCCCTGCGGGACCCAGTCGCCCCTGTTGTAGAGGGCCCGGTTGAGGTGGGCGTAGTGGGTGCACCGGCCGTTGGAGTGGCGGATGATCACCTCGATGCCGTTCTGCCAGTACGGCGACCAGTCCGAGACGAGGACCGTGCCGCCCTGGGCGGCGGAGACCTCGTAGTTCGCGGGGAGCCCGAAGTCCCAGGCGTACTCGTTGTACGGCCCGGTGTGCGAGTAGGTCCCTTCGGGTCCCTGGGTGACCAGGTAGGACTCACCGGCCGGGTAGGGCAGTTCGTAGTAGTAGTCGGCTGCGGCGGCCGGCGGGGCCGCGGCCAGGCCGATCCCCGCCACGGCCGCTACCGCGCTCGCGGCAGCGGCAAGCCTTCGCAGTGTCTTCCTCGCACCGTGTATCACTGGCGTCTCCCGTCGTTGCGTCCGGCGTGCGTTGCGCCGCGCCCTGCCTTCGGCACGGCATGACAACGTTGCCCCGCAACTCCTGCATGACGCATGGCGTGTCCTAAAGCTGCCATGGAACACGGAGGACGGCCGTCCGTGGCCGTGGCACGCTCAGACGTCTGCCTCGTCCGGCGCGGGTGCCGCTGCCGGTGCCGGTGCCGGTGCCGGTGGGCGGAGCATCTGGCCTGAGGCCAGTTCACGGTAGGCAGCGCTTGTCGACAGAAGCTCCTTGTGCCGTCCGCAGGCCACCGTCCGCCCGTCCTCCAGCACCACGATCCGGTTGGCATGCTGAACCGTGGAGAGCCGGTGGGCGATCACCAGCACGGAGCACTCCTGGGCGACGTCGTGCATCACCGTGGTGAGCGCCTTCTCGTTGACGGCGTCCAGTTGGGAGGTGGGCTCGTCGAGCAGGAGCAGTGCCGGGCGGGCGAGCAGGGCGCGGGCCAGCGCCACGCGCTGCCGCTCGCCGGCGGACAGGGCTCCGCCGCGTTCGCCGAGCGGGCAGGCGAGCCCGCCGGGCAGCCGCCTCACCAGGGTGTCCAACTGGGCGAGTTCGACGACCCTGCGGACCTCCGCCTCGGTGGCCTCAGGCACCGCATAGGTGATGTCGTCCCACAGTGAGCCCTGCACCACATGGGTGCTCTGGTCGACCATCGCGATACGTGCCCGGCACTCCGTGCGGCTCAGTTCCGCCGCCGGATGCCCGTCGAACAGCAGGCGCCCGGAGTCCGGCTCGTAGAACCTGGCCACCAGGGCGAACACGGTGCTCTTGCCCGCGCCCGACCGGCCCACCCGGCGAGCGGGGCGCGAGGCGCGTCGGCGTGCGCGCCGTCGTTCGCGTCCGGCTCGGCGCCGGTCACGGTGCACCGCAAGGGGCCTGGAAAGCGCGAGACCGCCCGACAGCAGAGTGACATGGCCCTGCCATAATTGAGGGATACGGCCCGGTGACCAGCCCGGCCCCCGACCCGAACCTGATCACGGCCATGGCCACAACTGCGCTGCGGCTGCGACACAGACGCCGGACCTGAAATACTTCCCGCCGTGGACAACGATCAGGTGGCGTCCTTGCCGAGGGGCGCCACCGACCCGACGACGTCCGGGCAGCACCCGGGCCGTGCGCCCGCCTGGCCGCAGTGGCAGGACGCGTACCCCGTCACTTCTCCCGGCGGACATCCGTACCTGCTGGCCGCGTTGCGGATGACGGTCCCCGGCGGCCGGCACTGGCAGCAGCACCGCCTGGTCGAGGACGACGATCTGCCGTCGAGACTCGGGCCCTTGTTCAGCACCGTGCCCGTCAGCCACTCGTTGCTCCAGGAGCCGCACGGCGGTCAGCACTGCCGCTTCAGCACCGACGGCCCGCGGCTGTGGCAGGACGACGACCCCGACCGCTGGCCGAACACCCTGTACCGGCAGCTCGCCCAACAGGACGGCCCACGGCCGGGGTTGGGTGAAGTGACGGTGACGATGCGTCTGGCGTCCCGGGACGGTCTCACCACCCGGCAGGTCTCCCGCACCATCAGCGAATGCAACGTACGGGCGGACGCCCGGCTGCTGCTCGCCCAGGTCCCGCACCGGCTGGGCGACGACGGCCGCTGACGGGCGCGGAGGCGCCACCCGCGGGCCATCGGCCCGTCCGGCCTCGTGGGAGGATCACAGGGTGCTGCGAACCGTCGAGATCACCGCCGAGTTGGAACTGCCGCTCCCCGCCCGGAGTTCCACAACCTCCACTGGCAGATGAAACTCGACCTGAGCCTGGACTGCTTCATCTGCGAGGGCACCGGCCGCACCACGCGCTTCGAGTGCGTCGAGGAACGCGCCGCCTGCACGGGGAACGACGGAGCCGGGCACCCCGCCCCGGCCCGGATCGCCGGATTCGACGTCACCAGCGGGCAGGACCGGCTGATGGTCCGGTCCGTCGTCGACTACTGGTGGGCGCCGTTCCACGACACCAGACGCGACCGGCCGGCGAGTGCGCTGACCAGCGGCCCGTGGGTCCGTCTGTACCTGGGATACGACTGCCTTCTGTCGCGGGAGCCGGGGTCCTTCAGCACGCAGAGCAACATGGTCCGCCCGGTGAGCGAGGTCTGCACCCACTGCGCGGCCCCGCTGGCGACCGACGCCCGGGCTCCCGGCATCCGGCTGCTGACCTGACCCGGCTTTCCGCGCCTCGAACGCCTGCCACGCGGGTGCCGAGGCGGCGGCCGGGAGGGACACGGTCGCGGCACGGTAGATTCCGGGCATGGCCGACGACTGGCGGACGGACCGGATCGGGAGCGCACTGCGGGGTGAGAACCCGACGGTGCTTCGGCGCCTGGACGCCGGGTTCGCGGTGATCGGTGACGTGCAGTTCCTGCCGGGCTATTGCGTGCTGCTGACGGACGATCCGGGAGCGGAGAGGCTGTCGGACCTCCCGAGGGCCGAGCGGCTGTCGTTCCTGGCCGACATGGACCGGCTCGGAGAGGCGGTCGAGCGCGCCTGCCGCGCGACGGACGCCGCATTCCGGCGCGTCAATCTGGAGATCCTCGGCAATGCCGACGGGTTTCTGCATGCGCACGTATGGCCGCGGTACGAGTGGGAACCCGCCGAGCTGGTGCGTATGCCGGTGTGGCTCTATCCACGGGAGAGGTGGGGCGACGAGCGGTTCGCGCTGGGTCCGCGCCACGACCCGCTGCGTGCCGCGATCGCCGCCGAGCTGGATGTGCTGCGCACCGCCGCGTCGGCCGCATGCCCGTGACGAGCGCGCTCAGGCAAGCGGGCCCGGGTCGGGGCCCGCCGCTTCGCGCGGTCGGCGGACGAGCGCGCCGTGGGTCCACCAGCCCAGCCCCGCCCCCACGGCGTACCAGGCCAGGTCGGGCGCGTTGAAGGTGGACCCGAGGACGAGCCGGGCGACGACGCTGTGCGCGGACAACGCCGCCGGCAGCCCCGTCAGTTGCAGGGCCTCGACCGCCCAGCTGAACGCCAGCGCCGCCCCGGCGGCCACCGCGGGCCGTACCCGGGGCGCCACGCACACGACCAGAGCGAGTACCAGGACGGTGTAGAGCGCGTCCCCCGCGTACTTCGCGACGCTCCCCTGCGCCAGCGCCCGCACCCCGAGCCCGGCGGCGACGGTGAGGACCGCGGCGGCGACTGCCGCCGGCCGGGTCCAGGAGGATGGACCGGCTCTCTGGGAATTCACGACGATCACCCTAGGACGGTCCGCGTCCCCTCCTTCACCGCACGGGAACCGCTCAACCGGCAGGCGGGGGCCGGAGTTCCGGAACCCGGTCGAGTTGCTAGGTTGGTACCTGGTACAGAAGATCGAATCTGGTGTGTGCCACCAACTCGACGGAGAACAGCACGGGGGAAGGCGTCTTCATGGCCTGGGACGAGTGGGAGCAGCTCAAGAGCTCGACGGCGATGCAGCTCAATGGTGCACCTGCCCAAGGGGGTGGCGGCTCCGCCGGAGGCGGTGGCCCTGAACTGAGAGCAAGTCAGCAGGACCTCGCGGCCGTCGGCGACTCCGCGTTCCGCCTGTTCGACAATCTGGGCAAACACGGTCGCGACGCCTGGTCCATCAGCCAGACAGCCGCCAAGGATCTGAGCACCCAGGGCTTCGCGCTGGGCGGTGCCCTCGATCACGTACAGGACAAGTGGGAGAAGCAGCTCAAGACCCTGCTGGACGCGTGCGCGCACATCTCCAATCACATGGACTACACAAAGGGCGCACACGCCGGTGACGAGTACCACATCCAGGGCGTTGTGAGCAGCATTGCGACACTGGACGCCGGATTCACGGAGAGGACGCAGCGCTGATGAATCTCGAGACGCTGCGTCAGGCGAGTTTTACCCAGCTCAACCAGGCCATCACGGCCTGGAAGGGTGTGGTGGACAAGCTCAAGACACTGGAGACCGACGCCCGGGACGATCTCAAGGCAAAGGCCGACAAGGCCAACTGGGCGGGCGTGAACGCCACCGTCTCGCGTGAGTTCGTCACCAAGACCGCGGGCGAGTTCGGCGATGCCCACACCGAGGCCACGTCGATCTACAACATATTGAAGGACACCCGCGACGAGCTGGAAAGCTACAAACAGCAACTCGACGAGGCTCTGGAGCGAGGCCGCAAGAAGAACCTGACGGTCACCTCGACCGGCGGCGGCGGATTCACCGTGACGATGATCCTTCACCCCGACCGCGCCGCAAAGGGCCACGAGGTCCCCGACCACTCGCCACAGGACGCGGAGCACCTGCGGGACGACGTGCAGCGCATCCTGAACCGGGCGACGGAGAGCGACTCAACGGCGGCGACCGTACTGCGTGCCCTCGTCGACCAGGCCGAGTACGGTTTCTCCGGCGCCTCGTACGGCGACCGGGACTCCGCGATCGAGGCGGTGCGCAAGGCGGAAGAGGCCGCGAAGCTCATCAAGGAGCACGGCGACGAGATGTCGCCCGAGCAGTTCCAAAAGCTCAATGGGCTGCTCACCTCGTACAAGAACGACCCCCTGTTCCAGGAGAAGTTCGCGACCCAGGTCGGCTCGAAGGGCATGATGGAGTTCTGGGCGGACCTGTCCAGCCCCGACAATCCGAATGAGCTGACCCGCACCCAGCTCAACCAGCTCGGCGAGTTTCAGAAGAATCTCGGTACGGTCCTTGGCGGCGCGACCCAGTCGGACAGCCCTGCCATGCGGCAGTGGGAGAACGACATGCTGAGGCTCTCCGGAGATCGTTTCCAGACGCGCAACGGCAGTATCTGGGGCTACCAGATCATGAGCAACCTCATACGCACCGGCGATTACGACGACCAGTTCCTCAACAGATACGGAAACGATCTGGTCGCCAAGGAGAGGGAACTCAAGATACCGGGCAACACCTGGAATTCGCCGCCGATGCCGAAGCTGAACTTCATCGGCGACTCGGAGTTCGGCCGTGACCCGATGGCGGGTTTCCTCACAGCTCTGGCCAACAGCCCGGATGCCTCGACGGACTTCTTCAACACGAAGGAGCCGCAGGACAATGCGCAGTGGGTACTCAAAGACCGGCCGTACTTCGACGACTCGCCGCTGGACGACGGGCCGAACGAGGCGAAGGACGCCGCGGGCAAGGCCATGTTCGCGGCGGTGTCGGGGGTCACCGACCCGGAGTCGGGTGCGAAGTTCACGGAGCACACCCCCGAGCAGCGGGAGGCCATGAAGCGCTCCCTGTCCATCATGGCGAGCACCGGCAACGACTTCCCGCCGGAGATGCGCGACAGCATGGCGTACGCCATGGGCAACCACGGCGACTGGGTGCACAAGGCCATGAGCAGCCCCCTCGTCGAGCATGAGCTGGACTCGGGGCAGCTGATGGAGGTCAGCAAGCAGATCTCACGGAACCGGGACGATTACCAGACCCTCACCCAGGTCATGCACCAGTCGATGGTGGCGGACATCCTCACGGAGAAGGCTCACCCCGAGGACAGCCTCGACCGTGCCGGCCGCACGGTGGGATTCCTGGAGGAGGCCCGCTACCAGGCGACCAACACCGCCAAGGGTGACGCTCTGGCCGACGCCTCGTGGGAGAAGTCGTGGAGGTACCACATCGTGGGCGGTCTCCTCACGCCGTGGCACCCGGCGGGCGACGCTGTGCAGCGAGGTGTGGACCTGATCACCGCGAAGATGCTCGAGGACGAGCAGAACAGGATCAACAACCAGGCGACCGCCGATCACACCGAGACGTACGCCAACCGCCGCCGGGAGCTGCAGTCGCTCGCTGACGTCTGGTACCAGCAGAACAAGGACTGGGCGGAGGACCCGACACACGAGGGCTACTCCAAGGATCAGGGCGCCTACTCCCAGATCGAGGGCTCCGCCAACGACGGCAACAAGAAGGCCGAAGGAGTGGCAGGCATCCAATGATGAAGGCACGCCGCCGATCGGCGGCTCCCGCACTCACCGCGTGCCTCGCGCTCTCCCTCGCGGCTTGTGGGGGCGGCCGGGAGTACACCCTCCCGGAAGAGGCCTGCGGGGTCACGCTCGACGAGACGAAGCTCGACCCCTTCCTCTTCGACGGCAAGAAGCTCAAGGTCACCGGTGCCCTGATCGAGACAGGAGGGGACACACGCGGCCACTGCGAGATCCGGGTGGACGGCAAGAAGGTGATCTGGATCCGGGTCAGCCAAGTCGACAGACTCTATGACCCGATGGATCCCTCCGAGGAGTTCCGGTTCCGCAACCGCGAGAAGCTGAACGGTCTCCCCTTCGCCGGTTTGGGGGCGCTGGGCGACGCCAGCGCTATGGTCAACACCGGCTGCGGCGGTCCGAAGGCGGACCACATCAGCGTGCTCGTAACCGTCGACGGCCAAGCCGGGGGCGACGTCGACGAACGCCGCAAGCAGATCGAATCCTTCACCGTGGACTTCGTGCCGAAGGTGAAAAAGCAGCTGGGCTGCACCGTCTGACCACGACACGCTCACGGCCGGCTCCCACGCGAGTCGGCCGTGAGCGCGGTAGGACGATCCTCTCCATACTGCCGGAAAAGCGAAAAGACCCCAGCTGAGCTGGGGTCCTGCTGGTGTCCGAGGGGGGACTTGAACCCCCACGCCCGATAAAGGGCACTAGCACCTCAAGCTAGCGCGTCTGCCATTCCGCCACCCGGACTCAGGTGATGCGCCCCGGTCTCCCGCGGCGACATGGACAACAATACCAGGGCTCCGGGGTGCCTCTCACCCGCATATTGCGTGGTCAGGGACGCCGGGGGCCCGGTAAACACGGGTGGCACAGCGTGTATCCGCGCGGACGCGTTCCGTGAGACTACGGTCGGTTGCGTGAGCCTTCGTACCCATCGGCAGCCGCGGCCCCTGTCCCCGCTGCGCGAGCATCTGCGGGACACCTTCTGGTTCGCGCCCAGCGCGGCGCTCGTGCTCGTCTTCGTGCTCTGGGTGCTGACCGACGCTCTCGACGCGGCGCTGCTGGAGGCGCTGCGGGAGGACGGCGACCTCGACTCCGTGCGCACGCTGATCGCGTGGGCGGAGGACGCTAAGACCATTGTGACCACGATCGCCTCCGCGATGATGACCTTCATCGGTGTGGTGTTCAGCATCTCGCTCGTCGCGGTGCAGATGGCGGCGGGGAACTTCAGTCCCCGCATCGTGCGGACCTTCATCCGGAGCCGGATCAGCAAGGCCACGTTCTCCGTCTTTCTGGCGACGTTCCTGCTGTCGCTGCTGGTGCTGACCTCCTACGACAGCGAGAAGAACCCCGAGAAGGTCGTCTCGGTGCCGCTGCTGCAAAGTGCACTGACGCTGCTGATGGTGGGGCTCAGTCTGCTGCTGTTCATCGCCTATGTGACCCAGACGCTGCAGCTGATGAAGGTCGGGCCCGTGGTGGAGCGGGTGGCGCGGGAGGCGTTCCGGGTGCTGGAGCGGATGCCGGCGCCCGGCACCGACGGGGCGCCGCTGACCGAGGTGGTGGCGACCGTCCCGCACCGCGGGCGGTCGGGGACGCTGCGGGACGTGCATGTGGCCCGGCTCGTGCGGGCCGCCCGCCGCAAGGACGTCGTGCTGCGGCTGGTGCCCCGGATCGGGGACTTCGTGGTGCCCGGGACGCCGGTCATCGCCGTGCACGGTCCGCAGGACGGCGGCCCGCGGAAGGGGCTGCCGGCGCGTCAGGTGCTGCAGGCCTCGGTGTCCGTGGGGGTGGAGCGGACGTTCCATCAGGATCTCGGGTTCGGGCTGCGGCAGTTGTCCGACATCGGGCTGCGGGCGCTGTCGTCGGCGGTGAACGATCCGACCACCGCCGTGCAGTGCGTCGACCGGATGGTGCAGTTCCTGGCGGCCGCCGCGCACCGGCCGCTGGGGACCGTGCACCACCGGGACCGCGACGGGGTGGTGCGGCTGGTGCAGGGCGGTCCCGAGTGGGGGGACCTGGTCGATCTCGGCTTCGCGGAGATCCGCGGTCAGGCCGTCCGCGACCCGCAGGTGTCGCGGCGGCTGATGGCCGCGTTCGACGATCTGCTGCGGCTGGTTCCGGACGGGCGGCGGGAGCCGTTGGAGCGGCACCGTGCGCTGCTGGTGCAGGCGGTGGAGCGGGGTGTGGCCGAGGCGGCCGACCGGGCGTTCGCGCTCACGCCCGACCGCCAGGGCATCGGATGAGACGGCGCGGCCAGAGGGCCGGCGGGGGCTCCGCTACCGGACCGCGGTCAGGGTCGCGTAGACGACGACGTTGCCCTGGTAGCCGGTGCCCCGGGAGTAGGCGCCGCCGCAGGTGATCACCCGTAGTTCGGGCCGGCCGGAGTCGCCGTAGACCTTGTCGTCCGGGAAGTCGTCGCGATCGTGGACCTCCACGGCGTCGACGGTGAAGACGGCCGTACGCCCGTCCTCCCGCATGACCTCGACGGTGTCGCCCTTGGTGAGGGCGCCGAGCCGGTAGAAGACGCCGGGGCCCATGGGGGTGTCCACATGGCCGGCGGCGACGGCCGTGCCCACCGCGCCGGGCGCCGTGCCGCGGCCGTACCAGCCGGCCAGGGCGGGTTCGTCGGCGGGCGGTGGCTGCAGCGCACCGGTGTCGTCCAGTTCCAGTGGCGTCATGAGGGCATTCACGCCGATGGCCGGGATCAGCATCCGGACGGGGTCCGACGGCGGCAGGGCCGGGGCCGCGGTGGGCGCCGGCGTGGCGCGCGGAGCGGGGAGGGCGGCGGCGGACCGGGCCTGGGCGGCCGAAGGCTGCGGCGGCTGCTCGTCCCGTACCGCGTTGGCGACGAGCAGGCTTCCCGCGATCGCCGCGCAGACGAGCACCTTGAACGAGGGGACCAGGGACGCCGGCCCTTCGGCGCTACCCGGCCGGTGACCGTTTTCCATCGTGGCGGGCCTCTGTTTCGGCAGCGGACTGTTTCGGCAGCGGACGTGACGATCCCCGCGGGCCCCCGGCACCATCGGTGCGTCGACGGTGACGGGGGCCGCGGGAAAGGCGGGCAGGGGGCAGGGGGCAGCGACGGTCAGGTGGTGGGGACGCTGTTCGCGCGACGGCGCGTCCTCGCCACCGTGCCGGCCGCCGCTCCGGCGAGCAGCACACCGCCCAGGGCGAACTGGGTGGTCCGGCCCGTGGCGTCGCCGAAGCCCGCGTCCACCGCGCCGCTGGGGCGGCCGGTGATCTGGTACGTGCCGGTGACCTTGACCCGCGGGGGGCACTTCAGGGTGACGGTGTCGCTGCCGGACGCCGCGTCGGCGGGGACCTGGAACTCGCCCACCAACTCCCCCGCCCGGTCGCCCTCGAAGAGATGGAACGAGCCCGCCGCCTCCGACTCCCCCTTGCCGTACGTCTCCTTCCCGCAGGCGGTGGTGGTGACGGTGATCGTGGTCCCCGGCGTGGCCCTTCGCTCGCTGATGCTGACGCTCCCGTCGCCCTCTCCGGCCGCGACGGCCGCGGCCGCCGGGGAGGACAGGGCGAGGGCGCCGAGGATCAGGGCTGCCGGGAGTCCGGCACGTGCGATACGCATGAAGTCCTCCAGTGAGCAGTGTCCGGCCTGTCTGCGCGGCGCCTGTGCCGAGCTCGATTGCCGTGCTCGGCACAGGCGGCCGACAGTTAGAGATCACCGCAACGGGACGAACCGACACCTCGCCGTCACCCGGTGAGCCGTACGGCCGACTCCGTCCGCGCCGTCGCCGCAGGTCGCCGCGGAGCGCGGCACGGGAAGGCGGGCGCAGACGGGCTAGTGGGCATCACGGGCCCACCCCCGGCGGCACGTCGAGCGGTGCCTGCTTGGCGGCCGGCTGGTGACGTGCATGGTCGCGGGCGGCGCCATGAGTCACGGCTACGGCGTGGCGCGGGGCAGTCCCGTCGGCGCCGCGGTCTGCGCCGGGGTGTTCCTGGTCGTGGGCCACCTCGGGGTCTGGCTCTGGATCTGGACGCCGGACGCGCCCGAGCCCGCCCGGCGCGGGCCGGGCGCGGGTCGGCGGCGGTGACGTCGCGTCCTGCGAGTCCGCGGCCGGCCGGCCGGGACGTGGGCCGAGGAAGCCACCTGCGTCCGGCCACGGGTGGCCGCGGCGGCCGGGAGACCGGTCGCCGCGGCCACCCGGCCCGGTGCGCGGGGCCGTTACGAGAGCTGGCCGTCGTAGTCGGGGAGCTTGAAGGTGCGCTCGGCGTGGCCGCCGACCAGGTCGGTGGTGTTGTTGCCGATGTTGGCGATGATCGTGTAGCCCTTGGCCTCGATCTCGGCACGCTTCTCGGTCTTGTAGGCGCTGACCTCGTGGAACAGGTCGGGCAGATCGCGGACGTACAGGCCGTCGACCGGGTAGCCGACCCGCTTCAGGTTCCAGTCGGTGAGGGAGTGGATGATGCCGGGGCGCGCGGTGACGAAGAAGACGGCGACGCCACGGGAGTCGGCGTAGCGGGCGAGGTCGCGCATCCGCTCGATGGCCGGGGTGGGCAGCTGCCAGAACGGGTGGAAGTGCGTCTCCAGCGAGGTGTTGTCGATGTCGAGGACGATCGCCTGCTTCTCGCCGTCGGCGTCGGCGGTGCGCTGCTCGATGTAGGGGCGTGCCTCGTCGACGACGGCGGCGACGTCGCGCAGCCAGGTGTCGTAGTCGACGCTCTGCGCCGGTACGGCGCTCGCCGTCCGGGCGGTGGTCGTGTCCGCGTGGGCGGAGGCGGCGGGGAGGGCCGCGACGAAGGTCAGAGCGGCGGCGGTCGCGGCGGCGCGGACCGTCCAGATGCGTGCGTGCATGGGGGGTTCTCCTGGGTGTGGAGGCAGCTCAGGGAGCCCGTTCGGCCGTGATCGGACGAACGGGTTGACATGCTCGCGCTTAATGATGGACGGCAGGCGACGTTCTTACTACCGGTCGGTAGCGTCTTTTGTTTCTCCGCGGGGCGGGCGGGCGGCCCTCCCGGTGGACCCCTGGCCACCGGGAGGGTCGCCGCCGGATCAGCGGCGGGCGCGCAGGGCCGCCAGATTGATGTAGCTCTTCCGCGCGACCTCGAGGGACTGGCCCGGGTCCGTGGCGCTGGGCGCGCCGTCGTGCTCGATCATCGGGTTGTGATAGTTCTTCGCTCCCACCCGGCGGAAGAACCTCCGGTAGTCGATGTCGCCCTCGCCGAACGTCACCATGTCGTAGCCCTGCCCGCTCTGGGTGTTGACCGCGCCGTCCTTGGCGTGGAACAGCGGGTAGCGCATGTTGTGCCGGGCCACCAGACCGGCCGGGTCGAAGACCTGCTGGCGCTGCGAGCCGTCGTGGGCGGTGTACGTGTGGAACTTGTACTGGGCCACGTGCGCCCAGTAGATGTCCATCTCCAGCCAGACGGCGTGCGGGTCGGTGACGTCCAGGAAGTACTCCAGCTTGCGGATGCCCGAACTGCGGGTCGGCCGGCCCTGGTCGTCGAGCGGGCCGCCGTCGAGCAGGAAGCCGTACGCCGAGTCGTGGTTGTGGGTGTAGAGCTTGACGCCCTCGCGGCGGGCGATGGCGCCGAGGGCGTTCCACTTGTCGGCGGCCACGTCCCAGTCGGCCCGGTAGGAGCTGCCGGTGGGGTCGCCGCCGGTGCCCATGTGGCCCATGCCGAGGATGTTGGCGATCTCCAGATGGCGCTTGAAGTTGTCCAGGTCGGCGGAGGTCAGCGGCCAGGACCCCGGGATGAAGCCGTGGTTGCCCTGCGCCCGCAGCCCGTACTCGTCCAGCCAGGACCGCAGCAGTCGCGCGCCCTCGACGCTCTCCAGGCTCGCGCCGCCCGGGGCGTTCGGGTGCTGGCGGTATCCGGCGAACTCCACCTGCTCGTAGCCGTAGCGGGACAGCTGCCTGAAGACCTCGCGGAAACCGGACGGCAGGGTCGTCGACAGCGGATCGCGGCCCGTCGCGTCGCGGACCGTGTAGAGGATGATGCCGCGCTTGTGCGGCGGGATCAGCGCGGACCTGCCGTGGTCCGCCGCGCCGGCGTCCGGCTCGCTCGCCAGGGCCGGTGCGGCGCCGACGACCGGGGCGGCGATCGCCACCGCGGCCCCGGTCGTGCAGGTGCTGAGGAAACGGCGGCGGCTGACGCCGAGACTGCGGCGCAGCGAGTCGTCGGTGGCGGTCTCTTCGAGATACGCGGTCACGTGATTGCCTCTCACTTCGAGTGGACACTTCTGCCGGGCGCGCTGCCTTCCCCGCCGGGTCCCTGGCCGCCGAGGCCGGCCAGGGAGAGCAGCAGGGACTTCACTTCGGTGGCCGCGACGCGGCCCGACACGGCGCGGGGGGTGGAGCACAGGACGAGCGGGCCCTCTTCGTCGCTCGCGGGGAGGCGGCCATGGCTGCCGCGGATCGGTGACGGGTCCAGCGGCACGACCGCGAGGCGGTAGCGCATGCCGAGCTTCTTGCGGGCCACGGCCTTGGCCGCCTTGAGGCGCACATACGGGTCGTGCGGGTCCATGAACAGCTCGACGGGGTCGTAGCCGGGTTTGCGGTGGATCTCCACGAGCTGGGCGAAGTCGGGGGCACGGGCGTCGTCGAGCCAGTAGTAGTACGTGAACCAGGCGTCCGGCTCGGCGATCGCCACCAGCTCCCCCGAGCGCGGATGGTCGAGCCCGTACTCCTTCTTGCCCTCGTCGCCGAGGAGCTGTTCGATCCCGGGCAGACCGGCCAGTGCCTCGCGGGTGGCGCCCAGGTCCTCGGGCCGGCGCACATAGACGTGGGCGAGCTGGTGGTCGGCCACGGCGAAGGCGCGGCAGGCCATCGGATCGAGGTACTCCATGCCGTCCTGGGTGTGCACCTCCAGCAGACCGGCCCGCCGCAGCGCGCGGTTGATGTCGACCGGGCGACTCACCCCTGTGATGCCGTACTCGGACAGGGCGACCACCGTGCGGCCCTCCTGCCGGGCGTCGTCGAGCAGCGGGCCGATGACGGCGTCGAGATCGGCGGCGGCGCGGTGCGAGCGGGGGTCGTCGGGGCCGTAGCGCTGGAGGTCGTAGTCGAGGTGCGGCAGGTAGCACAGGGTCAGGTCGGGGTGGCGGGTGCGCATGATGTGGCGGGTCGCGTCGGCGATCCACCGGCTGGAGGCGATGCCGGCGCCCGGCCCCCAGAAGTGGAAGAGGGGGAACGTGCCGAACTTCTGGGTCAGTTCGTCGTGCAGGGCCGGCGGGCGGGTGTAGCAGTCGGGTTCCTTGCGGCCGTCGGCGTAGTACACCGGCCGGGGGGTGACGGTGATGTCGGTGGCGGCGCCCATCGCGTACCACCAGCAGATGTTGGCGACGGTGTAGCCGGGGTGGGCGCGGCGGGCCGCGTCCCAGATCTTGTCGCCGGCCACCAGGCCGTTGTGCTGCCGCCACAGCAGTACGTCGCCGAGTTCGCGGAAGTACCAGCCGTTGGCGACGATGCCGTGCTCGGCCGGGAGGGCGCCGGTGAGGAAGGTGGACTGCGCGGCGCAGGTGACGGCCGGCAGCACAGTGGTCAGGTTCGCCTGCGAGCCGGCCGCGGCGAGCGCTTTGAGGCGGGGCATCCGGTCCAGGAGCCGGGGGGTGAGGCCGACGACGTCCAGGACCAGAAGGGGGGTGGGGCGTGTGTCGCTCATGGCAGTTCCTTTAGGCCGAGGTCGGTCAGCAGGTCGCGGGCCAGGGTGAGTTCGGCGGCGATGCCGTCGGCGAGCTGCCCCCGGGTGCGGGGTCGCAGCTCGGGCGGGAGTGCCTGCCAGGTGTAGGTCTCGACCTCGAGATGGCGGGTCAGGGGCTCGGGCACGCCCACGAGCCGGGTCAGGGTGTCCTGGAGCACGGGCAGCGTCGAGGTGAGCGGCTCGGCGGGCGGCGCGTGCAGCGGGACGTGGAAGTGGGCGCGCCAGGGGGCGCCGTCGGGGAGCGTGTCGCCGGCGACGGCCTGGTCCAGGTCGTCCGTCCCGCGCAGGCCGGCCGCGGTGAGGGTCCGGGTCTGGTGCAGGAATCGGGGCTCCGCGAAGGCGGCGAGCGCGTCGCGCACCTCCGGCAGGTGCGGGTTCTCCGCGTGCAGCGCGGCGGACAGCTGCGCCTTGGGGACGGTGACGCCGGCCGCGGCGAGGGCGGCGAGCGCCGTGCCCGGGTCCTCGAAGGAGGTGGCGAGGTGGCAGGTGTCGACGCACACCCCGATGCGGCTGCCGGGCAGGGCGCTGAGCGGTCCGATCGCGTCGGCGGTGGTCTCCACCGTGCAGCCGGGCTCCGGTTCGAGGGCGATACGGATCGACTTGCCGGTCAGTTCCTCGAGCGCGTCGAGCCGTTCGGCGAGGGTGGTCAGCGCGGCGCCGGCGAGCGCTGCGGCGTGGTCGTCGAAGTCGGTGCGCCAGGCGAGCGGGAGCGTGGAGATCGTGCCCTCGGTGACGTCGTCGGGCAGCAGGGCCGCGAGGAGACGGGCCAGGTCCGTGGTGTGGGCGAGGCGTTCGGCGTCGGCCCAGTCCGGTTTGTAGACGCGGTACTTGACCTCGTCCGCGCCGAAGCCCTCGTAGGGGAAGCCGTTGAGCGTGACGACCTCCAGGCCGCGCCGTTCCAGTTCGGCGCGCAGCCGCCGCAGCGCCGCCGGGTCGGTGACCAGGGAGCGTGCGGCGTCCCTGGCGAGCCACAGGCCGATGCCGAGGCGGTCGCGTCCGAGGCGTCTGCGGACCGGTTCGCAGTGGTCGCGCAACTGGGCGAGGACGCCGTCGAGCGTCTCCGCGGGGTGGACGTTGGTGCAGTAGGAGAGGTGGACGGTGGAGCCGTCGGGGTGACGGAAGCGCATCCGAGTCTCCCCTCATTCCCCGCCGCGCAGCACGGAGTTGCCCTCGTGCAGGCTCTCCGGCTTCGGGACGTCGAGCTGGAGACGGCCGCTGAGGCCGTAGAAGGCGACCGGATTGCGCCACAGGACCTGGTCGACGTCGTCGTCCGTGAAGCCGGCCGCGAGCATGGCGTCGCCGACCCTGCGGGTCTTGAGCGGGTCGCTTCTGCCCCAGTCGGCGGCCGAGTTGACGAGGACCTTCTCCGTCCCGTACGTCCGCAGGATGGTGATCATGCGGTCCTCGTCCATCTTGGTGTCCGGGTAGACGGAGAAGCCGAGCCAGCAGCCGCTGTCGCGGGCGGGCCGCACGGTCGTCTCGTTGAGGTGGTCCAGCAGGACGCGGTCCATGGGCAGGTTCGACGCGCGGACGACGTCGACGGTGCGCCGGAGGCCGGCCGGCTTGTCGCGGTGCGGGGTGTGGACGAGGGCGGGCAGGCCGTGGTCGGCGGCCAGTTGGAGCTGCGCGGCGAGCGCGGCGTCCTCCGCGGGGGTCATGGAGTCGTAGCCGATCTCGCCGACGGCGACGACCGAGTCCTTGACGAGATAGCGGGGCAGCGCGTCCAGCACGGGCGTGCAGCGGGGGTCGTTCGCCTCCTTCGGGTTGAGCGCGATGGTGCAGTGGTGGGCTATCCCGTACTGGGCGGCGCGGAACGGCTCCCAGCCGAGCAGGGCGTCGAAGTAGTCGAAGAAGCTGGCCGGCGAGGTGCGGGGCTGGCCCAGCCAGAACGACGGCTCGACCAGGGCGCGCACCCCGGCGGCGTACATCGCCTCGTAGTCGTCGGTGGTGCGGGACGTCATGTGGATGTGGGGGTCGAAGATGCGCATCACAACTCCTGGGGCCGCCGGGCCCGCTCACCGGTCAGGGCGAGCGCGCGGTCGAGATCGTGGGGGGTGTCGCGGCCGGCGGCGGTGCGCTCGGCGGCGTAGTCGGTGAGCATCCGGGCGAGTTCGCCGTCGCCGGCCGCCCGTGCGGCCCGGTCCGCGACGGCGTCGAGGGGCACGCCGGTGAACAGGCACTTGAGGACGGCGTGCCGCCAGGCGTGCGGGTCGAGATGGGCGGCGGCATAGGGGCCGACGGCGGCGGAGACGAGCCGGGTGTCGTTGGTGCGCAGCGCGTCGTCGACGAGGTGCACGGCGCACGGGCCGTCGACCAGGGCCGGCAGCGCCAGGAGCACGGCGCGGCGCTCGGCGGCGCTGCCCTGCTGGTAGAGCCGCGTCAGGGTCTCGACCCCGGCCCGTGCCGCGACGAGCAGCAGCGTACGGACGGCGTCCGCGTTGTCCTGGCCGCAGTGCCGCCCTGCGGCGGCGAAGCGCAGCTCCCAACTGTGCGCGGTGTACGGGGAGGAGGCGGCCTGGGGCGCCTGCGCCGCGCGGGCGGCGTCGGCCAGCGCCTCGTCGAGCCAGGCCCGGGCGGTGTCGTCGGCCAGCCGGGCGCCGACGTCCGCGCGGGTCGGGGGGACTGGTTGCGTCACGGTGCCGGTGCTCCCTTCGGGGCGGGGGCGCTGTCGGCGCGGGTCGTGTGCGCGGGGCTCGCGGATCGGAGGAACTCGATGGAGCGGCGGGCCTGTTCGGGGCCCGCGTGGGAGTGGCGGGGCAGCTCGACGACCGTGAGGCCCTGGTAGCCGGTGGCGGCCAGCGCCGCCAGCACGGGCGGGAAGTCGATCTCCCCTTCGCCGAACGGCAGATGCTCGTGCACACCGCGGCGCATGTCCTCGATCTGCACATGCCGCAGCCACGGCGCGGCCGCGCGGACGCACTCTTCCGGCGAGTCCGGCTCCAGACACCGGCAGTGGCCGATGTCGAGGGTGAGGCCGAGCGGAGCGGGGTTGCCGAGGGACGTGCGCAGATGGTGGAAGTCGGCGAGGGTGGCGAGGAGGTGGCCCGGCTCGGGTTCGATCGCGACGGGCACGCCCGCGAAGGCGGCGGCGTCGAGCACCGGCAGGATCGCGTCCTCCAGACGCTTCCACGCGGTGTCGGCGTCCGTGCCGGGCGGGGTGGTGCCGCTGAAGCAGTGCACCGCGTGCGCGCCGAGGTCGGCGGCGACCTTGACCGCGGTCACCAGCAACCGGGTACGGGCCGCGCGGCCGTCCGGATCCGGGTCGAGCAGGGACGGGCCGTGCTTGCGGCGCGGGTCGAGAACGTAGCGGGCGCCGGTCTCGACCGCGGCCGTCAGCCCGAGCTCGCCGAGCCGGCGGGCGACCCTTCCGGTGCGGGCGGCCAGGCCGGGGGCGAGCGGGTCGAGGTGCATGTGGTCGAGCGTGAGCCCGACGCCGTCGTAGCCGAGGTCCGCGAGGAGAGCGAGGGCGTCGTCGAGACGGAGGTCGGTGAGGCCGTTGGTTCCGTAGCCGAGGCGGAGGCGGTCCGGGTTCGTCTCAGGGCTCATGTGGGACTCACCTTCCGTGCGAGCCTGCGGGCGATCGGCACGAGCGCCATCACCGCGAGCCCGGTGACGCCCGCGCCGGACCGGACGGCGAGCGCGGCCTGAAGCGGGATCATGGCGCGGATGCCGCCGCCGACGGCGCGCTGCGTGAGCGGCGGGGACGGGTTGAGGGCGGCGTGCAGATAGGGGGTGGCGGCGGTACGCAGGTACGCGGCGGCGAGCAGAGCGGGTCCGGGCCAGAGCCCGGGCCCGGCGGGTGGGCGTGCCAGGGCGGCGGCCGTCGCCGCGGTGGCCGCGAGGGCGGCGAGCGGGGTGGTGGTGGAGCCGCCGTGCGCCTCGTGCCGGGACACGGCGGTGACGGCGTAGGTGTGCGCAGCGAGCACGGCGGCGGCGCGGGTGGCGCGGGCGGGGATGGTAAGTCCCCCACCCCGCCCCTTCCCGAAACCCTGACGGGACCCAGGGGGCGCCGCCCCCGAGCCCCCGGCGGCAGTTGTGCGCCGCAGCGACCGGGCGAGGGCGCCGGCGGCGGAAGGCGGGACCGGGCCGCCGGCCGCGGGCGGGCGCGGGACCGTGCCGGTGAGGCGCCCCGACGGGGCGGCGGCGCGGGTGGAACCCGGACGGGAAACAGGGGGCACCGCCCCCGAGCCCCCGGCGGCAGTTGTGCGCCGCAGCGACCGGGCGAACGCCCTGGCGGCGGAAGGCGGGACCGGGTTCGCGGCCGCCCCGCGCCGGGGCGCGGGGGCCGGTGCCGCCGGCGGCGCGGCCGGTCTGGTCGACCGAACCGCCGGGCCGGCGGCGGTCCGCACGGTCCCCGGCACGCCCCCGGGCGCAGGCGCCTCCCCCGGGCGCGCCGTCCCCCGGGCGGCCGCCCCGGACAACGTTGCCGCCGTACCCAGGAGCAGGTCCAGCGCGCGGGCCGTGGCCATCGTCGCGGGGGCCGCGCGGGTGTGTTTCAGGTGGAGGTCGTAGGACCAGACCGTTGCGGTGAGGGCCGTGGCCAGGGCCAGGGCGGGGCGGCCGGCGCGGGAGGCGAGGGTCAGGCCCGTCGCGGTGAGGGCCGCGGCCGCGGTCAGGGCCGCGGTGGGGGTGATGCGGCCCGAGGGGATCGGGCGGTGGGGGCGGTCGACGGCGTCCTCCTCGCGGTCGGCCCAGTCGTTGAGCGCCATGCCCGCCTCGTACAGGAACAGGGACGCGCCGACGGCGTACGCCGTGCCCCGGTTGGGCCGCAGCCCGGCGCAGGCCGCGCCCGCGAGGGCGTCGCCGGGGACGGTGAACAGCGCGGAAACGCGCAGCAGTTCGGCCCAGGCGCTCAGCCGGGCGCGGGTCATCGCGCCTCCCGCAGGCGGTCCGCGAACGACAGCAGCGCGGTGAACTGTTCGGACAGGCCCGCCGGGCCGCCGTCCGGGTCCTTGAAGTAGAAGCCGAGTTCGGGCAGCGGCCCGGACAGACCGGCCTCGTGGGCGCGGGCCACCAGCCGGGCCAGGTCGAGGACCAGAGGGGCCGCGAGGGCGGAGTCGCAGCCCTGCCAGATGGTCTGGAGGATCATCCGGGAGCCGAGGAAGCCGTCGAAGGCGATGTGGTCCCACGCGGTCTTCCAGTCGCCGAGCGCGGGGACGTCGTCGATGTGGACCTTGCCCTCCGGCGTCGTCCCGAGGGTGTCGGCGAGGACGCGTTCCTTGCCGGCGTTCTTCGCCGCGGCCGCGGCCGGATCGGCCAGCGCCGCCCCGTCGCCGCCGCCCAGCAGGTTCGTGCCGGACCAGGCCCTGACGGACAGGGCCCGCTGCAGGAACATCGGGGCGAGCACCGACCGCAGCAGTGTCTGGCCGGTCTTGCCGTCGCGGCCCGCGTGGGGAAGTCCACCGGCCGCGGCGGCGCCGGTGAGGGCGGGGGTGCGCAGCCCGGTGGAGGGGGTGAAGTTGACGTACGGGCAGCCGGCCCGCACCGCGGCGGCCGCGTAGAGGGAGCTGGGCGGCAGCCGTACGGCGTCCGGCTCCGGCAGGGGTTCGGTGGAGGCGACGTTGACGACGACGACGCGGGCGAGGGCGTTCCGCGAGCGGAAGGCGTCCATGTCGGCGGCGAAGGCGGCGATGAGTTCCTCGTCGCCGCGGGTGTCGCCGGCGCCGGGTCCGCCGGGCCGTATCTCCCGGTCGGCCGCGTCCAGTTCGGCGCGGACGGCGGCGGCGAGTCCGTGCGGCAGGACGCCGGCCCCGGTGAGGTGCTCCGCGCGCTTGGGCAGCGGGCAGTGGGTGGTGTCGTGTCCGCCGAAGACGAGGGTGGGCAGGGCGGGCAGCCCGGTGCCGGTGAAGGCCGGCGTCTCCGTGACCATGCCGGTCGGCGGGTGCAGTCCGGCGGTGACCGCCGCGCATCCGGCGACGGCCGTGGTGGCCACGGAACCGCGTGCTCCGACGAACCAGACTCCGGTGCGTGTGTTCCCGTCTGTCACGGGCTGCCTCCCTGCCAGGTCGTTGTTGCGATGGGGTGGAGGACGGCGGGCGGGGGGTACGGCGCCTCCCCGCCCGCCGCCGGCTCATGGGGCGGCCCCGCGGTCCTACGAGGGCAGCTCCTTCAACTGGATGTTCCGGAAGGCCACCTGGTCGCCGGACCCGTGGTTCTGGAGGCCGATGTGGCCGTCCGCCAGGCTGCGGGCCGGGTCGGTGTTGGTGAAGTCGTTGATCTTCTCTCCGTTGAGGAAGACCTGCAGACGTTCGCCCTTGACCCGGATCTCGTAGCTGTTCCACTCGCCGGGCGGCCGCAGCACCCGGTCGCGGGTCTCGGTGTCCGCCGACTTGAAGCCGTAGACCGCGCCGGTGGTGCGGTCGGCGGCGTCGGTGGCGTCGATCTGGATCTCGTAGCCCTTGTGCACCGCCGACCACGGGTCGTCAGAGGCGGGGAAGCCGACGAAGACGCCCGAGTTGTCGTCGCCGTCCATCTTCCAGTCGAGCTTCAGCGAGTACGAGCGCAGCTCCTTGGCCTGGTACCAGAGCAGGCCCATGCCGCCCACGGTGTGGAGTTCGCCGTCGACGACGTCGAACCGGCCGGGTCCGGCCTGCTTCCAGCCGTCCAGGGTCTCGCCGTTGAAGAGGGCGCGATAGCCGGTGCGCGGCTTGCAGTCGGCCTTGACCTGCCCGGTCACGTACCGCAGTCCGCCGAGGAGGTGCTGCCGGAAGGCCGGCTCCGTGTACGACTCCTTGGTGTGGCCGCCGCCGGTGTAGAAGGCGCGGCCGCCCTCGTAGGTCTGGCACCAGGCGATGGGGTGGTCGCCCTTCATGGTGCCGCCCTCGTAGGTGGTCTCGTCGAGGGTGGCGAGGACGCGGGCCTGCTCGCGCGGGTTGGAGCGGTAGTTGTACCACTCGTCGGTGCGCTCCCAGGGGCCGTCGATGTGCGCGGTGGCCGGGTGGTCGTGGTCCTCCACGCGGACGGTCGCGGGCTGGATGCGCGGGTGGGAGTCGAAGTAGGCGCCGACGAGGCCGCCGTAGAACTCCCACTCGTACTCGGTGTCGGCCGCCGCGTGGACGCCCATGTAGCCGCCGCCGGCGGCGACATACTCCTCGAACGCCTTCTGCTGGTCGGCGTTCAGCACGTCGCCGGTGGTGGAGAGGAAGACGACGGCGTCGTAACGGGCGAGGTTGGCGGCGGTGAACTGGCCCGCCGCCTCGGTGGCGTCGACGGTGATGTCACCGCTCCGGCCGAGTTCCTTCAGCGCGGCGACGCCGGCCGGGATGGAGTCGTGGCGGAATCCGGCGGTCCTGGAGAAGACCAGGACCCGCTTGGCCTTGCGGTCGACGGGGGTGTCGGAGAGCTTGAAGTCGTCCACGTCGTACAGGGCTCCCGCGCCGCCCTTGAAGACCAGGAAGAGCTTCGTGGTCTTCCCCGGCACGCCTCGTAGGGGTACGTCGATGTCCTGGAACGTCTCCCAGCCGCCGGTGACGGGTACCGGCGCCGAGCCGAGGACCTTGCCGTCCGCGGACCCGATGCGCACTTCGAGGGTGCCGCCGGCGCCGCCGGAGGAGATCCGGGCGGTGAGCTTCTTGGAGCCGGTCAGGTTGTACGGCGTGAAGGAGATCCAGTCGCCGTTGTGGATGTCGCCGACGGTCTTGCCGCCGTGGGCGGCCGCCTTGTCGAAGGTGTTGACGCCCGACTGGTCGTCGAAGTGCTCGGCCTGCCGGTGGCGGGGCTGGAGCTGCGCCTGGTCGTGGCCGGTCAGCGCGGCCTGGCCGCCGCCGCCTCCGTCGGTGTACTCGGCGTCGAGGACTCCGAAGATGTTGGCGTTGGGGTCGTGTCCGCCGTCCGCGGAGGTCTTGATGGCGCCTTCGCAGCCGGTGGCCGAGGTGATGGGGTGGCCGTGGCTGTCGTGGCCGAGGATGTAGTTGACCGTGACCTTGGAGCAGTCGACGGTGCCGTCCTCGGGGTCGGTGACGGTCACCTTGAACGGGATCTCGTCGCCGAAGTCGAACAGCGCGCCCTCGGCAGGCAGTTCGAGCTTGACCTTGGGTGCGGTGTTGCCGACGACGACATGGACGCTGGCGGAGCCGGTGCGGCCCGTCGGGTCCTTCGCGGTGACCGTGGCGGTGTAGGTGCCGTTCTCGGTGTATTTGTGGACCGGGTTGGCCTCTGTGGAGGTGGAGCCGTCGCCGAAGTCCCAGCTGTAGGTGAGGGCGTCGCCGTCCGCGTCGGTGGTTCCGGCGGAGGAGAAGGCGACGCGCAACAGCGCCTGGCCCGACGTCTTGTCGGCGGCGGCCTCGGCGACCGGCGAGCGTCCGCCGGTGGCGTTCTCGATGCGGTAGAGGCCGGAGTTCTCGTCGCCGCCGAACCAGGCGGTGCCGTAGTCGAGGACGTACAACGCGCCGTCCGGGCCGAAGGCCATGTCCATGACCTGGGTGCCGGTCCACGGGACGGGGTTGATGGAGCGGACCGTGCCGTCCTCCGCCGTGTCGATCCGCTTGATCCAGCGGCGGCCGAACTCACCGGCGAAGAAGTCGCCGTCGTACGCCTCGGGGAACTTCACCGGGGAGTCGAGCTCCGCGTCGTAGTGGTAGACCGGGCCGCCCATCGGGGACTCGGAGCCGCTGCCGAACTCGGGGAGCGAGCCGCCGTCGTACGGGATCCAGGCCGGCTGCGCGGGCGGCAGGTCGACGAGGCCGGTGTTGTGCGGCGACGTGTTCTTCAGGTTGGCGCAGTCGAAGGTGGCGCCGGAGGTCTTGGTGGCGAAGTCGTAGTCGACGTACGGGTCGTTGTCGCCGGTGCAGAAGGGCCAGCCGAAGTTGCCGGGGCCGGTGACACGGGCGAACTCGACCTGGCCGGCGGGGCCGCGCTTCGGGTCGGCGACGCCGGCGTCGGGGCCGTAGTCGCCGACGTAGAGGACGCCGGTCTTCTTGTCGACGCTGAAGCGGAACGGGTTGCGGAAGCCCATCGCGTAGATCTCGGGGCGGGTCTTCTCCGTGCCGGGGGCGAAGAGGTTGCCCTCGGGGATCGAGTACGAGGCGTCCTCGTTCACCTTGATGCGCAGGATCTTGCCGCGCAGGTCGTTGGTGTTGCCGGAGGTGCGGCGGGCGTCGTAGGCGGGGTTGCGGCCGGGGCGCTCGTCGATGGGCGTGTAGCCGTCGGAGGCGAAGGGGTTGGAGTCGTCTCCGGTCGACAGATAGAGGTTGCCCTCTGCGTCGAAGTCGATGTCGCCGCCGACGTGGCAGCAGATGCCGCGGGTCGCCGGGACGTCCAGGATCTTCTTCTCGCTGGCGTTGTCCAGCGTGCCGTCCGCACGGAGCACGAACCGCGAGAGCCGGTTGACGCCGTCGAACCTGGCGAAGTCGGCCGCGGTGCCCTCATTGGGTGCGTCGCCCGCGGGGGTGTCCATGGGCGGCGCGTAGTAGAGGTAAACGAAACGGTTCTGCGCGAAGTTGGGGTCCAGGCCGATGCCCTGGAGGCCCTCTTCGTCGTGCGAGTAGACGGGGACGGTGCCGACGACGCGGGTGTTGCCGGCCGCGTCCGTCATCCGCAGCTCGCCGCTGCGCGAGGTGTGGAGCACGCTGCGATCGGGCAGCACGGCCAGCGACATGGGCTCGCCGGTCTCCTCACCGCCCTTGGCGAGCGTGACCTGCTGGAAGTCCTCCGCGGCCGCGGAGACGGCCGCTACGGGGCCGGCCGCGGACGCGGGGGTCGGCGAGGTGAGGGCCAGCGAAGTGGCGGCGAGCAGGCCGCCGGTGAGCAGTGCGAGTGCCTTGCGGCCTCTGGGCCTTGTTCTGTGCACGAATGTCCTCCGGTAATCCGGTCGAACGGGCGGTGTGCCGTGGAACCGGAGTGCGCCGTCACTCCCGAACCACCTATGTCGTGTACACGAGATGGGACCGTAGCCGGGTTCGTCCTGGACGGAAAGCCCTTGTGCAGCAAGGAAGTTGAACTTTTTCCCAGCGCAGGACAAAGACGCCCCGGGGCAGCCCGGACCGACCCGGCGGCAACTCTCCCCACCGGGCCCTGACCTGGCCTGTTCTAGTTGTCGCCGCCCCCGAAGGCGGCGTCGAAGGAGGCGGTCGGCGGCTCGAAGTCGAACCGCTTCAGATCCGCAAGCGCTTGTGGCGCGCCCATGAGCCGGTCCATTCCGGCGTCCTCCCACTCCACCGAGATGGGCCCGTCGTAGCCGATCGAGCGCAGCATCCGGAATACGTCCTCCCACGGCACGTCACCGTGCCCGGCGGAGACGAAGTCCCAGCCGCGCCGCGGGTCGCCCCACGGCAGATGGGAGCCGAGCCGCCCGTTGCGCCCGTCCAGGCGCTTGCGGGCCTCCTTGCAGTCGACGTGGTAGATCCGGTCCCGGAAGTCGTACAGGAAGCCGACCGGGTCGAGGTCCTGCCAGACGAAGTGGCTCGGGTCGAAGTTGAGGCCGAAGGCCGGCCGGTTGTCCACCGCCTCCAGGGCGCGTTTGGTGGTCCAGTAGTCGTAGGCGATCTCGCTGGGGTGGACCTCGTGGGCGAAGCGGACACCCTCGGCGTCGAAGACGTCCAGGACCGGGTTCCAGCGTTCGGCGAAGTCCTCGTAGCCGCGCTCGATCATCCGCTCGGGGACCGGCGGGAACATCGCGACGAGATGCCAGATGGACGAGCCGGTGAAGCCGATCACGGTGTCGACGCCGAACGCCGCCGCGGCCCGCGCGGTGTCCGTCAGCTCGGCCGCCGCCCGCCGCCGCACCCCCTCGGGCTCGCCGTCGCCCCAGATCCGGGCGGGCAGGATGCCCTGGTGGCGTTCGTCGATCGGGTTGTCGCAGACGGCCTGGCCGACGAGATGGTTGGAGATCGCCCAGCACTTGAGGCCGTACTTCTCCAGCAGCGCGTGCCGCCCGTCCAGGTAGGACGGGTCGGCCAGCGCCTTGTCGACCTCGAAGTGGTCGCCCCAGCAGGCGAGTTCCAGGCCGTCGTAGCCGAAGCCCCGGGCGAGCGAGCAGACCTCCTCGAGCGGCAGATCGGCCCACTGGCCGGTGAACAGGGTGAACGGGCGTGGCATGGTGCCTCCAAACCGGGTTTACTGCCTGCCGGATCTGTTCCGGACTGCTGCCGGACTGCTGCCGGTCCGATGCCGGATCGCTGTCCGGACCGGTGCATGCCGGACCTCAGACCTCTGCTGTCTGGACGGGTGTGTAGACGGCGTTCTTCTCGGCGCTCTCCTCGACCGCCGCGAGCACCCGCTGCACCTGGAGCCCGTCGGCGAACGACGGCACCGGGTCGGTGCCGGACGCGATGGCCTCCACCAGGTCGCGGGCCTGGTGGGCGAAGGTGTGCTCGTAGCCGAGGGCGTGGCCCGGCGGCCACCACGCCTCCAGGTACGGGTGCTCCGCCTCGGTGACGAGGATCCGCCGGAACCCCGCGGTCGCGGCGGGCTCGTGGTGGTCGTGGAAGGACAGCTCGTTGAGCCGCTCCAGGTCGAAGGCGAGCGAGCCGTGCTCGCCGTTGATCTCCAGCCGCAGGGCGTTCTTGCGGCCCGTGGCCATCCGGGTCGCCTCGAAGGTGGCGAGCGCCCCCGACGCCAGCCGGCCGGTGAAGACGGCCGCGTCGTCGACGGTGACGGGCCCCCGCTCACTGCCGCCCGAGGCGGTCAGACCGGCCGAGGCGCCCTCGAGCCGGGGCCGCTGCCTGACGAACGTTTCGAGCTGCGCGGAGACGCCGACCAGCACCTCCCCCGTGAGGAACTGCGCGAGGTCGACCACGTGCGCGCCGAGGTCGCCCAGCGCCCCCGACCCCGCGTGCTCGCGCTGGAGCCGCCAGGTCAGCGGGAAGTCCGGGTCGACCAGCCAGTCCTGAAGGTACGTCACCCGAACATGGCGCAGGGTGCCGAGGCGGCCCTCGCCGATCAGCCGGCGGGCGAAGGCGAGCGCGGGGACCCGGCGGTAGTTGAAGCCGACCATCGCCAACTGCCCGTTACACCTGGCCCGTTCGGCGGCCGCGACCATGGCCTCGGCCTCCGTGACCGAATTGGCCAGGGGCTTCTCGCACAGGACGTGCTTGCCCGCCTCCAGGGCCGCGATCGCGATCTCCGCATGGCTGTCGCCCGGCGTGCAGACGTCGACGAGCTGCACATCGTCGCGGGTCACGAGGGCGCGCCAGTCGGTCTCCGCCGCGGCCCAGCCGTGCTTGGCGGCCGCCGCACGCACGGCGGCGGCGTCACGGCCGCCGATCGCGGCGAGGACCGGCCGCAGCGGCAGGTCGAAGACGCGCCCCGCGGTGCGCCACCCTTGGGAGTGGGCGGCGCCCATGAACGCGTAGCCGACCATGCCGACGCCGATGGTCGGCGGTGCGGCCTCACTGTCCCTCAGTTCCATTGCGGAATCCTCCTCGTCGGAGTCACGATCTCGTCGGTGTGCTCGGTGGGGGCGGGCAGGCCCTGCGCCGGTCAGTTGAAACCGGTGGGCAGGTACTGGTCGACGTTGTCCTTGGTGACGACGGCCGAGTAGAGGGTCAGGGAGGCCGGGATCTCCAGCTCCGCCATGCCGCCGATGCCCTTGCCCTGCCCGAGCGCGCGGGCGAGGTCGATGGCGGAGGCGGCCATGGTCGGCGGGTACAGGACGGTGGCCTTCAGCACGCTGTCGTCGGCCTTGATGGCGTCCATCGCGGACTTGGCGCCCGCTCCGCCGACCATCAGGAAGTCCTTGCGGCCCGCCTGGGCGATGGCGCGCAGCGCGCCGACGCCCTGGTCGTCGTCGTGGTTCCACAGCGCGTCGAACTGCGACTGGGCCTGCAGCAGTTGCGCCATCTTGGCCTGGCCGGACTCGACGGTGAAGTCGGCCGCCTGCCGGGCCACCTTCTTGATGTTCGGGTAGTTCTTCAGGGCGTCGTCGAAGCCCTGGGTGCGCTGCTTGGTGAGTTCGAGGTTGTCGAGCCCGGCCAGTTCGATGACCTTGGCGTTGGGCTTGTCCTTGAGCTGCTCGCCGATGTAGTTGCCGGCGTTGAGGCCCATGCCGTAGTTGTCGCCGCCGATCCAGCACCGGTACGCCTGCGGGGAGGCGAAGATCCGGTCCAGGTTGACGACGGGGATACCCGCCCGCATGGCCTGGAGGCCGACCTGGGTGAGCGCCTTGCCGTCGGCCGGCAGGACGACCAGGACGTCGACCTTCTTGTTGATCAGGGTCTGGACCTGGCCGATCTGGGCGGCCGTGTCGTTGGAGCCCTCGGTGATCTCCAGGGTGACGTCGGAGTACCGCTCGGCGCGGGACTTGGCGTTCTGGTTGATGGCGTTCAGCCACCCGTGGTCGGCCTGCGGTCCGGCGAAGCCGATGGTGACGGGCTTGCCCGGCTTGTCGTCGGCGACGGGGGCGTTGGCGCTGGGCTGCTTCTCCGTCTTGGGCTCGTTGCTGGTGCAGGCGGTCAGCAGGGCGCCGGCGGAGACCGCGGCGGTGCCGAACAGCAGTCCTCTGCGGCTGGTGGCTGGCATTTCTGGCATGACGGATCAACCCTTCAACTGGGCGGTGCGACAGGGGTGGAGGAAGTGGGTGCGGGCGGGGTCAGGCCTCGCCGGAGCCGCGCGTCGAGCGGTGCTGGACGAGTACGGCGGCGACGATGATGGCGCCCTTGGCGATCTGCTGGACGGCGCTCTCGAGGTTGTTGAGGGCGAAGATGTTGGTGATCGTGGTGAAGACGAGGACGCCGAGGACGGAGCCGACGATCGTGCCGCGGCCGCCGCTGAGCAGGGTGCCGCCGATGATGGCGGCGGCGATGGCGTCCAGTTCGTAGAGGTTGCCGTTGGTGTTCTGGCCGGAACCGGCGAGGACGATCAGCATGAAGGCGGCGATGCCGCAGCACAGGCCCGACAGCAGATAGAGGTAGAGCCGCTGCCGGCGGACGTCGATGCCGGCGAGCCGCGCGGCCTCCGCGTTGCCGCCGACGGCGACGGTGCGGCGACCGAAGGTGGTGCGGCCCAGGATCAGCCAGCCGATGACGGTGACGGCGGCGAAGACCAGCACCAGGGGCGGGATGCCGAGGATGTAGGCGTCCCTGATGCCGAGGTCGAGCACCGAGTCGACGGTGACGATCTGAGTCCTGCCGTCCGTGATCTGCAGGGCGAGGCCCCGGGCGGAGGCGAGCATCGCGAGGGTGGCGATGAAGGGCACCATCCGGCCGTACGCGATGAGCAGCCCGTTCACGAGTCCGCAGCCCACGCCGACGATCACGGCCGTGAACAGGATGCCGGCGAAGCCGAATTCCTGGGTGGCCACCGTGGTCGCCCACACGGAGGCCAGGGCCACGATCGCGCCGACGGACAGATCGATGCCGCCGCTGGTGATGACGAAGGTCATGCCGACGGTGACGACGCCGATGACGGACGCCTGGGTGAGGACGAGCTGCAGATTGCTCGTGGCGAGGAACTCGTCGGGCTTGGTGATGCCGCCCACCGCGACGAGCACGGCGAGGACACCGAGCAGCGACAGATTGCGGATGTCCAGCCGCAGCCCCAGTGGACGGCGCGGACCTCCCTGGTCCGGTGCGGACTTGGCGGCGGGCATCGGCGCGTCCTGCTGCGCCGGGGTGGCCGGCTGCGTCATGCCGTCTCAGCTCCCTTCCATCACAAGATCGAGTACGCGGTGCTCATCGAGCTCCCGGGCGTCCGCCGTGTGCACGACGCTGCCTTCACGCAGCACCAGCACCCGGTCGGCGAGGCCCAGCACTTCGGGCACTTCGCTGGATACGAGAAGTACGGCGAGGCCCTCGTCGGCCAGGCGGCGGATCACCGCGTAGAGCTCGGCCCGTGCGCCGACGTCGACGCCCCGGGTCGGCTCGTCGAGCAGCAGCACCTTGCAGCCGCGCAGCAGCCAGCGCGCGAGCACCGCCTTCTGCTGGTTGCCGCCGGACAGGGTGCGGATGCGGGCGTCCGGGTTGTCGGGGCGCAGGGAGAGTTCCCTGGTGGCCTGCTGGGCGGCGGCGCGCTCTGCACGGTGGTCGAGCCAGCCGGCGCGGGAGAAGCGCGAGAGGGTCGAGACGGAGACGTTGCGGGTGACGGATTCGAGCATCAGCAGCCCCTGCGCCTTGCGTTCCTCGGGGGCGAGGCCGATGCCGGCGCGGACCGCGGCCCGTACGCTGCCGGGCCGCAGCACGGCGCCGTCCATCAGGACGCGGCCGCCGTCCGCCTTGCGCGCGCCGTAGACCGTCTCCAGGATCTCGCTGCGGCCGGAGCCGACGAGACCGGCGAGGCCCACGATCTCGCCGGGGCGCAGCTCCAGGTCGACGGGGGCGAACTCGCCCCGGCGGGTGAGGCCTTCGACCCGCAGCACCGGCTCCCTGGCCGCGGCGACGTCGGCTGGCGGCCGCTCGGGGAAGACGTACTCGACGTTGCGGCCGGTCATCAGCGCGACGACGTCACGGGTCGGGGTGGTCTCCGCGGGCAGTCCGACGGCGACGGCCCGGCCGTCCTTGAGGACGGTGACCCGGTCGCCGATGCGCCGGATCTCCTCGAGGCGGTGGGAGATGTAGACGACGGCGACGCCGTCGGCCGTCAGGTCGCCCACGATCCTGAAGAGGTTGTCGACCTCGTCGGGGTCGAGCGCGGCCGACGGCTCGTCCATCACGATCAGCCGCACGTCGTGGGAGAGGGCGCGGGCCATGGAGACGATCTGCTGCTGGGCGGCGGACAGGTCGCCGACGAGCCGGGCGCTGTCGATCTCCGGATGGCCGAGGCGTTTCAGCAGTTCGGCGGCGGCACTGCGGGCGGCGGCGCTGCGGACGACGAAGCCGGCGGACGTCGGCTCGTGCCCGAGGAAGACGTTCTCCGCGACGGACAGCCCTTCGACCAGGTCGAGTTCCTGGTAGATGGTGGCGATGCCGAGGCGCATGGCGGCGATCGGCGACCTGAGGGAGACCGGTTCGCCCCGCCAGGTGATCTCGCCGCCGTCGGGCTGGTGGGCGCCGGCGAGGACCTTGATCAGGGTGGACTTGCCGGCGCCGTTCTGGCCGAGGAGGCAGTGGACTTCGCCGGCGTGGACCTCCAGGTCCACGCCGTCCAGGGCGCGAACGCCGGGGAACGACTTGGTGATGCCGGACATGGTGAGCAGGGGTGGTTCTGGTGCCATGACGATCCCCTCGGCGGGTGCGGCCGGTGACCGGGCGGGTCGGGCGGTGCAAGCTGCTGCGGACGCGGATACGGGCGGCTCTGGGGCGCCCCTGGCGTGGTGCGTGCCGGGGCGTACGGGTGGTGCGGGCGGGGCGGACGGAGCCGGTGGAGCGGGCGTGGCGGGTGCGCCATGCGACCAGTGCGGGTGCTGCGCCTGTGCGGGTGGTGGTGATGCGAGGTGGTGCGGTGGTGGTGCCGGTGGTGGTGCCGTCTTGCGTGTCGTCCGGCCCGGTCAGGCCGGCGAGAACAGGTGGTCGCTGATGAGCCGGGCCGCGCCGATGACCCCGGCGGTCGGCCCCAACTCGCCCAGCACGATGGGGAGATTGCCGGTGGCCAGCGGCAGGGACTGCCGGTAGACCTGGGTGCGTACGCTGGCCAGCAGCGTGTGGCCGAGACCGGTCACACCGCCGCCGATGACCACGAGCCCCGGGTTGAAGAAGCTGACGAGCCCGGCGATGACCTGGCCGAGCCGGTTGCCTCCCTCCCGGATGAGGTCGATGGCGGTGGCGTCGCCGGCGGCGGCCGCCGCCGACACGTCCGCGGCCGTGAGGTGCCCGGCCGCCTCCAGCCGGGCGGCGAGCTCGGGGGAGCGTCCGGCGCGTGCCGCGTCCTCGGCGTCACGGGCCAGGGCGGCGCCGCTGAAGTGCGCCTCCAGACACCCGCGGTTGCCGCAGGCGCAGGCCCGGCCGTCCGGCTCGACCTGGATGTGGCCGATGTCGCCGGCGCTGCCGGTCGTACCCCGGTAGACGCCGCCGCCGACCACGATCCCGCAGCCGATGCCGGTGCCGATCTTGACGCAGAGGAAGTCGCCGACCGAGCGTGCGACGCCCGCGTGCTGCTCCCCCATCGCCATCAGGTTCACATCGTTGTCGACCATGACGGGGCAGCCGAGGTCCTGGCTGAGCGCCTCGCGTACGGGGAAGCCGTCCCAGCCGGGCATGATCGGGGGCGCGACGGGCACGCCCTCCGGGTAGCGGACCGGGCCGGGGACGCCGATGCCGGCGCCGTCGAATCCCTCCGCGAGACCGGACGCCTTGAGCTTCTCGGCCATCGACAGCACCTGCTCGAAGACCGCGACGGGGCCTTCGCGGACGTCCATGGGGTGGTTGAGATGCCCCAGGACCTCCAGCTCCGCGTTGGTCACGGCGACGTCGATCGAGGTGGCGCCGATGTCGACGCCGAGGAACCGGAGCGCGGGCGCGAGCCGGATGTTGTGCGAGCGGCGCCCGCCCCTGGAGGCGGCGAGCCCGTCGGCGACGACGAGCCCGGTCTCCAGCAGCCGGTCCACCTCGACGGCGAGCTTGGAGCGGGACAGGTCCACCTGATCGCCCAGCTGCGCACGGGAGTTGGGCCCGCCGTCACGCAACAGGCGAAGCAGTCGCGCCTGGTGCGCGTTCGCAGGTCGAGCGGTCATCCGTCTCACGTGCCCCTCCCCTCCCCTGGCCTTCGGCTGGGGACCCGGTCGGCCGTCTCCGTCGGGCTTTGGAGGGGAACGTAGCAGCGCTTTACCGAACTGGGAAGAACTTGCGCACAGATCCGGGCCAACTTTCTCCACACCCGGGACAAAGGGTCGCCCACCGGTCCCTCATCCCGCGCCGCATACGGTGGGACGGATCCAACGGGCCTGCGCCGACGGGCTCTTCCGGCCGCCGATCCCGGACGTCGGATGTCCGGGTGTCACTCCCGGACGAGTTCGTACATGAGGCAGGCGAGGCCGTCACCGACGGTCCGGTTGCCGAGGAGCCGGACGGTCTGGACGACTCCGTCGAGCGAGACGTTCTCGCTGATCACGATTCTTCCCATGACGGTCTCCTTCGTCGGCGCAGTCAGTGCTACCACCGATGCGGAGACCGGGGGCGGCGACATGCGGCCGGCCGCCCGCGCGGCCCGATCGGGCGCCGGGTCAGGAGCGCTCGTGCTGGTGGCAGGTCCTGCGGGTGTGCTCCGTGTGGGCCCGCATGACCTCCGTGGCCCGCTGCTCGTCGCGGGCGGAGATGGCCGCGATCAGCTCGCGGTGCTCGATCCACGACTGGCGTCCCCGCTGCCGGGCGACCGGGGTGTAGTACCAGCGGACACGGCGGTCGACCTGGCCGGCGAGCTCCATCACCTTGGCGTGGAAGGCCGCGTTGGTGGCGACCGCCAGGTCGACGTCGTCGTCCGCGACGGCCTGTTCCCCCTTGGCGCACAGCTCTTCGAGGGCCTCGATACCGGCCGTGCCCGAGTTCGCGACCGCGAGCCTGGCGGCCTCCGCCTCCAGCAGTGTGCGCACGGACAGGAGCTGGTCGGCCTCCGCCTCGGTCGGCTCGTGGACGA
The DNA here is from genome assembly GCF_053591995.1 of Streptomyces sp. NPDC002835. Taxonomy (NCBI): domain Bacteria; kingdom Bacillati; phylum Actinomycetota; class Actinomycetes; order Kitasatosporales; family Streptomycetaceae; genus Streptomyces; species Streptomyces sp. NPDC002835. The sequence goes on along the minus strand of NZ_JBSFUW010000015.1, from coordinate 124,597 downwards.
ACGCGCCCTGGGCGGGCCGCAGATCGACCCAGCCCTCGGTGTTCAGCCGTTGCAGCGCCTCGCGCACGGGCTGGCGGGAGACGCCGAGATGGCCGGCGAGCTCGCTCTCGACCAGATGCTGGCCGGGCCGCAGCGCACGGGTGGTGATCAGTTCCAGCAGCGCCTCGTACACGCGCTCGCGCAGTGGGCCGGGCCGCTCCAGCTTGGGCACGGTTCCCTGCGGCAGTCCTGCGGACAGCATCGGCGGTCCCCTTCCGGGCGATGGTGCGGACGAGCGACGGACGACGACAGTGATCATGGAATTGGCTATCGTCTACAGTCTACCGAGCGCGATCGTCACCGACACCGAGACGCCGGTCACGTCGGGGGTCTTGATCCAGTCACCTCAACCGTCCCGCCGGACGAGCGGTACCAGCCGATCCAGGAAGACCCGCTGGCCGCTGAGCAGCTTCGCCCGCGCCTCCTCCAGCCCGTACCACTCCGCCCGGTCGACCTCCGGGAACTCCCTGAGCTCACCCGATCCCCGCGGCCACTCCATGGTGAAGGTCCCCGGCACGACGAGGGACGTGTCCAGATCGCCCTCCATCGCCCAGACCGTCACGATCTTGCCGCTCGACTGACGCGCCTCACCGAGCGGATGCCAGTCGCCGTCCGGAGCCTGGAGCCCGAGCTCCTCCTCGAACTCCCGCCGCGCCGCGGCCATCGGCTCCTCATCGGGGGTGTACTCACCCTTCGGGACCGACCATGCCGCCTCGTCGCGCGCCTGCCAGAACGGGCCTCCCATGTGCGCGATGAGGACCTCGACACCGGCCTCCCCGCGCCGCCACAGCAGCAGCCCGGCGCTTCGCTTCGCCACCATGCCGTTCAGTGTGCCGCGCCGGCGCGGGCAGGGCAGCGGACGACCTGGCCGGGTCGTCAGGGGCAGCGGACGACCTGGCCGGCGTACGAGAGGTTCCCGCCGAACCCGAAGAGCAGCACCGGGTCCCCCGACGTGACGTCACCGCGTTCGACCAGCTTGGACAGGGCCATCGGGATCGACCCGGCCGAAGTGTTGCCGGACTCGACGACGTCACGGGCGACGACGGCGTTCACGGCGCCGATCTTCTGCGCGAGCGGCTCGATGATCCGCAGATTGGCCTGATGCAGGACCACCGCCGCGAGGTCCTCGGGGGTGAGGCCCGCACGCTCGCAGACCTTGCGGGCGATCGGCGGGAGCTGGGTGGTGGCCCACCGGTAGACGGCCTGGCCCTCCTGCGCGAAGCGCGGCGGGGTGCCCTCGATCCGTACGGCGTGCCCCATCTCGGGCACCGATCCCCACAGCACCGGGCCGATCCCCGGCTCCTGCCCGTCGGGGACGGTCTCCACCACGACCGCACCGGCGCCGTCGCCGACGAGGACGCAGGTCGAGCGGTCGGTCCAGTCGACGATGTCGGCCATCTTGTCCGCCCCGATGACCAGGGCCCGGGTGGCGGCTCCCGCCCGCAGGGTGTGGTCCGCGGTGGCGAGCGCGTGGGTGAAGCCGGCGCAGACCACGTTCAGGTCCATCACCGCGGGCGAGCCCATGCCGAGGCGCGCCGCGACCCGGGCGGCGGTGTTGGGCGACCGGTCGACGGCGGTGGACGTCGCGACGAGGACCAGGTCGATGTCGGCGGGCGTGAGCCCGGCCGCAGCCAGCGCCTTGGCCGCGGCGTGCGCGGCCAGCTCGTCGACCGGCTCGTCGGGGCCCGCCACATGGCGGGTTCTGATCCCGACGCGGCTGCGGATCCATTCGTCGCTGGTGTCGACCATGGCCGCCAGGTCGTCGTTGGTGAGCACTTTTGCGGGCTGGTAGTGCCCGAGCGCGACGACACGTGTGCCGGTCATGGATGGCTTCTCCTCGATCAGAAGTCAGGAACCACACAGTCTTGGCTGCTACCGGCCGGTACGACGGCAAGTGATCCCACAGCGTCCGGGCCAGGACTTTGGAGCCTTCCGTCGGATCGGACCCTGCGGCGTCGGCCGCAACCTCACTGTGCGGGTGCAGGAGAATGAGATCGTCGAGGTCACCTCCGCACCAAGGGCCGTTTCGGCCGCCAATGCGCACCAATACATACCAACACGTACAGAATCGGGTCTGAGCTCATGGGACGGGTCACCGAGCGCCGCCGCACCATCCGTATCCGGGACGGGGTGGTGTCGACCCGTCCCGACACCCTGGTGGCCGAGGAGCCGCTTGAGATCCGGCTGAACGGCAAGCCCCTCGCCGTCACCATGCGCACCCCGGGCGACGACTTCGCGCTGGCCGTGGGGTTCCTGGTCAGCGAGGGCGTGATCCACTCGGGGGCGCAGGTGCGGTCGATCGTGTACTGCGCGGGCGCCCAGGAGGACGGCAGCAACACGTACAACGTGGTGGACGTGGCCCTCGCGCCGGGCGTGACGGTGCCGGACATCACCCTGGAGCGCAACGTCTACACGACGTCGTCGTGCGGGCTGTGCGGCAAGGCCAGCCTGGACGCCGTACGCACCACCGCGCACTACCCGATCGCCGACACTCCCCCGGTCCGGGTCACGCCCGCTCTCCTCGCCGGCCTCCCCGACCAACTGCGGGCGGCGCAGCGGGTCTTCGACCGGACCGGGGGCCTGCACGCGGCGGCGCTGTTCTCGCCGGAGGGCGAGCTGCTCGACGTCCGCGAGGACGTCGGCCGGCACAACGCGGTCGACAAGCTCGTCGGCCGGGCGCTGACGGACGACCGGCTGCCGCTGTCCCGGGCGGTCCTGCTGGTCTCGGGGCGGGCGTCGTTCGAGCTGGCGCAGAAGGCGGTGATGGCGGGCATCCCCGTCCTGGCGGCCGTCTCCGCGCCGTCCTCACTGGCGGTGGACCTGGCCGCGGAGACCGGTCTGACCCTGGTCGGCTTCCTGCGCGGCGCCAACATGAACGTGTACGCGGGCGACGAGCGCATCGCGCTCGGCACTGAGGTGTGAGGCGCCCCGATACGGACCCGGCCGGCGGGGAGCGCCCCCTGCGCCGGCCGGGTCCTTCCGTCTCCGCGGCGCTCAGCGCCCGACGCGACGCCGGGCGTCGGACGGCGGCGGAATCATCTGGAGCGTGAGCGTCGCCGGCGGTTCCGCGATCCCCGGCCCGCCGGCCGCGACCCACGCCAGCACGTCGTCGGTGGCGTCGTCGTCGAGCGCCCACCCGATCCACGCGGCACGTGCCCCACGCCGCCGACCCTCGGTGGACGGCTGCACGACGACCACATTGGCCTGCCCGCACGGCCCGAGACAGTCACTGGTCCGCACCGCGAGCCGCCCCCCGGACTCGGCGGCGGCGTCCCGCAGCCTGGCGAGCTGCCCGGCGTGGTCGGTGCCGGGATTCTTCCGCGCGTCACCACAGCAGCAGCCACGGCAGACGACCAGCGTGCAGGGCCGGGCGCCGAAGGGTCGTATCGGATACGTCGTCACCCGGCGATCTTCCCATGCGGAGTCGCCACGCCGGGGCGCAGCGGCGGACGCCTCACCGGGTTCGCAGCGCGGTGGGCGGCGGACCGGTTCGTTCCGTCGGGTCCGCGGGGCGCGGGGTGTCGTGGGCGCGGCGTTTCGCGATCACCGCGCAGACCATCAGCTGCATCTGGTGGAAGAGCATCAACGGCAGCACCGCCAGGCTCGCCTGCGCGCCGAACAACACGGTCGCCATGGGCAGTCCGGCGGCCAGGCTCTTCTTCGAGCCGGCGAACTGGATCGCGATCCGGTCCGCCCGCCCGAAGCCGAGGCGCTTCGCGCCGAACCAGGTGAGGGTCAGCATCGCAGCCAGCAGCACCGCCTCGACGGCGAGCAGCGCCCCGAGCCGCACCGGGGTGACCCGCTGCCAGACACCGGCGGCCATGCCTTCGCTGAAGGCCGTGTAGACGACGAGCAGGATCGAGCCGCGGTCGACGTAGCCGAGCACCTTCCGGTGGCGGGCCAGGAAGCCCGCGACCCAGCGGCGCAGCAGCTGGCCCGCCAGGAACGGCGCGAGCAGTTGGAGGACGATCCGCAGCAGCGAGTCGGCCGAGAAGCCGCCCGCCGCGCCGCCCAGCAGCAGGGCCGCGAGCAGCGGGGTGAGCACGATGCCGGCGAGGCTGGAGAAGGAGCCGGCGCAGATCGCGGCGGGCACGTTGCCGCGGGCCATCGAGGTGAAGGCGATGGAGGACTGGATGGTCGACGGGACCAGGCACAGGAAGAGCAGTCCGGTGTAGAGCTCGGGTGTCAGCACCGCCGGTTCGAGCAGCCGCCCCGCGAGCCCCAGCAGCGGGAAGACGACGAAGGTGGCCGCGAGCACGGTGACGTGCAGGCGCCAGTGCCGCAGTCCGTCGAGCGTCTCGCGCGTCGAGAGCCGGGCGCCGTAGAGGAAGAACAGCAGCGCCACCGCGCCCGTCGACGCGCCGCCCGCGGCGTCGGCCGCCGCTCCCGTCGCGGGCAGGAGCGCGGCGAGGGCCACCGTCCCGAGGAGCGCCAGGATGTACGGGTCGATCGGCAGCCAGGACGGCAGGCGCGGGGTGCGGCGGCGGCTCATGTGCTCCACTTGCTCTCGGTCAGGATCGTGCCCTCCCCATGTTCCCGCCGCACCGGATGATCGGGTATCCCGTACACCGCACTGACTGCCATCACGATTCGCGATGGCGGCGTAGGATCGGCGCCGTGTACGACCCCACCCAGCTGCGTACCTTTCTCGCGGTGGCGCAGACGCTGAACTTCACGCAGGCCGCGCGCCGGCTCGGGCTGGGCCAGTCGACGGTCAGCCAGCATGTGCGCCGGCTCGAGGACGCCGCCGGCCGGCCGCTGTTCAGTCGCGACACCCACGGCGTGGAGCTGACGGAGGACGGCGAGGCGATGCTCGGCTTCGCCCGCACCATCCTGCAGGCGCACGAGCGCGCCTCGGCCTACTTCACGGGCACGCGGCTGCGCGGCCGGCTGCGGTTCGGCGCGTCGGAGGACTTCGTGCTGACGCGGCTCCCCGAGATCCTGGAGGCGTTCCGCCGCGACCATCCCGAGGTGGACCTGGAGCTCACCGTGGAGCTGTCCGGCACCCTGCACAAGCGGCTGGAGGCCGGCCGGCTGGACCTCGTGCTGGCGAAGCGGGGGCCGGGGGCGACGCTTGGCGAGCTGGTGTGGCGGGACCGGATGGTGTGGATCTCGGCGGAGGGACTGCGGGTGGACCCGGACCGCCCGCTGCCGCTGATCCTGTTCCCGCCGCCGGCCCTGACCCGCGCCCGCGCGCTGGAGGTGCTGGAGCAGACGGGCCGGTCCTGGCGGATCGCCTGTACGAGCGGCAGCCTGAGCGGTCTGGTGGCCGCGGCCCGTGCCGGCCTGGGCGTGATGGCGCACACCCGCGGGCTGATCCCGCCCGGTCTGGTCGCGGTGCCGGAGCGGGCGGGCCTGCCCGAGCTGGGCTCCGTCGACTTCGTCCTGCTGCACGGCCGGCGCAGGGACGCGGCCAAGGAGGCCGCCGAGGCGCTGGCGGGCGCCGTGCTCGCGGCGGGCGACCGGCTGCACGCGCCGGTGCCGGGCTGACGGGGGCCGGGCCGTGACCACGGCGCCGACACTGCCGGTCGAACTGCACTCGCCGGTGCCGGGGCTGACGACGGCCGGGTGTGACCACGGGGCCGCACCGCCCGGTCGACCGGCCTTGACCTCGGGGGCCGCACACCGGCCTCGGCCACGTCCGCGCCCGGTGGAGCGACGGCCAGGTGATCGGGCCGTACAGATTCGGTGGAGATTGCGCACCGGGCTACTTACCGACGAGTCAGGTATCGGGCCCCACGGTCCGTCCCACGACCCGCCCACCGCCCTGACCTGTGTCTACGCCATTCGTCCACGCTTCACGAAGACCCTCCCGCCCGACGAGATCGTGGGGTACGGTCTCGGCGCTGTGCGGAGCGCCACAAGGAGCAGCCATTGCGCGAGTTCACTGTCCCACCCATGGCCGCTGCGCCTCAGGTCGGCGGGCTTGCGGACGCGGTCTTCGACCATGCCCTCGACGACCCCGACCGCGTCGCGCTCGGCCGCAAGGACGGCGCGGGCCGGTGGCAGGACGTGACGTCCGGAGAGTTCCGCGACGAGGTCCTGGCGCTGGCGAAGGGGCTGCTGGCGCACGGGGTGCGGTTCGGCGACCGGGTCGCCCTGATGTGCCGTACGCGCTACGAGTGGACGCTGTTCGACTTCGCCCTGTGGACCGTCGGGGCCCAGTCCGTGCCGCTGTATCCGACCTCCTCCGTCGAGCAGGTCTTCTGGATGCTGCACGACTCCGGGGTCACCGCCTGCATGGTGGAGCACGAGGACCACGCCATGACGATCGGTTCCGTGATCGACCGGCTGCCGCTGATGAAACGGCTGTGGCAGCTCGACGCGGGCGCCGTGGAGCAGCTCGTCGAGGCGGGCGCGCACATCGACGACGAGGTGGTGCACCGGCACCGGCGGGCGGTCACCCCCGACTCGGTGGCCACAATCATCTACACGTCGGGCACCACGGGCCGCCCCAAGGGCTGCGTCATCACCCACTCGAACTTCATGTTCGAGGCGGACACGATGGTCCGCCGCTGGGAGCCGGTCTTCCGTTCCAAGCCGGGCGACGAGGCGTCGACCCTGCTGTTCCTTCCGCTGTCGCACGTCTTCGGCCGGATGGTCGAGGTCGCGGGGATCCGCGGCCGGGTCAAGATCGGCCACCAGCCGGTGCTCCAGGCGAGCGCCCTGCTGCCCGATCTGGCCGCGTTCCGGCCGACGTTCATCCTGGCCGTGCCGTACATCTTCGAGAAGGTCTTCAACAGCGCCCGCCGCAAGGCCGAGAGCGCCGGCAGACTCGGCGCCTTCGACAAGGCGGCCGACGTCGCCGTGAAGTACGCGGAGGCCCTGGAGCACCGCGCCTTCGGCCTGGGCCCCGGCCCGTCCGCCGGACTGCGCATGCAGCACCAGCTGTTCGAGAAGCTGGTGTACGCCAAGGTCCGCGACGCGATGGGCGGCCGGGTGCGGCACGCGATGTCCGGCGGCTCCGGCATGGACCGGCGGCTCGGGCTGTTCTTCGAGGGCGCCGGCGTCACCGTCTTCGAGGGCTACGGGCTGACCGAGTCGACGGCCGCCGCCACCGCGAACCCGCCGGAGCGCACCCGCTACGGCACCGTCGGGCTGCCGATCCCCGGCACCACGGTGCACATCGCGGAGGACGGCGAGGTGTGGCTGCACGGGGCGAACATCTTCCAGGGGTATCTGGGCGACCGGAAGGCCACCGACGCCGTGCTGCACGACGGCTGGCTGGCCACCGGCGACCTGGGCGCGCTCGACGAGGACGGCTATCTGACGATCACCGGGCGCAAGAAGGAGATCCTGGTGACCTCGGGCGGCAAGAGCGTGTCCCCCGCGGGCCTGGAGGAGCGGGTGCGCTCGCATCCGCTGGTGGCGCAGTGCATCGTCGTCGGCAACGACCGGCCGTACATCGCGGCGCTCGTCACCCTCGACCCGGAGGCGGTCGACCACTGGCTGGCCGTCCAGGACAGGCCGCCGCTGCCGCCCGCGGAGATGGTGCGCGACCGGGAGCTGGAGATGGAGATCCGCCGCGCCGTGGTCACCGCCAACACCCTGGTCTCCAAGTCCGAGTCGATCCGTACGTTCCGGATCCTGGCGCATCCCTTCAGCGAGGAGCACGGGCTGCTCACACCGTCGCTGAAACTGAAGCGGAAGGCGATCGAGAACGCGTACGCGGCCGAGGTGGAAGCCCTGTACCGGTGAGCGGCATTCCCCGCCGCGCGGGGAATGCGCGGCGGGCGATGATCGTTGACGCCGGGAGTACCTCAACCGACGACGTAAGGATCGACCGCTCGTGAGCAAGGTCCCCTTCACCACCCTCCACAACGGCGTCGCGATGCCGCAGCTCGGTCTCGGTGTCTGGCAGGTGCCCGACAACGAGGCGGAGCAGACGGTCGCCACGGCCTTGGAGGCCGGCTACCGCAGCATCGACACCGCGGCCATCTACGGGAACGAGTCGGGCACCGGAAAGGCCGTCAACGGCTCCGGGATCGCCCGCGAGGACCTGTTCGTCACCACCAAGGTGTGGAACTCGGACCAGGGTTACAACGCCACCCTGCGCGCCTTCGACACCTCCCTCGGGAAGCTCGGCCTCGACCACGTCGACCTGTATCTGATCCACTGGCCGATGCCGGCCAAGGACATGTACGTGGACACGTACCGCGCCCTGGAGAAGATCCACGCCGAGGGCCGCGCGAAGGCGATCGGCGTGTCCAACTTCCGGCCCGAGGACCTCGAACACCTCATCGGCGAGACATCGGTCGTCCCGGCGGTCAACCAGATCGAACTGCACCCGCAGCTCCAGCAGTCCGAGCTGCGCGACTTCCACGCGCGGCACAGCATCGCCACGGAGGCATGGTCCCCCCTCGGCCAGGGCAAGGACCTGCTCCAGGCGCCCACGATCGTCGCGGTGGCCCGCAAGCACGACCGCACCCCGGCCCAGGTGGTGCTGCGCTGGCACCTCCAGGTGGGCAACGTGGTGATCCCCAAGTCCTCGACGCCGTCGCGGATCCGGGAGAACATCGACGTGTTCGACTTCGAGCTGGACGCCGACGACATGGCCGCCCTGGCGGCCCTCGACGAGGGCAAGCGCCTCGGCCCGGACCCGGCGGACGTCAACTCCTGACCGGGCGCCGGCTCCCGAGCGACATCGGGTCGACGTCGACTCCTGACCCGGACGGCGCCGTCGGCGCGCCGGCACCGGTACGGCGCAGCAGCGGGCACCGCGGCTGCACCGTTTCCAGCAGCCGCGCGGAGACGCCGGCCCTGCCACACCTGTTCCCGCTCCATGGCGCCTCCGCCGTCCTCGCCGGGTGGACCGCCCCAGAATCCCGCCCCCGGCGTGCCGTGCACAGCGGACACGTCGAGGGACGCGCGTCGTTGTCAGTGGCGGGTGCGACGATGATCGCGTCGGTCGCCCGGAGGGGCCGGGCGGGGACACGGGGACGAGGCGGGGAAAGTGAACGGGCCACTCGAGCCGGGGCTCTACCTGGTGCGGAACGTGGGCAGCGGACTGCTGCTCGAGGTGTACGGCGGAGGCAGGGGCAGCGGGACCAACGTCCAGCAGGGCAAGGAGACGGGCACGCCGGCCCAGCAGTGGCACATCGCCCCGGTGCCGAACGGCAACGGGCTGTACCACTTCGTCAACGCGGCGAGCGGCAAACGCCTCGATGTGGCGAACGCTGCGGTGGACAACGGTGCCAACGTCCAGCAGTGGAAGCCGAACAACTTCGGCGCCCAGGAGTGGATCGTCGAGCGCCATCTCGACTCGCCGGGCACGGTGACGGTCGTCAGCTTCATCAGCGGGCTGCTGCTCGAGGTGGCCGATGCGTCCACCGCCGACGGGGCGAATGTACGGCAGTGGGAGGACACCGACTCCCCCCACCAGTGGTGGCGGCTGGAGCCGGTGGCCGCGGGCACGGAGGGCGGCTGACGGGCGGGGCCGGGACAGGAGCCCGGACCCGCCCGCCGCCCGCGTCCGGTCAGTCCTTGCGCGCCGTGAACACCGTGCGCGCGGTGAGGAAGTACGCGTCCGGGCGCCGCAGCAGTCCCTCCGGGTCCTCGGGGTCCAGCAGCCGGTCCATGACCGCGAGATCATCGGCGGGCAGCACCTCCTCCACCATGCGGCGCTGCCACGCGAAGCCGGACACCAACTGCTCGCGCACCACGGCCGGCAGGGGCGCCGGGATGTCGAGGAGGAAGGAGCGCGTGCCGCTCGGGGTGAGCCCCGCGGCGGCCAGCAGCGCGCGCCAGTCCTCGCTCTCGTCCTTCGCGCCCGGCAGCTCCGCCCGCATCCGGGCGAACCACTCGTCGACGGCCGCGCCGATCCGGCTCTCCAGGCCGGGCCTGCCGAGCCCGATGTCGCGCGGCAGGTGCCGGGCGGGCAGTCCGCCCTCGAGGAGGGCGAGCATCCCGCCGGGCCGCAGCAGCCCGGCGAGCGCGCCGGTCGCGGCGCGCTGGTCGCCGAGGTGGTGGACCGCCCCCGACGCCCAGATGAGGTCCGCCCCGCCCAGGTCCTCGATCCCGTCGGGCAGTTCGGCGTGGCGGATGCTGATCCGGTCGGCCTGGCCGTTGCGGGCGGCGCGGGTCAGGGCCCGCTCCAGCAGCGGCGCGGTGGCGTCGACGGCGACGACCTCGGCGTACGGGAAGGCCTCCGCGAGCACCCCGGTGATCACGCCGGGGCCGCTGCCGATGTCGAGGACGCGGCGGACGCCGCCTGCGGGGACCAGCTCGCGCAGCCAGTCGGTCGCCTGCCGGTACAGAGGGCTCTGCACCTCCGCGCCGCGCTCCAGCAGCTGGGCCTGCTCGTTCCAGTCGATATGGGTGGAATCGTGGTGATGGCTCATGCCGTCAGGGTCGCGCGAGCGGTCCCGTCCTGGCGAATTTTCTTGCCGTTCCGGCAAAGCACCACCCGTTCGGTGCTCCCGCGGACCGATCGCGCCGGCGCCTTCGAACGCGGCGCCCAGTGCGGCAGCCGCCCGCGCCGGCGCCGGTCAGCCGTCCTTGCGGAAGGCGTGCAGGGCGTACGACGGGTCCGGGCGGCGGACGTCCTGGCCGGGCAGGCGCGCCAGCCGCTCGGCGAGTTCGCGGGCCGTCGTGCCGTCCCGGTCGTCGGTGAACCAGGAGCGGAAACGCCCGGCCAGCAGGTCCTTCGCCGTGCCGCGGGGGCTGCGCCCCTGCCCGTGGCCGGCGAACCGCGCCCGGCCGGCGGGCCGCAGTCCGCCGGCGGCGGCGTACTTCTCGATCAGGCCGGCCCGGTCGGACGCGGCGGCGAACGAGCGGTGGGGGCGCAGTACGGCGTCGATGTCGCTGTCCACGTCGTGGCCGGCGTCCTTGTCGACGGTGGTGACGAACAGCCCGCCGGGCCGCAGCACGCGGGCGGCCTCCGCCACGACGGTGGCAGAGGCGGGCACCAGATGCAGCAGCCAGACGGCGCTGACCGCGTCGACGGCCGCGTCACGCAGCGGCAGCCGCCGCACGTCGCCGAGCACGACGGCCGCCCCGATGCGGCCGGCGGCCTTGCGGGCCATGCCGTGCGAGCCGTCGCAGCCCAGTACGCGCAGGCCGGGGCGGCGCAGCCGCTCGGTCACCAGGCCGGTGCCGCAGCCGATGTCGAGGAGGGTGCGGGCCCGGTCCGGGACCAGACCGAGCACGGCCGCGGCGGCGGCCTCCGCCCTGGGCACACCGCCTCGGGTCGCGTCGTAGACGGCGGCCTCGCGGTCGTAGTCGAGCATGGGCAGAGCATGCCAAACGAAGGCCCTGGTTCGCGCCGGCCCTGGTTCGCACCGGCCCTAGTTCGCGCCGTGGCCCTCGGCGATCCGCTCGACTCGCTCCGCCAGGTTGAAGTCCCGGTCCGTAAGGGCGTTCACATCGTGGGACTGGACGGTGAGGGCGACCGTGTTGTAGCCGAGGGTGAGGTCCGAGTGGTGGTTCAGCTCCTCCTGGATCTGCGCGATGTGCACGACCATGGCGGTGGCCGCGAAGTGCGAGCCGAGGCGGTAGGAGCGGGCGATCCTGTCCCCCTCGAGGGACCAGCCGGGGAGCTCCCGGAGCCGGTCCTCGATCTCCTTCTGTGACAGCGGCTCTGTGGGCATGGCCAGGCTCCTTCCGTGCGGGGCGACAGGTCGGGGACACCATAGATCCGATGCCCGGTAAACCGGATGCCCGCACCCGGCCACGCTGTTACGTTCCACCGGGTGGAACCATTGACCGACAAACAGATCCGTACGTCCTTCGTGAACTGCACCAAGGGTGAGGCCACCCGGATGCGCCTGCCCGCCGACTTCGCGGCGCTTCCCTGGGAGGACCTCGACTTCCTCGGCTGGGTCGACCCGGGCGCCCCGCTCAAGGCGCACCTGGTGCTGCCGCGGGAGGACGGCCCGACCGGCATCACCCTGCGCGTCCCGTCCACGGGCCGGACCAGCGCCGTGAAGTCGAGCATGTGCCAGGCGTGTCTCACCGCGCACGCCTCCTCCGGCGTGACCCTGTTCGCCGCCCCGCTGGCGGGCCCCGCCGGGCGGGAGGGGAACACGGTGGGCACGTATCTCTGCGCGGACCTGGCCTGTTCGCTGTATGTGCGCGGCAAGCGGCAGCCGAAGCTGCGGCACGGGCGGTACGAGGAGAACCTGACGCTCGAGGAGCAGATCGCCCGGACCATGGCCAACCTGTCGGCGTTCGCCGACAAGGTACTGGGCCTCCGCTGAACGCCGGCGCCGGCCGGACGGCCCGCGAGCGGGACCCGAGGACACCCAGAGCCGGGGCGGGTGGCGGCAAGGCTTCCCGACGGGCCGCATCCAAGGCAAGCAGGGCGTCCGGCCTCGGCGAGCCGTCCGCTCCGCCGTCATTGGGCGGATGAATGACGACACCGTGCCCTCGTTGACACGCGTTGACAACAGACCCACACTCGATCAGGTACACGTCAAAACAGAGGGGGTGGGTCAGGTCGATGCACAGACCTTCGACTGCCGTCCCCTCCCGCTCCACCCTCCTCGTTCTCGCCCGGTCGGCCACCGGCGCGTCGGAAGTCGCCACCGCAGGAACCGCTCAGGCCGACGGCTGCCGTACCTGGTCGCCGCACCGGCGGCGTGGCCGGCCCCGCGAGGGCGAGGATTCACCGGCCGCAAGACGACGGCTGCCCTCTGGTCCACTCGGCCCGCGGTGCCCTGAACACCTGCGGCACCAGAGGCTTCTGCACCTGTCCGGCAGCAACGCGGGCGGACCCGCCGCGTCGAGCCGCCGTCCGTACAGTGACGCCGTCGCCCCGGCGCCGGTCGACCCTCGTTCTGCCCTCTCCCCTACGAGCCCGGTACCAACGGTGTCGACGGCCTCCTCCGCCCCATCAGCTCTTGTGCCCCCGATGCCCCGGCACGGCGACCCCCTCACGTCGAGCACCTGAGCAATTGAACACCTGAGCACCCCCTTTGATCTCCTCCAGTCGCGGCATCCGAACCGGTCGCGCCTGCACCGGTCGGCTCCCGGCCGCGCGCTTCGACGGCTCTCCGCGCCTCGCCGTCTGCCCGCCCGGCACACCTTTCTCCCCTACGAAAGGAACACCGCCCATGTTCTCCGCACCGTCCCTGAAACTCACCGTCGCCGCTCTTGCCGTCACCGGTCTGCTCGCCGTCGCGCCTTCGGCGTCGGCGACCCCTGGGGGCTCTGCCACGCTTCCCGTGACCGCCGTCGAGTCGCCGTCCGCCGAGTCACCGTCCGCCGGTGTCACCGCGAAGATGTCGGACGCCGTCGCCGACCGTCTCGGCAACGGCCGCAAGGCACTGATGGACGCCGTCTCCGCGGACGTCCTCTCCCGTTCCCACGACGCCAGGCAACTCGCCCCGGGGGCCGCCGTCGCCAAGCTCGCCGAAGAGGGCCGCAAGGTGGTCGTCGACGTGCGCACCGTTTCACGCGACTGGGCCCGTGGCGTCGCCTACGTCGAGGCGTCGCGCGCGCAGCACGGCGAGCCGGAGGGCTGGCTCTACATCGCCCACCGTAAGGACGGCCAATGGGTCTCGGGCCTCGAAGGCGACCGCGAGTTCGCCGCACACGTGGCCAGATCACCGCTGGTCGGCGAGGCCGAACGGCAGACCATGACGGCCTACGCCGAGCGCAAGGCGACGCCTGAGACGCAGGTGTCGCCGACCGGGGCCCTGGCCAACACGAACGGGCTGCTGCTGCCATGGATGCCCGACTACTACATGACCCTGACCGGTGGCCCGCACGCCCACGACGGCGGGTCCGGCTACTGGAGCGCCCTCGACTTCGCCGGCGGCAACGCCAGCGGGCGAGTCCGTTCGTCCCGTGAAGGCACGGCGACCTCGATGTGCGGCGCCGGTGGCGGCTGGACCCGGGTGATCCACCCCGGCGGCTTCTCCACGGACTACTACCACATGTGGAACGCGACCTACTACAACGGGACGGCGATCTCCCGCAGTGCCCTGCTGGGCAACATCGGCACCGACACCTGTGCCGGTGGTTCCGCATCCGGCGCCCATGTGCACTGGAGCCTGCGCACGTACGACGCCAACTACTCCGGCCGGTACACCTGGCTGAACGGCCGCACCATAGGCGGCTGGACATGGTGGAACGGCTCCAGCCAGTACTCCGGCTGCGGTACCCGTCTCGGCTACACCGCCTGCCCCGGTACGGCGATCTACAACCGCGCCGACTGACGGTATCCCACCCCCTCAACGGGGCGGCACCCCGAAGCCGCCAGGGTCATTGCCGTCGCACGGGCCCTCGCGGCGACGGCCCTGCCGGACGGGCGGCAGCCCGCGCCGCTGTGCCGGCGCCGGCTCTCATGGGCGCCGGCCCGGCCGGGGGCCGGCTCGCCGGAGTCGAAAGCGCCGGCCCGCCCGCCCAGGGAGCCACCGCCCGCGGCCCGGCCCGCCCCGCCGGGCCGGGCCGCGGGCAACGCGGAGACGGCTCTGACCGTCACCGTGCCGTACGGCGTCACCCGACGCGGAAGCCCGCGGCCGGCAGCCGTCCACCGGCAACCAGGCAACGACCCGGGGCGCGCCGTCGGTGGGCAGGACACGGGGGATGGCGACATCAGCCGGCAAAGCCCCGAAGGTCCACCTAGTGTGCGACGGACGCAGGCCTCGACGAGGAGTCGGCGGGCCAGGTCGGGCCGGGCGTGCTGGATGGAGGCGGCCCCTGCGACCAACTCCCGTGATGTGGCCGCCAGTCGGCGCCGACGGTGATCGGCCGGCGCCCCCGGCCGGCGTGTGGGCCCGTCAGCCCGCGGACAGGACCTGTTCGATCGTGTCCGCCTCGGTCGCCGGCTTGTCCGGCCGGTGGCGCAGTACGCGCGCGAAGCGCAGGGCGACCCCGGCCGGGTAGCGGCTGGAGCGCTGCAGTCCGTCGTAGGCGATCTCGACGACGAGTTCCGGCCGCACCCGGACCGTGAAACCGTCGTCGTCGACGGCGAGTTCGCGCAGGATCTCGGTCTGCCGGCGCAGCATCTCGTCGGTGAGCCCCTTGAAGGTCTTGCCGAGCATCACGAAGCCGCCGTCCGCCGCGCGGGCGCCGAGGTGGAGGTTGGACAGCAGTCCGGTGCGCCGGCCGTGGCCCCATTCGACGGCCAGGACGACGAGGTCCAGGGTGTGGACGGGTTTGACCTTGAGCCAGGAGCGGCCGCGGCGCCCGGCGCTGTACGGGGCGCCCAGGGCCTTGACCAGGACGCCCTCGTGACCGCGGTGCAGGGTCGCGGTGAAGAACTCCTCGGCGGCGGCGACCTGTTCCGCCGCGGCCGGGTCGCCGACGACGACGCGCCGCACCCGGGTCGGCTCGGGGACGAGCCGGGCGAGGATCGCGTGCCGTTCGTGGCCGGGCAGGTCGAGCACCAGCTCGCCGTCGGCGGCGAGGACGTCGAAGTACACCGGGTACAGCGGCAGCGTGGCGCGGGCGGTCTCGACGTCGAGGCGGGAGCCCACCCGGGAGGCGATGTCCTGGAACGGTACGGGCCGGCCGTCGTCCGCCATCGCGATGACCTCGCCGTCGAGAATGAACCCGTCGCCGGTCATCTCCCGCGCCTGCTGCGCCACTTCGGGCAGCCGGCCGGTGATGTCGTCGAGGGACCTGGTGTAGATCCGGACATCGGTTCCGGCGCGGTGCACCTGGACGCGGATGCCGTCGAGCTTCTCCTCGACGGCGCAGGGGGCGCCGAGCGCCGCGACCGCCTCGGTCACGGACTTCGCGGTGTGCGCCAGCATCGGCTGCACGGGGCTGCCGACCCGCAGCCGGAACCCTTCGAGGGCCGCCGGCCCCTCGGCGAGCAGCGCCGCGGCCACGCGGGGCAGCGAGCCCTCCAGCATGACGGCGCGCCGTACGTCGGCCGCGGGCGCGCCGGCCGCTTCGGCGACCGCTTCGAGCGCGACGGCGTCCAGTGCTCCCTGGCGTACCTCACCGGTGAGGAGCCGCAGCAGGAAGCGCTGCTCCTCGGCGGTGGCCGCGGACATCAGCCGGTGGACGCCGCTGCGGCGTTCCGCCTGGGCGCCGGGACCGGAGACCCGGGCGAGGGCGGCGAGCGCGGCGTCGGTCTCGCCGACGGTGAGGGCCGGCGCGGGGGCTGGTGGTACGGGCTCCTTCAGGACGCTCCAGCCGATGCCGATGCGGCCCTGCGGCACCCGTCCGGCGAGGTAGGAGATGACGAGCGCGACGTCCTCGGGCGATGCCTCCGCGAACAGGTCCGCCAGCGCAGCGATCTTGCGCGAGCGGGCGGAGGTGGCGGCGACCTCGCGGGAGACTTCGGCGACGCGGGCGAGCAGCATGCGGCCATCGTGCCCCGGCCGGACGGCGCCCGCACCCCGGCACGGCGCCCGCCGGAACGGCCCTTCGGCGGGCGGACACCGCGGCGATTCCGGGCCCCGCAGTGGCCGGGTACAGTCTCCCCACGGTTCACCCAACTCCCCTAGCCTTCCGTCGACTTGACCCCGTCATGCAGCGATCCGCCGGGCGGGGCCCACCATCCGACGCAAAGGCAGGGACCCCCCATGGGCACGTTCTCGCGCGCCGCTGTGACGACGACCGTCGCGGCCGGACTGCTCTCCCTCGCGCTCGCCCCCGCACAGGCGACCACCACCGGCCAGGCGGACACGGGGCGGCTCCCGTACTCCGCCACCACCGGGGTCGGCGTGCACAACGCCTACGAGAAGTCGAAGTACCCCTATTTCGCGGACGCGCTGGACTCCGGCGCGGGCATGCTGGAGATCGACGTGTGGACCAACGCCTTCGGCCGGTCGTGGCGGGTCTCGCACAGCAATCCGACGGGGAACGACAACAACTGCGTGAACGCGTCGACGGCCGCCGAGCTGCGCGCCGGGTCGAGGAACCAGGACCTCGGGGGCTGTCTGGCCGACATGCGGGCCTGGCACGACGCGAACCCCGGGCACCGGCCGATCCTGATCAAGCTGGAGCTCAAGGACGGTTTCCAGGGCCGGCAGGGCCGCGGGCCGGCGGCGCTGGACGCGCTGCTGACCGCGCGCCTCGGTGACGCCCTGTACCGGCCGGCGGACCTGGTCCGCGGGCACCGTGACCTCGACACGGCGGTGCGGGCGGACGGCTGGCCGGCGCGTTCGGCGCTGGCGGGGAAGTTCATGGTCGAGCTGATCCCGGGCACGCTGGAGGAGGACAATCCGTTCGACTCCCTGTGGACCGACCGCGAGTACGCGACACATCTGCGCGGCCTCGCCGCGGCGGGCCGCCTCGGCGAGGCGGGCGCGTTCCCGGCGGTCCACCACGCCGCGGCGGGCGACCCGCGCGGCCGGTACGCGGACGCCTCGATCCGCCCCTGGTTCGTCGTCTTCGACGGGGACGCGGCGGCGTACGCGGGCGGCTCGATCGACACCGCCTGGTATGCCCGGAACCACTACCTCGTGGTGATGACCGCCGCGCACAACGTCGCTCCGGCGATCGACGGCACGAACCCGACCGAGCAGCAGGCCCGTGACCGCCTGTCGCTGCTGGCGGGGCGGCACGCGAGCGTGGTGTCCGCCGACTGGTATCCGCTGCCGTCGGTGCTGGGCTCGGTGGTCGCCAGGGGCGGTGCGTGACCGGCCGCGGGAGGCGTGTCCCGAAATCATCGCTCAGCCGGTAACTGGGGGTAACGCTCGTCACAGCCGGGCCCCGGAGTTCCCGGAATGCTACTGAGTGGTTTATCGTTCATCTACACGTGGGTGTGGACGGGACAGTGTCCCCGGGCCTCACCTTTTACCCGCAGGGAAGATCGTCCGACCGAAGCCCTGTGGGGCGTTCCGCCGAGAGGCGACCGCCGTTCGCGCCCACGCCCTGTGACCGCCCCGGCCGGAAACCCCCGTCCGGCCGGGGCACCCTCATTTCCCGCCTCCGCCGCCGCCCCTCCCGGGCGGCGGCGGTCGGCGATGCGACGCCGGCCCGCCCGCTGGTGCCGGGTACCCGCGCGTAACCAGCCAGGTGTCCCGTTTACGGGGATATGCGTTGGCGCAAAAGCCTAGCCATCCTGGCGCAATCGTTTCAGTCTTGGTGATGCAGGTCACACGCGCCACTGGCGTCGCGCCCCGGCTGAGCCGGACCGTGCCGGCGTACGTGCACGAGAGCGGAACCGCACAGCAGCAGAGGAGCGAGCGATGTCATCGACCATCGAGCAATCCGTCCGGGCCCGCCTCATCAGCGACGCGCCCCACTCCATGGCCGTCCCGGTGGTCCTCCGCTACAGCGACACCGACCCGTTCGCCGTCCGGATGGCCTTCCCGCCCGAGGCCTGCCTGAACGAGACCGGTGTGACCTGGACCTTCGCCCGCAGCCTGCTCGATGCGGGGCTGCGCGCCCCGTCCGGGGACGGCGACGTGCACATCTGGCCGTGCGGGCGGGTGCAGACCATGATCGAGCTGCGCTCGCCGGAGGGCGTCGCGCTGCTCCAGCTCGATACGGCCAGCCTGCGGCGGTTCCTGGTCCGCAGCTACGCGACCGTGCCGGCGGGCAACGAGGCGGCCGCCCAGGACCTCGACCGGGCGCTCGCCGCACTGCTGGGCAACGCACGCGGCTGAGGCGCGGACGGGCCGTGTCGTAATACCGTCCGGTCATGACAACTGCCGTGTCCGGTACCGGAGTCGGGCCGCTGCTGCGCCGCTGGCGCGAGGAGCGCCGGATCAGCCAGCTCGAACTGGCCCTGCGCGCCGATTCCTCGGCCCGCCACATCAGCTTCGTGGAGACGGGCCGCTCCCGCCCCAGTGAGGAGATGGTCCTGCGTCTGGCCGAGCACCTCGACGTCCCCGTACGGGAGCGCAACTCCCTGCTGCTGGCGGCCGGTTACGCACCCCGTTACGCCGAGACGCCGCTGGACGACCCGTCGATGGAGGCGCTGCGCGAGGGCATGGAGCGGCTGCTGCAGGGCTACGAGCCGTACCCGGCGCTGGTCGTCGACGGCGCGTACAACGTGCTCGCCGCCAACCGGGGCATCGCGATGCTGCTCGACGGGCTGCCGGAGCATCTGCTCACCGCGCCGCTGAACGCCATGCGGATCACCCTGCACCCCGAGGGCCTCGCGCCCAGGATCCGCAACCTGCCCGAGTGGCGCGGCCATCTGCTGGAGCAGATGCGGCGGCAGCTCGCCCCGGCCCGCTCCGGCGCGCTGCGCAGGCTGTACGACGAGGTCGCCGCGTATCCGCTGCCCGAGGGGGCCGGTGACGAGTGGAGCGTCGCGCCGGGCGAGGCGCCGTACCCGTACTTCGCGCTGCCGCTGCGGATCGAGCACGCGGGCCGGACGCTCTCCTTCGTGTCCTCGATCTCGACCTTCAACACGCCGCTGGACGTGACCGTCGCCGAGCTGGCCATCGAGACGCTGCTCCCGGCCGACCCGGCGACGGCGAAGTATCTGCGGTCGCTCACTCCGTAGCGGCGGCGCGCAGCGCCGACCACTGCAGGACGGCGAAGCCCGCGACGACCAGCGCCTGCAGCACGGTCCAGACCGCGCCCACGGCGGTGGGTTCCAGCCACAGCGCGAGGGCGGCGACGCTGAGCAGGGACCACAGGATGTTGGCGTCGACGACGAGCGTGACGCCGGCCCGCGGCGGCCGGGGACGGGCGGCGAGGAGGCCGACGCCCAGCCCGTAGGCGACGAGGAAGACGCCGAGGCCGGTCAGGAGCGTGCCGTCGACGCCGAGCAGCCGCCCGAGCGGCCCCGAGGCCGCCGCGTACGCGACGCCGTTGGCGCCGGAGACGACGGCGTCCGCGGCCAGGAACCGGCGCAGCACGGTCCGCGGCTCGGTGGTACGGGAGATGCCGGTGAGCAGGGCAGTGGACATGGCGGATCAGCCTCCGTCGAGGTGTACGGGCCGGTCGTGGGGCCGGAACCCGGGCGGAGTGCGCCGCCCGGGACCCGGTGCACTCAGCCTGCCGCGCGCCGCAGGAGCGGTCGATTACGCGTGAGGTAATGCGGCTTGTCGGGCGGCTGCACTCGGCATCCGCCCGACTTCGCGGGTAGGCCCCTGGATCGTCCACCGAAGTCCACGGGAGTCCGCCTAGTGTCGCCCCGGGTGGCTCCCCTTCTGGCTCCCATGGCTCCCCTCACCGCCGGAGCCGGACGCAGGCCACAAATAGCCCGCATCAATTCAAGACCGACCGGAGGTCGCATGGAATTCGCCAGCTACGCTGGTACGCACCACTTCAGAATGGAGAGTGCTGCGCGGATGGGACCGAAGACGGCGAAGGTCTACGAAACGATTCGTGCGCGACTCGCTTCGGGCGAGTACGCCCCCGGTGACAAGCTGCCGTCGGAGCGTGCCCTTGTCGAAGAACTCGGCATCGGGCGGACCGCGCTGCGGCAGGTCTTGGCGCGCCTGGTCGGAGAGGGAGCGCTGGAGGTCCGCGACCGCAGCTCCTACCGAGTCCCGGGCGGCAGCGTGAGCGTCAAGACGCCGGAAGGGCTGGAGGCGTGGCGCATCCACGGTGAGCGCAACGTCTATGACAACCGCTGGGTCAAGCTCGAACTCTGGGACGTGGAGCCGCCCGGAGTGAAGCGCTTTGAGCACCACGTCGTGAAGCTTCACCATGTCGCGATCACGGCCGTACTGGACGACCGGGATCGAGTGCTGATGATGTGGCGGTACCGCTTCGTCCCGAAGCAATGGGGCTGGGAGCTCCCTGGCGGCATCGTTGACGAGGGGGAAGAGGCCAGCGCCACAGCGCTCCGCGAAGTCGTGGAAGAGACCGGCTGGCGGCCCAAGTCACTGGAGCACGTCGTCACCTATCAGCCCATGGTCGGCATGGTGGACTCGCCCCATGAGATCTTCGTGGGTCGCGGAGCCGAGCAAGTTGGCGAGCCGACAGACCTTGAAGAGGCCGGCCACATCGAGTGGGTGCCGCTCGCGGACATCCCGGGTTTGATGGCCCGCGGTGAGCTCATGGGCTCCGGCACCCTCGTTGCTCTGCTCCACATCCTGGCGAACCGCAGCAAGCCCGGAGCTACAGCCGGGCGCTGAGAAGGTCGATGCGGCGGCGCTGCCGCACGGACCCGGTGCGGTTCGCGAGTAGTCGGGCCTGCCGCAAGTGCGAGTTGGCTTCGTCGTATTCGGCGCGAGCGAGGTGGGCCTGGACCAGATCGCTGTGGAGACCGGCTTGCGCCCGGATGAACGTCGCGTCCATGACCTTCAATGCGCCGTACAGGCTGGTGACGGCTTCATCGTCGCCGAGAAGGGCGAGGACGTTGCCCCGCCACCGGGCGAGGTGGGCGCCATTCAGAAAGATGCTCAGCATGTCCGGGTCGCGGTCTTCCGGCCCGGCCGGGATGACTGCCTCGGCTGCGTCAAGGGCTTTCCGGCAGTCATCAGGCATGTCGGCGTGGGCGCATAGCTCTGCTTCGGCCGCGTAGAGCCATGCTCGCAGCCGAGGAGATCCCGCCTGCGCCAGCGTGCGATGCGCATCGCGGACCAGGTCGACACCGAGCGCCGGCCGACCGGCCGCGCACAGGACGTACGCCTGCTCTGCCGTGGCGTGGGCCAGGTACATCGGTGCTTCCGCATCCCGCGCTGCCCGCTTGGCGAGTTCGTAGTGCCTCCAGGCGCGTTCGACTGCGCCCGAGTCGATGGCCTGCCATGCCGCGAGCGTTGAAGCACCGGCCAGGGCGAGCGCCACAGGGCGCCGTGCGCTGGGAAGAACAGCGAAGTTCAGCGTCTCTTCGAGTGATGCCAGGTGCCCCGTCATTTGGTCAACGAGACCAGCGGAACCCATTTGGCGGTCCATGGTGCGGAGCAACTCGGTCTGGTCGTTGAATGCCTTCACCATGGACGCGCTGACACTGCCGGCAGCATCGATCCGGCTCAGCAGTTCGTCGTATCCGTCCGCCCTCTCTGGTGTGGCCTGCGGCGGGCTACTCCTGAGTTCTGTGTCGGTGGCACCGAGGAGTTGGCGGAGGATCGCCGCGTAGCGGTCGGAGATAGCCCGCTTGCCGTTCTCCCATTCGGACACGTAGACGCGCAGGCTTGCCGTGGATGCGACATCGGTGACGTGCCTCCGGGCGTACTGCTCGATCTCCCGAATCAGTCGTTCCTGAGACCAGCCCCGCGCTGTCCGCGCGGTTCGAAGTCCTGTGCTCACAGGTCACCACCAGGTGGTTGATCGGTTCACGGACCGTTCCAGCATGCCTCACATCGTCGCAGGTCAACAAGGGTTAACAGGCCTGCTGTTAAGGGCTGTTGGCTACCGGCCATGCCCCATGAGCGGGTCTTCTGTAGATGCGCCAAGGCGGGCGACCGCCACCCCAATCGGTGATGCCGCTTGACTCTGGTGCGCACCAGATGCAATCTGTTGGTGCGCACCAGATGGGCGGAGCTTCTCCGGTCAGAACGGTGCGCTGAGGGGCCTTCTTTGGGCTGCTCGGACTTGCTGAACAACTGGACAGCGTGATCCACCGCAGCACCACGGCCGTGAGGACGCCGGCCGAGGCGAGTGGAGACCAGCCGACCGAGAAACGGCCCGTGTCACAACCGGGCCCACACCCCCTGACCGGGGAACGCCATCGGCTCTAAGAACCGCACGACACACCTTGAAGCTGCAACGACATCCGGGATTTCGGACCTCTCCGGGTCGAGCAGCGTCGTGCGAAAGAGGAGATCCGAACCCTGTACCAGCGCTCACGGTGCCCGACACCACAGCCGTTTCGGCGGTGTCGGGTCGCCGTGGTCGCTCGTAGCCCACGACCGACCCACCCAACGGCGCGGCTCCGGTGTCCTACCACCGGAGCCGCTTCGAGCCGTTCCTGTCTGAGAGGAACACGACTCATGAAGCACATCGTTGCTGTTCAGGCGGTTGTTACCGCCGCCCCGTTTGACCGTGAGCCGTCGGCCGCGGAGCTGGACGCGATCGAGCGTGAGATGCCCGTCATCGTGGCGGAGGTCGAGTTGCTGGACGCGCAGATCACCGCCATGGACCGGCCGGTGAACGAGCTGGACATGCGGCGGGTGCGTCGGGCCCGGAACCGGGTGATGGCCGCCCGCCGCGACCTGACCAACCGCACCGCTTCCGTTGCGGCGCCGGGGGGTGCGGCATGACGCGCACCGCTCGGTTGTCGAACACGTTCCTTGGCGATTGGGAGGTGTACGTCGTCACCGACGCTCCCGACGCCCTGGACTGGCCCACCCATCGGTTCGGCCGTTCTGCCCCGATCCCGACGCTCGATCAGCGGGTCGAGGCGCTGGCCGCTCTCGGCTACGCGCCGGTCGGCGGGGCCGAGTGGGAGTGGTTGGAGCTGTCCGACCTGGGCGACACACGGGTCTGGTTGTTCGCCTCGCTCACCGTCCGGCGGGTGGACGGGGGTGCGGCATGAACGCCAAGACTGTTCTGCCGGCCGTCGCGATGACGGGCGTGTCCATGGTGTTGACCCTCGCGGTGGTCGTGATGTGGCTGGGCGGGGCGATGCCGTGGCCGGTCGCTGTGGTCGTCGGTCTGGGGATCGATGGCGGGTGGCTCGCCACTCTGGCCTACGAACGTCGCCTGGCCGCGCAGGGTGACCACTCCACTCCGGTCACGGCGGTGGGCTGGTTCTTCGGTCTGGTCGCCACGGCGGTTCTGGTCGCCCACGCGCTCACCGCCGAAGAGTCGGCCGGCGCGTGGCTGGCGGTCGCCTGGCTGCCCATCGCGGCGAAGGCGCTGTGGCTGGTGCACGGTCTGTGGGAGCGGACCGCGCTCACCCCGTCCGCGCTCGGTGCGATCCGCGGTATTCAGCAGGAGGCCCGCGACGAAGCGGCCGTGGCGCGTGCCCGGCTGCGGGCCGACTCTGTCACCGAGGAGACGCGGCTGACCGCTGTGACGGCGGCCGGGGCGCGCGTCGCACGCGTCCAGGCGAAGACCGCGCAGACGCTCTCGCGGGCGTGGTCGACGCTCGAATCCGCCCGGGACGGTGAGGACACGAGTAGGGCGCTGACCAGCGTGACGAGCCGCGTCACGTCCGGCGTCACACCGTCGTGGGAGCTGCCGGTCTGGGGCCCCACCGAGCCGGTTCCGACCCTCGCCCTGGAAGCGGCACCGGCACTCACCGATGAAGTCCTGGAGCGGCTGGTCGACCAGATCCGGCACAGCGAAACCCCCGCCCTGTCGTATCGCGAGATGGCCACCCGGTTCCGTGCGGCCGGGCACTCCGCATCCGAGGTCCGGCTGCGGGCCGCGTGGAAACGCGTGGCGGCGTAATGGCCGGGCTGCCGGTCTACCGGTGGCGTCTTGCCCCGGACGGCTACGCCACCCGCCGCCAACTGCGGACGCTCGGGCTGCGGCCCGGCGGGCAGGACGTGGCCGCGCAGCTTGAACGGCCCCGCCGCCGTCGTGGCCCGCTGGTCGCCTACCTGTACCGCATCGACCGCGCGGTCCCCGTCCGGCCGATGACCCCGGGCCGGTGGGCGGCTCTGGCGAAGGCGAATGCCGCCCGCCGCGTGTGCCCCGAGTGCGGGCGCGATGCCGGATACGTCATCCCCGTGTCGCTCGGCACCTGCGTGCCCTGCGCCTACCCGCAAGGAGAAGCCCATGGATTCGCTGCCTGAGCTGGCCCGTGTGGTGCAGCTCCCGGACGGCACCCACGTCTACGTCCAGCCCGACCAACTGCCCGCCGTGCCGCAGCCCTACAGCGGCCCGCAGGTCGTGCACCAGCACGTCCACCACGCCCCGCCGGACCGGACGGTACAGCGCATCGCGCTCGGTTCCGGTGTCGGCGCCGGGGCGGTCGCGGCCGGCGTCTACTTCGGCCCCCTGCTCGTCGGCGTGCTGACCGCGATGGCCGCCAACCTGGCACTGCTCGCCCTGATCGCGTCGGTGTGCGCCTGGGGCGTGGTCACGGTCGTCAAGTCGGTCGGTGGTGCGGACGGCAAGGCCGCCGCGAAGAACATCGCCAAGGCCCGTCGCCGTCGCTGACGGCTGCCCCTCGTTGCCCGCCACCACGGCGGGCAACGGGAGGGAGCCGGACAGTCCGGCCCGGACGGGAGAAACAACCGTGACCAGCAACGACTACCGCGAGCAGGCCGAGAAGCTGCTCACCGGCAGGGCGCCCGGCGACATGCCGCAGCGCGTTGTCGAGCAGGCGGCGGTGTGGGCGCAGCTCGCCACCGCGGCAGCCATCTCCGAGCAGGGTCAGGCGGTGCGTGATGGCGAGTAACCCGAAGCTCACCGCGGGCGAGACGGCCAAGCTCGTGTGGCTCACCGCTCGGATGGCCAAGCGTGGCATTGCGGATGACCCGGCGAACGGTGTCCGGGTCTCGCAGCGCGACTTGGAGCGCAAGTTCGACCGCGTGTTGGAGCAGGCCCGCGAGCGCGAGGAGCGCGACGCGAAGAAGAACGGGCGCAAGTAGCTGTGCCCCGGGGCGGTCGACAGCCGCCAAGCATCCCGGCCGCCCCGGGCCCTTCCCACCACCCCATTTCCGAGCAGCGGGAGAGACCAGCATGACCGACACCTCTTCGGCCGCGCACCTGCGGCCCGTACCCGACATCGACCACACCGACGACGTGCCGGCGGGGCCGGTGCCGGTCGACAACCCGACGCTGCCTGACCCGAAGGTCAGCATCGAGAAGCGCAAGCCGGTGCTCGCCGGATGGCTGACCAACCGGCGCGACTTCCTGGCCACCGCCCGCCACGCCGGGGCCAACCTCGGCTACTCCGCCCTCTTCCATGGGGCGCGGCTGCCCGTCTACGCGGGCCGCCTGGCCCTCATGTCCCCGCGCGGCGCCTGCCGGTTCATCGCCACCACCAACCGGTGGGTGTGGGACCGCGAGGCGGCCCCGCTGCGCGACTACGCGGTCCGCACCGAGGACGTCGAGGAGTACATGCGCCTCGCCCGTCTGCGTGCCGGGCGTATCCGGCTGCGCGGGCTCGTCACGCTGGTCGCGGCCGTGTTCGGGCTCGGGTTCGCCCTCTACCTGTACGTCCTGGCCCCGGCTTTCCTGTACGCGTTCGCCGCGGGCGGGGTGCTGCTGCTCGGACTGGGCGGACAGCAGCCCGACGCGCCCGTGGTCGGCCCGGCGGTGCTCAAGACCGAGGTGCAGAAGCTCACCGGCTCGATCGTGCTCCGGGGCCTGGACTCGATCGGCAACGCCAAGGTGTCCGCCGCCATCAAGAAGGGCGGCGACATGAACGGGCTGCGCTTCACCTCGGAGATCGTCCGGGACGGGCCCGGCTACCGCGCCGACCTCGATCTCCCCTACGGCGTCACGCCGGAGGACATCATGGAGGCCCGCAAGCCCCTCGCGTCCGGTCTGCGCCGCAAGGTCGGCTGCGTGTGGCCCTCCCCGGACCCGGAGCAGCACGAGGGACGGCTGGTCCTGTGGGTCGGTGACAAGCCGATGAACGAGACCACGAAACCGGCCTGGCCGCTGCTGAAGTCCGGGACGGTTGATCTGTTCCGGCCGGTGGTGTTCGGCAACGACCAGCGGATGCGGGACGTGTCCGTGACGCTGATGTTCGCGGCGATCGTGGTCGGCTCCATCCCCCGGATGGGCAAGACGTTCCTCATGCGGCTGCTGCTGCTCATCGCCGCTCTCGACCCGCGCTCGGAGGTGCACGCGTTCGACTTCAAGGGCACCGGCGACTTCGGGGCTCTGGAGCCGGTCTGCCACCGCTACCGCGCCGGTGAGGAGGACGACGACATTGAGTACGTCGTGGAAGCCCTGCGGGAGCTGAAAGAGGAACTGCGCAGGCGGGCGAAGGTCATCAAGTCCCTGCCGCGCACGCGGTGCCCGGAGTCGAAGGTCACCCCGGCCCTGGCCGGTGACAGGTCGCTGGGGCTGCATCCGATCGTGGTCGGGTTCGATGAGTGCCAGGTGCCGTTCGAGCATGAGGAGCACGGCAAGGAGATCGAGGCGATCTGCACCGACCTGGTCAAGCGCGGCCCCGCGCTTGGCATCGTCACGATGTTCGGCACCCAGCGCCCCGACGCGAAGTCCCTGCCCACCGGCATCTCCGCGAACGCGGTGCTGCGGTTCTGCCTCAAGGTCATGGGCCAGCCCGCCAACGACATGGTCCTCGGTACGTCGATGTACAAGTCGGGGTACCGGGCCACGATGTTCTCCCGGTCCGACCGGGGGATTTGCTGGATGGCCGGTGAGGGCGACGATCCGCGCATCGTCGCTTCCGCGTTCGTGGACGCGGTCGCCGCCGAGCGGATCGTCGCTCGCGCCCGTCAGGCGCGCGAGGCGTACGGGAACGTCACCGGCCACGCGATCGGTCAGGGCCCGGAGAAGACCGGCGCCGGGTCGGACGTCCTCGCGGACGTGCTCGCCGTCCTCGCTGCCGATGAGAAGTCCGTGTGGTGCGAGCGCATCGCGCAGCGTCTCGCCGCGGCGCAGCCCGAGACGTACGGCGGGTGGAAGGGCGAGAACGTCACCGCCGCGCTCAAGCCCTGGGGCATCAAGCCCGGCCAGGTCTGGGGCCAGACCGACGACGGCAAGGGCGCGAACCGGCGCGGCATCGACCGGTCCGACATCACCGCCGCCATCACTCGCCGTGACGCCGACCGGGCCGCCGCCTGAGCCGAGCAGCGCTGCTAGACCTAGCACCCGCGACTGCTAGGTCTAGCAGCCCCGCTAGCACCCCATAGGGCCTGTGATCAGGCAACTAGCGTCTAGCGGCCCACCTGCGAAAACCCCCGGAAACCGCCCTGAGAGGGGAGGTGAACCCCCTGTGGCCCTCGCTAGCCTCGCCGTCCTGCTGATCCTCGCCGGTTACGCAGCGTTGTGCGCGCTCAGCCCCTTCGCGCCCTGCCGCAAGTGCGCCGGCACCGGCATCCGACAGGCCCGCCGCACCGTCAAGCCGTGCCGCCGCTGCTGTGGCCGGCGCTACCGGCTGCGGATCGGCCGCCGCCTGCTCAACACCGGCCGCGACATCCAAGACTCCGGCACCCGACCCCACCGACCCACCGTCCGCCCCTGACCCGGAACGGAGGTCTACGGCATGGCCGTGACCGTCTCCCTCGTCCTGCTCTTCGGCCTGGTGCTCGTCTTCCTGCTCCGCTCCCACAGTCTCAGCGCCGGAGCCGCGTTCACCGCCGCCGGGTTCGGCTTCTTCCTCGCCTCCACCGGCGCCGCCGAACCCATCAACAACCTGGCCAACGCCGTCATCAACGCCATCCCGAACATCTGATGTCGAGCCCGTTCGAGATCCGCATCATCTACGCCCCTGGCGACGCTGACCGCATCACGGCCGCGCTCGCCCGGACGTTCACCACCGGCCCCGTCCGGGCCTACCCGACGCGCGACAGGCGGAAGGTCCGGCTCTACATCACCGCCACCGCCCGCTGACGAACGCCGAGAGCGGCCCCCACTCACGCCAATGACTGGGGCCGCTCTCGTCTGCCAGTACTCACGAGAACTGGAGACATCCAGCATGACTCAACCGACACCCATCCGGCGAGAGGCCGGTGCGTCACCTCGCGTGGTG
This sequence comes from Streptomyces sp. NPDC002835, assembly GCF_053591995.1. NCBI lineage: Bacteria > Bacillati > Actinomycetota > Actinomycetes > Kitasatosporales > Streptomycetaceae > Streptomyces > Streptomyces sp. NPDC002835. The sequence goes on along the minus strand of NZ_JBSFUW010000015.1, from coordinate 96,183 downwards.
GCGCTGTGCGCCGGCTATGGCGGCCTGGAAGCCGCTTTACGGTCCGGACTGGGCGGCCTGGTCGCCGCCTATGCGGAGAACGACCCGTATGCGGCGGCCGTGTTCGCCGCCCGTCATCCCGGGGTGCCGAACCTCGGGGACATCACTGCCGTGGACTGGGAACGGGTCCGTGACCTGTACCGGCCGGACGTCATCGGCGCGGGCTTCCCGTGCCGCAACATCTCCAACGCTGGACGAAGGGACGGAATCGGTGGCCAGTGGTCTCGGGTCTGGAAGAACGTCGCTACGGCTGTGGGCGTCCTTCGACCGCGTCTCGTGTTCCTGGAAAACGTGGCGGCGCTCCGCTCGCGGGGGCTGGACGTCGTCGCCGCGGACCTGGCCGCGCTCGGGTATGACGTCCGGTGGACATGTCTACGAGCTGGTGACCCCGAAGTCGGCGCCCCGCACACCCGGGACCGCTGGTTCGCCGTCGCCCATCCCGCTGATGCCGACCCCCACCACCTCGGACGGCACTGGCGGCCCCGGCACCAGCCCGAAGCGCAAAGGCGGGATGAACCTGCGCACCATGGTCACGCGACTGCCCGCACCGCCGGAAACCTGACCCTGCTGCCCACGCCGGCTGCGCGGGACTGGAAGTCCGGCGCCTCCAACCTGTTGGGCCGCAACTCCCGACCGTTGAACGAGGTCGTGGTCAACCTGCTGCCCGGCCGGGCCGTGCATCGCGACGAGCGGTGGGTGGCCGTGGACGGCACCGACTACGGGCCCGCCATCCACCGCTGGGAGCAGGCGACCGGACGGCCCGCGCCGTGCCCGACCGAACCCGGCACCCGCGGCAACCGCCGCCTGTCCCCGGCCTTCGCCGAATGGCTCATGGGCCTGCCGGCCGGCTGGGTCACCGCCGTGCCCGACATCCCCCGCAAGGAACAACTCAAGATCCTCGGCAACGGCATCGTCCCCCAACAGGCCCACCACGCCTACGGACTCCTCCTCGGAGCCACCATCCCCGCTTCCCTGGAATGGAGGACCGCCGCATGACCACCAACCTGTTGTCCGCCGCCCTGGACGCCGCCGCCCGCGGCTGGCCCGTCCTGCCGCTGCGGCCCGGCGGCAAACGCCCCGCCCTGCACGGCGAGAGCGCCTGCACCCGCACCGGCCCGTGTGCCGGCGGACACGTGAAGTGGGAGCAGCGCGCCACCACCGACCCCGACCGCATCCACGCTGCCTGGTCCACGGGCGCGTTCAACGTCGGCATCGCCACCGGCCCCGCCGGTCTGCTCGTGATCGACCTCGACAAGCCCAAGACCAACAGCAATGCGGACACGCCTTGCGGCGTGACGACCTTCAAGGCGCTCTGCGAGCGCACCGGACAGGCCGTGCCCACCACCCGCACGGTGCGGACTGCGGGCAGCGGGGTGCATCTGTACTTCATCGCCCCGGCCGGGGCGCGGCTGGTGAACAGTGCGGGCACGCTCGCGCCGCTGGTCGACACCCGCGCGCACGGTGGCTACGTCGTCGCCCCCGGCAGCGTGACGCGTGCCGGAACGTACGACGTGGTGGACGACCGGCCGCCCGCCCCGCTCCCGGAATGGCTGTACGCCCGCCTGACGGTCCGTCAGACTCCGCGGGCACTAACGGCTGCACCGGTCGCGTCCCGGTCCTCTCGCTGCGCCACAGCAGCGTTGAACGCCGAAATCGCCGCCGTGGCCACCGCGAGTGAGGGCGGACGGAACGCCCGGCTGCTCGCCGGGGCCCGCGCGGTGGGGCGGTTCGTCGCGTGGGGCGAGATCCCGCGCACTGTGGTTGAAGAGGCTTTTCAGGGGGCGGGCGAGGCTGCCGGACTCCCGCCGGCCGAGTGCCGCGCCACCATCCGCTCCGCGCTCAACTGGTCCATCCGCACCGCCCGACCCAGGGCGGCGGCATGAGCGAGCAGCCGCATCCCCCGGCCCTGAAAAGCCTCACCGCCCCCACCGGCCAGGCACAGGCGGCCGAACAACCGGTCATCATCACCGGCATCATGCCCGGCCTGCACATCCGCATGGCCCTGCGCCCACCGGTCGCGGACTGGCTCTGCCGCTGCGGACACCACGAACGCGCCATCGGTCGCGCCGCCGTCATCGAACTCACGACACGGGTCCGCGTCTGGCACTGCCCGCACGCCGCCGACGAACAGACCACCCCCACGAGCGAGGGCGCGAAAGTCGCCGCCCGCCAGGGCGTCCGCTCTGCTCTTCGTCCTGACCCGCACCCGACCACTACCGCCGGACCGGCGGACAGGAGGACCGCCGCATGACCGCCACCAACGCCACGGCGCCCGCCATCGACGGGGCCGCACTGCTGCGCGAGGTGGAAGCCTTCCACCGCCGGTTCAACGTCTTCCCGCGGGAAGCCGCCTACGTGGCCGTGGCGTTGTGGGACGCGCACGCGCACCTGCTCGACTCCTTCGACTCCACACCCCGCGTGGCGTTCCTGTCCCCGGAGCCCGGCTCCGGGAAGTCGCGGGCACTGGAAGTAGTCGAGACCCTCGTGCCGCGCCCCATGCTCGCCGTGAACGCCCGTGCCGCCGCTCTGTTCCGGTCCGTCTCCGACCCGGCGGGGCGGCCCACGATCCTCTTCGACGAGATCGACACCGTCTTCGGCCCGAAGGCCGGGGACAACGAGGAACTGCGCGGCTTCCTGAACGCCGGACACCGCCGCTCCGGGGTCACCTACCGGTGCATCGGCGACGGGGGCAATCAGACCGTGGTGGAGTTCCCCTCCTACACCGCCGTAGCCGTCGCCGGACTCGGCTACCTGCCCGACACCATCACCACCCGCTCGATCATCATCCGTATGCGCCGACGCGCGAGGAACGAGACGGTGGAGCCGTTCAGGGCCCGGCTGCACGAAGCCGAGGGCAACGCCCTGCGAGACCGCCTCGCCCAGTGGGCCGACACCGTCCGCGAGGACATCGCCGGACGCTGGCCCGAGATGCCCGAGGGCGTCACCGACCGCCCGGCGGACGTGTGGGAACCGCTGCTCGCCGTAGCCGACGCCGCCGGGGGCGACTGGCCCGAGCGGGCCCGCGCCGCGTGCGTCGAACTCGTCAACGCCGCCCGCGCCGACGACAAGGGCTCTCTCGGCATTCGGCTGCTCACCGACCTGCGCGACCACGTCATGACCGGTATCGATCGCCTGCCCACCGTCGCCGTGCTGGACCGGCTGTGCGCGCTGGACGAAGCGCCGTGGGCGGACATGGGCGGCCGGCCGCTCGACTCCCGGGGCCTGGCCAAGATGCTCGGGGAGTACATGACCAGCGACAACACCCCGATCAAGGCGCGGAACATCAAGACCGCCGGGACCGTGCTCAAGGGCTACTACGCCCTGGATCTCCACGACGCCTGGCAGCGCTACTGCCCCCCTCCCCCCTCAGGGGCCGCTACCTCCGCTACCTCCGCTACCTCGCAGGTCAGCGGCCTGGAAACGGTAGCGGAAGGGCTGTTCCCGTCCGCTACCTGAGCGCTACCGCTACCGGCCCCGCGCCCCACTCGGGCCGGGGCCGGTAGCGGATCCATCCGCTACCGCTACCCCCATCCGCTACCGCGATCATGCCCCTGACCAGGGCGGTAGCGGAGGTAGCGGAAGTAGCGGACCTGACAGGAAAGGGGGCTGTGCCCCCGAACGGCCCGCGCCACGAAGGAGAGTCAGCCACATGGACACGGCCCCTGCCGCCTCCACACCGCAGCGCCGCCTACACCGCGTAGAAGCCGCCGCGGAGGCGCTCGGCGTGAAGCGTTCAACCGCCTACGAGGAGATCCGCCTTGGGCGGCTCCGCACGGTCCGAGTCGGTCGTCGTCGCCTCGTACCCACGGAGTACATCGAGGAGTACGTGCAACTGCTGAAGCAGGAGGCGGAAAGCGCCAATTGATCTCGTCCGAACTACTGGAGCCGCACCCCAAGGGGTGCGGCTCCAGTCATCTGAGAGGCACAGGAACCGATGACGACGGATACCGCCGATCGCCGTGCCAAGGCTGGCAACGGCGAGGATTCCATCTATTGGGACAAGTCTAAGAATCGCTATGTCGGGGCAGTTTCTTTGGGCTACACACCGGACGGCAAGCGTCGGCGGCCGAAGGTGTACGGAAAGACCAAGACCGAGGTACGCAGCAAACTCCGTGAGCTCAAGAAGGAACTGGACGCCGGTGTCAGAACTTCGAGTTCGTACACCATCGAGCAGGTGGTGAACGACTGGCTCGTACGGGGCCTGCGGGGCAGAGATACCGCCAGCATCAAGGCCTATCGCAGCTTGGCCAAGAATCACGTCATTCCTGACCTCGGCAAGGCAAAGTTGCGCGAGCTGGACCCGGACGACGTTGACGAATGGTTGGAAGCAAAGTCCGAGGAGCTGGCACACGAGACGTTGAAGCGGATCCGATCCATTCTGCGGCGCTCGATCGCCATGGCGCAGCGGCGGGGTGCCGTCCTGCGCAACGTCGCTGAGCTTACGGAGCTCCCCGAGGGCAAGGCCGGGCGACCGAGTAAGTCCCTGACGCTGGACCAGGCGGAAGCTGTCCTCCGTGCGAAGCAGGGGACATGGATTCACGCCTACGTCGTTCTGGCGCTTCTCGTAGGGGTACGGACGGAGGAAGAACGGCCCCTCACCTGGACCCACGTTCACATCGACGCTCAGAACGGTGCGAAACCGCACGTTGATGTGTGGCGGTCAGTCCGAAAGAAGGGGGAGACAAAGACCCGCCTGAGTCGCCGTTCATTGGCCATGCCGCAACAGGCTGCATCCGTGCTGGCGGATCATCGAAGGCGACAGCAGGAGGCCTACCAAGCCGCCGGCGTCCAGTGGGGCCCTGCTGGCCTCGTCTTCCCTAATCCGGATGGCACCGAGCGGAGTTCCAAGAATGTACTCAGCAACTTTCGGGGCCTGCTCAAAGAGGCAGGATTCGATGCCCCGATGGAATGGACCACTCGGGAACTGCGAACGAGTTTCGTCTCCTTGATGTCCGATCACGGCATCCCCATTGAGGTCATTGCCCGAGTCGTCGGCCACAGCGGCACAGCAGTGACAGAACGCGTCTACCGCAAGCAACTTCGCCCGGTCATCACGGACGGAGCTGAAGCCATGGAACACATCTTCAAGTCCGACGAGTCGCCGTCCACCGACGTCGCGGCCAATGCCTGATTCGGGGCACCGTGGCTCCCCTTATGGCTCCCCCTGCCTGATACGCATCGCTGCATCTGCCGCTTGACCAGGCCGAACACCATGCAGGCAGGGGGAATCTGGGTTACGCGTGAGGTAATGCCGCCTCAGCGGCTCGCCTCGTCTTCCGGCCGGGGAACCTTCGCCGGTCCGACCGGCGCCGGCGGCCCCTCGCTCTCCCGCAGCCAGCGCCGCAGCACCCGGTGCACCTGTTCCGCCCCGATCAGCTCGTCGTCGGGACCCGTGGGCGGCGAGAGCTCCAGGGGCGACAGCAGGAACGCCTGCGACTGCTCGCCGCCGAGGCCGCCGTGCGAGCCGATCTGCTCCTCGAAGGCGTGCACCACGCCGGTCCCCGGGTCGTGCATCGAGTTGACCATGATGTCGGCGACGTGCGGGAACGAGTCGGTGCGCCGCACCGCGTCGGCCGCGCCAGGACCGAAGCCGGCGAGCGGCCCGTCGTCGTCCTTCAGCGCGTCGACGGGCACCTCGGCGCCGTCGGCGGCCAGCACCACCGAGCCGTGCTCCTCGCTGCGCACCAGCAGGAAGCCGACGCCGGGGTGGTTGGCCAGCGTGCCGAGCAGCGCCGGGTGGCGGCGCCCGATCTCCTCGCGGCTCATCCGGTACGGCACGTCGGGGAACGAGATCAGCGCCAGGTTCCCCGAGGCCAGCACGATCGGGTCGGAGCCCGACGCCGGCCGTTCCTCCTCGCCGTCGCCGGCCGGCTGCCGGTGCAGCGCCGTCAGCAGGGCGTCGCGGGCCGCGTCCCTGGCCTCCGCGCCGCTCTTGGAGTGCTCCGCCCGCCGCGACACCGGCAGCCCGCACCCGGCGCGCACCAGGTCCTTCAGGGTCAGCCCGTACGCCGCCTCGAAGGTCTCCCCCGGGCTCTGGCCGTGGTCGGAGAGGAGCACGATCCGGTACGGGCGCGGCGCGTGGTCGGCGACCTTGGCGATCAGCGCGATCGAGCGGTCCAGCCGCTCCAGCACGGCCTGCGCGTCCGCGCTGTGCGGCCCGGAGTGGTGCGCCACCTCGTCGTAGGCGACCAGGTCGGCGTAGACGGCCCGGCGTCCGGCGAGCATGTCCCCCATCACCGCGGCGACCACCACATCGCGCTCGACGACCGTCGCGAACGCCCGGATGAACGGGTAGAGACCGCCGCGGCCGACCCTCGGCGTGTCCCCGCGGAGCCTGGCGCGGGTCGACTGCCCGATCTCCCTGCCCACCTCCGCGACGAACGACAGCGCGGTGCGGACGGCGTTGGCCGGGTCGGAGAAGTACGCGAAGTAGCCCGCCCGGGAGCGGTTGCCCCGGCCGCGTCTGGCCGCCATCGACAGCACCAGGGCGAGCTGGCCGGCGCCGCCGCTGAAGAGGTTGCCCCGGCTCGCGCCGTCCACCGCCAGCAGCCCGCGGTCGCCGGTGCGCGCGACGGCCCGCCGCTGCAGTTCCGCGGCGCTCGCCGGACGGTTGCTGACCACGATCCGGCGGGTGTCCTTCTCGTACCAGCGGAAGGCGGGCACGTCGTGGTTGGAGCCGTGCAGGATGCCGAGCTGGCTCGCGCCGGTCTGGCTGGACCAGTCGGTGCGCCAGGAGGTGAGCCGGTGCGTGGCGCCCGTCCAGCTCGCGACGGTCGGCATCACCCCGCTGTCGGCGGCGGCGCGCAGCACCTCGTAGCCGACGCCGTCGAGCTGCAGGAAGACCGTGCCGGGCGAGCCGGAACGGTCGTGGGCGGCCTGCCAGCGGCCGCGGCGGTGGGCGAGCCGGGAGAGCCTCCTGCGGTAGGCGTTGTCGTCGCGGACGGCGAGCGCGGTGGAGGTGGCGGAGGCGACCGCCGACATCACGGCGGCGACCACGACCGCGGTCTCGGCGTCCGCCGTGCCGCGGCCGTCGGGGATCAGCCACAGGGCGATCAGCAGCAGCGACCCGTTGAGGAAGAACACCAGCAGGCCGAGCACCAGGGCCGGTACGAGCAGCAGGGCCCTTACGACCACGGGCCACACCAGGCCGGTGAGCAGACCGAACGCCCCGGCGCCCCAGGCCGCGGTGATCCCGGTCCGGGTGATGCTGTCGCCGTCCCCCGACTGGAGCCGGAAGTCCGGCAGCAGCGCGGCCAGCGCGAGCATCGTCAGCGTGGAGACCCCCCACACGACGGCCACGCGCACCAGCGCGCTCCCGGCCCGGCGCCATCGCCTTTCGACCACGCCTCGTTCACCTCGTCTCTGAGCCGGTCTCCAGCGTGGCACAGCGCCGGACCCGTCCGACCCCGGCCCGTCCGACCCTCCCGTTAGGCTCGTACGCACGGGGAGATCCACAGCGAGGAGGCGTCGCGTGCCGGTGGAGGTCACCTGGTGGGGTCATGCCACCTGCACGATCGAGGACGCCGGGGTACGGGTGCTGACCGACCCGCTGTTCGTGCGGCGCCTGGCCCATCTGCGGCGGCGCCGCGGTGAACTGCCGCCCCGGCAGGCGGCCGTCGCCGACGCCGTCCTCGTCTCCCATCTGCACTCCGACCATCTGCACCTGGCGTCGCTGGCCCGGCTGGCGCCCGGCACCCGGCTGGTCGTGCCGCGCGGCGCGGCCCGTGCGGTGCCGGGGCTCGGCCGGCTGGTGCGCACGGCGGGGCTGCTCGTCACCGAGGTCGCGCCGGGCGACGAGGTGCGGGTGCGCGACGTGCGCGTGCGGGCCGTGCCCGCGGAGCACGACGGGCGGCGGCTGCCGCTCGGACCGCACCGCTCGCCCGCCCTCGGCTTCGTCGTCAGCGGCGAGTCGCACACGTATTTCGCGGGCGACACCGGGCTGTTCGACTCGATGGCCGACGAGGTCGGCCCCGTCGACATGGCGCTGCTGCCGGTCGGCGGCTGGGGGCCGTATCTGGGCCACGGTCATCTGGACGCGGGCCGCGCGGCACAGGCGGTGGCCCGGCTCTCGCCGCGGGCGGCCGTGCCGGTGCACTACGGCACGTACTGGCCGATCGGGATGGACGCGATCAGGCCGCACGAGTTCTACGCGCCCGGCGACGAGTTCGTGCGCAAGGCGGCGCAGCTGGCGCCGAAGGTGACGGTGCACCGGCTCGGGCACTGCGAGCGGACCGGGCCGGAGGACGCCCGGTGAGCGCACCGGGGGCCGAGGCGCTCGGCCGGCTGTCCGAGATGGTGAGCGGGCTCCCCCCGGAGTCCACCCAGCAGGCCGTGGGCTATCCGTCCCTGTTCCTGCTGGTGGCGCTCGGCGCGCTGGTGCCGGTGGTGCCGACCGGCGCGGTGGTCAGTTCCGCCACGGTGGTGGCCCTCCACCAGACGAGCCCGCTGTCGTTGCTGTTCGTCTTCCTCGTCGCGTCCGCGGCCGCGTTCGCCGGTGATGTGACGCTCTACTGGCTGGGGCGGCGCGGGATCCGGTCCAGGAACGGTTCGCGCTGGCTCGCCGCGCTGCGCGAACGCGCCGCGCCGGACCGGCTCGCCCGGGCGCAGCGGGGGCTCGACGAGCACGGGGTGACGGTGCTGGTGCTGTCCCGGCTGGTGCCCGCCGGGCGGGTGCCGATCATGCTGGCGTGCCTGCTGGCCCGGATGCCGCTGCGCCGCTTCGTCCGGGGCGATGTCCCCGCGTGCCTGGCATGGGCGGCGACGTACGGGCTGATCGGCGTCCTGGGCGGGGCGCTGTTCGCCGAGCCGTGGCAGGGCGTCGTCGCGGCGGTCGTGCTGACGGTGGTCATCAGCGGCGGGCCGGCGCTGTGGCGCAGGTTCCGCCCGGCGCGCGGCTCAGACGGTCAGCACGCGTGAGCCGCCGACCGGCAGGTCCCACAGTTCGTGGCGCGGCCGGCCGGTGCGTTCCCAGGCGGCCAGCAGCCGCCGCAGCGGCTCCATCACGGGCTCCGCGGAGAGCACGAACGTCGCCCAGTGCATCGGCGCCATGTTCCGCGCCCCGAGGTCGGTGAAGGCGCGCACGGCCTCCTCCGGGTCGGTGTGCACGTCGCTGAGCCACCAGCGGGGGGCGTACGCGCCGATGGGGAGCAGGGCGAGGTCGAGGCCGGGGTGGCGGCGGCCGATCTCGCCGAACCAGTGGCCGTAGCCGGTGTCGCCCGCGAAGTACACCGAAGGGCCGCCGGTGCCCGTACCGGTCGCGGTGAGCACCCAGCCGCCCCACAGGCTCCGGCAGGTGTCGAGCAGGGTCCGCTTCGACCAGTGGTGTGCGGGGACGAAGTCGAACCGTACGCCGCCGAGTTCGGCCCCCTCCCACCAGTCGAGTTCGGTGACGTGCGTGAAACGGCGGCGGCGGAACCAGCGCCCCAGGCCCGCCGGGACGAAGAGCGGTGTCCGGCGGGGCAGCCGCCGCAGGGTGGGGGCGTCCAGATGGTCGAAGTGGTTGTGGCTGATGACCACAGCGTCTACGGGCGGCAGTTCCTCCCAGCGGACGCCGACGGGGGTGATCCGTACGGGCGTGCCGAGGATGCGACGCGACCAGACGGGGTCGGTCAGCACGGTCAGTCCGCCGATGCGCAGGATCCAGCTCGCGTGCCCGGCCCAGGTGACCGCGAGGGTCCGCTCGTCGACCGCGGGCAGCGGTCCCGGTTCGAACGGCAGCGCCGGGATGTCCCGCAGCCCGTCCGGGCCGGGGCGCACCGCGCCCTCCGTGGCGAGCCTGGCCATGGCGCGCACACCGGGGAGCGGGGCGGTCAGCCGGTCGGCGAAGGACACGGGCCAGGTGCGCTGCTCGTACAGGGGTCGGGTACAAGGCCGTGGCCGCGGGGGGCGTGCCACTGCCGGTGCGGGGTGCTCCGCCGGTCGCTCCGTCTGTTCCGCCATCGGGGTCTCCGATCAACGCCGGTCCGGGTCCTTCAGCGCTCGTCCTGGCGCGTCCGCCGCCGTGCGGGCGGCCGCGCGGCTCACCGCAGATCCGCGAAGGCCGCTCGGAGCCTCTCCAACGCCGCCGCGACATGGGGCAGTTCCAGCGGGTCCGGGGAGGCGAGCGCCGCCAGCCGCTCCTCGTCGGTGGCGCCGATGAAGGGCGCCGTGTCCAGCCGTACGTGCAGGGCGCCCAGTTCGTCGCCGAACCGGTGCCCGCCGGGCACCGGCATGTCGAGGCGGTCGCCGAGATGGTCCTCGAGCTCCATGGAGTCGCTGACGCCGCGCGCCGCGAGCGGCCCGCGCAGCGGGCCCAGGTCGGCGTAGAGGTGACGGCCCGCCTGCGGGGGCCGGGAGACCGCGCCGGCCGTCTGCACCGCGTGGTGGGCCGCCGCGGCGACGCGCGCGTGCAGGGCGGCCGCCCGCACCGCCCGGTCGGTGACCTCCGGGGGCTCGTCGAGCGCGTGCGCCGCTGCCGCCGCCACCGGCGCGGGCACCACGGCCCCGAGCGCGGTGACGATGTCCAGGGTCCTGGCGCGCCGGGCCGCACCCTCCTTCCCCCGCGGGAAGCGGGCGACGGCGACCGGCCAGGCGGACGGGGTGAGCGCGCCCGCGAGGTCGCTGATGACGGTCACGTCGTCGGGGTACATCTCGGCGGGGCTGACCAGCACGGTCGCGTGCGGCTCGTGCACCGTGTCGCGCCAGGTCTCGTCGCTGACGATGTGCAGGCCCTCGCCGAGCGCCGCCTCGCACGCCTCGCGCACGGTCTCCGGCGGGGCGACGGTGGCGGTCGGGTCGTCGGCGACGGACAGCAGGAGCAGCCGGGGCCGGCCGCCCTCCGCCCGTACCCGGCGTACGGTCTCCAGCAGCGCGAAGGGGTCCGGGACGCCGCCGCACTCGGCGGGGACCGGGACATGGTAGGCGGGCCGTCCCAGCAGTCTGACCTGCGGAGTCCACCAGGCGGGGCACGGCCGGGGCATCAGCACGTCGCTGTCGAAGGCGCCGAGCAGCGCGAAGAGCAGGGCCTGCGGGCCGGACGCGGCGACCACCTCGCCCGGACGGGTGCGCAGTCCGCGCCGCCACCAGTAGCCGCAGGCCGCCTCGCGCAGGGTGGGCCCGCCGCCGGGCGACTCGTCCGCGGCCTTCCCTGCGGCCGCCGCGAGCACGGCGCTCAGCACGGGCAGCACCGGCAGTCCCGCGCCGGGGGCTGGCGGCCCGTAGCGGACGGGTCCGCGGCCCTCGGTGTCCGTCGCCGTCATCGCACCCACCTCCGCCGTTCCCTCGCACGCCGGAACGTCTGCCCGGTCCGCGGGCCCTCCATACGGAGGACCACGAGCCCTTTATACGAAGGATCGGCCGCCCCCGCCCCGCGAGCGGCCCGGATGTCGCGGCGGGCGTTTTGCCGGGGCCGGCCTGCGTGGTGTGAGCGGGCTCGGGGTATCCGCCGAACATGTCCGACGCGTACGCACAGGGAGAACAGGCGCTGCGCCGACAGGTCGCGGCGCTGCTCGGCGGCTGGGACCGGCGGCTGCTGCACGCCGTGGCGGCACGGCAGTGGCCGGGCGCGGAGCCGGTGCTGCCGAGGCTGAGCCACAGCGCCAACCACGGGCTGCTGTGGTTCGGCGCCGCCGCCGGCATCGCCGCGCTGGGGCGCGGCACCCGCTCACGGCGGGCGGCGGCGCGGGGGGTGGCATCGCTCGCGGTCGCCTCCGCCGTCATCAACACCGTCGGCAAGCGGTCGGTGCGCAGGACGCGGCCGCTGCTCGACGCGGTGCCGGTGATACGGCAGCTGAAGCGGCAGCCGTTCACCACGTCGTTCCCGTCCGGGCATTCCGCGTCGGCGGCGGCGTTCGCGACCGGGGTCGCGCTGGAGTCGAAGGCATGGGGCGCGGCGGTCGCGCCGGTGGCGGCGTCCGTCGCGTTCTCGCGGATCTACACGGGCGCGCACTACCCGAGCGACGTGTTCGTCGGCGCGGCGCTCGGCGTGGGGGCCGCCTTCGCGGTGCGGGGCGCGGTGCCGACGAGGTCGCAGCTGCCCGCGCCGGGCACCCCGAACGCCGACGCCCCGGCGCTGCCCGGCGGCGAGGGCCTCGTCGTGATCGTCAACCGTGAGTCCGGCTCCGCGGACATGGCCGGGCCGGTGCGGACGGCGCTGCCGCTCGCCGAGGTGGTGGAGTGCGCACCCGAGGAGCTGCGTGCCGAGCTGGAGAAGGCGGCGGGGCGCGGGCGGGCGCTGGGCATCGCCGGCGGGGACGGGACGGTCAACAGGGCGGCGGCGGTCGCGGCGGAGCGCGGCGTGCCGCTGGCCGTGTTCCCCGGGGGCACGCTCAACCACTTCGCGTACGACCTGGGCATCGAGTCCGTCCACGACACCTGCCGTGCGCTCACCGCCGGTGACGCGGTCCGGGTGGACCTGGGCCGGTTCACCCCGGGCCCGGGCGGCAGCGTGGAGCCGGGCCACTTCCTGAACACCTTCAGCCTGGGCGTGTACCCGGATCTGGTGCGCATCAGGGAGCGCTGGTCACCGCGGATCGGCGGCTGGCCCGCGGGAGTGCTGGCGGCGGCGCTGGTGCTGCGCGGGCGGCGGCCGCTCGAGGCCGAGGTGCAGGGGCGGCGGCGCCCGCTGTGGCTGCTGTTCGCGGGGAACGGCGTCTACCGGGGCGTCGACCCCACACCGGGCCACCGGCAGAGCCTGGTGGACGGCCTGCTCGACGTCCGCGTGGTGCACGCCGGCCGCGCCCCTGGCTGGCGGCTGTTCGGCGCGGCCCTGGCTGGCCGGCTGAACCGCTCCCCCGTCCACGCGGCGCAGCAGTTGCGCCGGCTGCGGATCGGCGGGCTCGAGCCGGGGACGCTGCTCGCCTACGACGGCGAAGTGGCGGACGCGCCGACAGAGTTGGTGGTCGACAAGATCACGGAGGCGTTGACGGTCTACCGTCCGCAGGCGCTGCTGTAGCGCCGCGACTCGCGTCCCGTATTGCAAGACACGGGTCTCGCGATACGGGACGAAGGCGTAGCGTACGGCTGTACTCGCCTCAGCAGAAGGAGACGTCATGCCGCAGGAGACCGCCGTCTACACCCACGGGCACCACGAGTCCGTGCTGCGCTCCCACATCTGGCGCACCGCCGCCAACTCCGCGGCGTATCTGATCGGCGAGCTCCGGTCCGGCCTCGACGTGCTGGACGTGGGCTGCGGCCCGGGCACCATCACCGCCGACCTGGCGGAGCTGGTCGCGCCGGGGCGGGTCACGGCGGTCGACGCCGCGGCGGACGTGCTCGACCGGGCCCGGGCGTACGCGGAGGAGCGCGGCCTGGACAACGTCCGCTTCGCGGTCGCCGACGTCCACGGCCTGGACTTCCCCGACGACTCGTTCGACGTCGTCCACGCCCACCAGGTGCTCCAGCACGTCGGCGACCCGGTCCAGGCGCTGCGCGAGATGCGGCGGGTGTGCCGGCCCGGCGGCGTCGTCGCCGTGCGCGACAGCGACTACGCGGCGTTCAACTGGTACCCCGAGCCGCCGGTCCTGGACGAGTGGCTGGAGCTGTACCGGCGCGTCGCCCGCGCCAACGGCGGCGAGCCCGACGCCGGCCGCCGCCTGCTCTCCTGGGCCCGCGCCGCCGGCTTCACCGACATCACCCCCGGCGCGGCGGCATGGTGTTTCGCCACACCCGCCGACCGGGCATGGTGGAGCGGCCTGTGGGCGGACCGCACCGTCGCGTCGGGATACGCGCGGATCGCGGTGGAGGGCGGCCACACGTCCCGCGAGCAGCTCGAGGCGATCTCGGAGGGCTGGCGCGCGTGGGGCGAACACCCCGACGCCTGGTTCATGGTGCCGCACGGCGAGCTGCTCTGCCGGGTGTGACGGCCGGGGTCGCACAGAGCGGGCAGTACGCGCCGGGGGTGTGTGACCGGCGGGCTCCACACGCCCGGTGCCGCCCGGACGAGGCGCCAACTACCCTCGTCCGTATGGAGATCCTCGGAACCACACTCCGCATCTGCGTCGACGATCTGGAAGCCTCCGCGGCCTTCTACGAACGCCTCACCGGCGCCCCGCCGCTCCGTTTCGAGCGCGGCGGGGTCTCCGTCGCGGCCGTCGGCTGCTTCCTGCTGATGAGCGGCCCCGAGTCGGAACTGGAGATCCTGCGGAAGGTGTCGGCGACGATCGCCGTCAAGGACGTGGACGACGCGCACGCCACGCTCAACGAGGTCGGCGCGCAGGTGCTCGCCGGCCCGCTGGAGACGCCCGTCGGCCGGAACCTCATCGCGGTCCACCCCGACGGGTCGGTCTTCGAGTACGTCGACCGCAAGCCGGCGGCGGCCTGAACGTCTGCTGCTGGAACGTCTACAGCGGGCGCTGGACCGTCATCTCCCGGGTGATGGCCCAGCGCTCGTGGTCGCGCCACGCGCCGTCGATGAAGAGGAAGTCCGGCGAGTAGCCCTCCAGCCGGAAGCCGGCCGAGCGGACGAGACCGATGGAGGCCGCGTTCAGCGGCTGGATGCTCGCCTCGATCCGGTGCAGGCCCAGGCCGCCGCGCGCGAACGCGTGGCCGAGCAGCAGCCGCAGCGCCTCGCCCGTCAGCCCGCGGCCCACGGCGTGCTCGAAGGCCCCGTAGCCGATCGCACCGCTCTGGAGCGCGCCCCGGACGATGTTGTTGACGTTGATGAAGCCCGCGATCCTGCCGGTGGCCAGCTCGCAGAAGAGATAGCCCTCCTTTGCGGGGTCCTCCAGGAGGCGCCGGGCATAGGCGGCGTAGTCGTCCTCGGTGAGCGGCGGGAACAGCCAGGGCCGGTGGTGCGCCGTGCTCCGCCGCGCGGACGCGGTGAACTCGACGGCGTCGTCGTAGGTGACGGGACGCAGGCCGACGCGGGCGCCGGCGGCCACATAGCGGCCACCGGCCGATGGTGTCTCGGACATCGCGTCAGGTTACGGAACGGGCCCGCCGCCCGGCCACTTGCCGGACCACCACCCTGCGCGGCCGGTGGTTCAGCGCCGCCGGCGGCCGCCGGACGCGAACGTCACGGCGAGCGCCAGGGATCCGACCAGGACCGCCACCCCGAACGAGGCGAAGAACAGCACCTCGGCCCAGGCGGCGTTCGCGCCCGTCGCCGTGCCGTTGGACTGCCGGCACGAGACTTCCGGCGGGAAGCTCTGCCGGTGGATCTCCAGGCAGAAGTTGGGCAGGTCGTCGTTGACCCCGTACGCGTTGAACCAGGTGAGTGCCCAGGTCAGCAGGAAGACGGCGAGCGCCCCCGCGAAGACGCCCCAGAGCAGGGTGGGGCGTTCGGCGAGCGGCTCTGCGGGCGGGGCGGGGTCGGTCATGGGGCGAGCGTAGCCAGTGCCCGCCGCGTCAGCTCAGGGCGGCCAGGTCCAGGGTCAGGGTGCGGGCGTCCGCGTCCAGGACGGCCGGGATGCCGAGCGGGACCGTCAGGTTCGTGGGGCCGTGGCCGAAGCCGAACTCCTCGACGACCGGGACGCCGAGCCCGCCGAGCCGGTCGGTGAGGACCGCGCGGATCTGCTCGTACGGGCCGCACTCCGCCCAGGAGCCGAGGAGCACGCCCGTGACGCCGTCGAGCCACCCGGCCCGCAGGAGCTGGGTGAGGATCCGGTCCAGGCGGTAGTCCTCCTCCCCCACGTCCTCGATCAGCAGCAGCCCGCCCCGCGCCGACGGGCGGGCGTGCGCCGTGCCCAGGTCGGCGGCGAGCAGGGAGACGCAGCCACCGAGGGTGGTGCCGCGGGCGCGGCCGGGGACCATCGTCCGGGCGCCGTCCAGAGCGTGCAGGATCTGTACGGACTCCGGCTCGAAGAGCGTGGCCCGCAGCGACTCCTGGGTGCGGGCGTCCTTGAGGAAGGTCGTGGCCCCGGCCATCGGGCCGTGCAGGGTGGCGACGCCCAGCCGCACCGCGAACGCCTCGTGGAGCGCGGTGATGTCGCTGTAGCCGACAAAGACCTTCGGGCCGGCGGCGCGCATCGCGGTCCAGTCGGCGAGGTCGGCCATGCGCTGGACGCCGTAGCCGCCGCGGGCGCAGATCACGGCGGCGACGGACGGGTCGCACCAGGCCTCGGTGAGATCGCGGGCGCGGGCCTCGTCCGCGCCCGCGAGATAGCCCAGCGCGGGGTGGGTCTCGCGGGTGTGGGGCATGACGACGGGGTCGAGGTCCCAGCCGCGCAGGATGTCGAGGCCGGCGTCGAGCCGTTCGTCGGGCACGGGGCCGCTGGGCGCGACGAGGGCGACCCGGTCGCCCGGTCGCAGGCGCGGCGGTCGGGTCAGCGCTGTCATGTCGTCAACTCCGTTATTTCCTCAGCTCCAGCAGCGGGACGTCGCCCCGCTGGACGCGGAAGGTCTGGGCGTACAGGGACAGTTCGGCCTCGAGCGCGCGGACCAGGGTGTCGGCCCGGCGGAATCCGTGGCCCTCGCCCTCGAAGGCGATGTAGGCGTGCGGGACCCGGCGGCCCGCCATCTGCTCCAGGAACCGTTCGCACTGCACGGGCGGGCAGATGACGTCGTCCAGTCCCTGGAGCAGCAGGAAGGGCGCGGTGATGTGCTCGACGTGGTTGATCGGCGAGCGTTCGTCGTAGCGGCCGGGGACCTCGGTGAGTGGGCCGACCAGCGACTCCAGGTACCGCGACTCGAAGTCGTGAGTCTCGCCCTCGGCCCAGGAACGCAGGTCGAGGATGGGGTAGATGACCGTTCCGCAGGCGTACACGTCGGTGGTGGCGAGGGAGGCGGCGGCGGTCCAGCCGCCCGCGCTGCCGCCGCGGATCGCGAGCCGTGCCGGGTCGGCGGTGCCCTCGTCGGCGAGGGCCTGGGCGACGGCGGCGCAGTCCTCGACGTCGACGACACCCCACTGGCCGCGCAGCCGCTCGCGGTAGGCGCGGCCGTAGCCGGTGGAGCCGCCGTAGTTGACCTCGGCCACGCCGATGCCGCGCGAGGTGAAGTAGGCGATCTCCAGGTCGAGGACGAGTCCGGCCCGGCCGGTCGGGCCGCCGTGCGCCCACACCACGTACGGCGGCAGTTCGTCGTCGGGCGCGACCCGGTCGGGGCTCTGCGGCGGGTAGATGTGGGCGTGGATGTCGCGGCTGTCGGGGCCCGTGAAGGTGCGGATCTGCGGCTCGGGGTAGTACGCCGGGTCGACCGGGTCGTCGTGCGGGCTGCCGACGACGCGGGTGCGTCCGGTACGGGTGTCGAGCTCCACGACCTCGTACGCGCTGCGCGGGCTGGCCGCGACGCCGAACACGCGGTCCCCGTGCACGGCGAGGGTGGACGCCCACTCGCTCCACGGGCCCGCGGCGTCGACGAGTTCGCCGGTCTCCGGGTCCAGTATCCCGAGCGCGGTGGCGCCCCTGCCGTGGATGACGGCGACCAGTCCGCTCTCCAGCGGCTGGAACCACTGGGAGCCGAGCTTCCACAGCGGTCCGCCGAACTCCTCGCTCCGGCCCGGGCACAGCGCGGTCCGGCCGGAGAGTTCCGTCGCGCCGGGCCGGCGGCGCTGAAGCTCCCACCAGCCGCTGTGGTCGCCGGTGAACAGCAGGGAGCCGTCCGCGGCCCACTCGACCTGGGCAACCGACTCGTCGCTCTCGCCGGCGACGGCCCGCACGGAGGTGAACGGGCCGTCGTCCGTCACCTCGCCGAGCATCACGGCCGTGCCGTCCCACGGCATCCGCGGATGGTCCCAGGCGAGCCAGGCCGCCTGGCGGCCGTCCGGCGACAGGCGCGGCCCGGTGACGAAGCGGTGACGGTCGTCGGTGAGTTCGCGGACCGCGGACCGGTCGCCGGCCGCGGAGCCGTCGAGCGGTACGGCGGCGATCACCCGGCGTACGTCGGTGGGCGAGGGCCCGGTGAACTCCTCGAGGACGCACCAGACTTCGCCGCGCTCCGGCAGCAGCCGCGGATCGGCCCAGCGCAGCCCGCCGCCGACCGCGGAGAGGGGGGTGAGCGGCCGTGGCTCGGCGTCCGGCAGGTCGGGCTCGTAGGCGTACAGCCGCTGGTCGGGGAAGTGCACGAAGACGACGAGCGGGCCGGCGCCGTCCCGTGCGATCCCGGCCCACGGCAGGCCGCCGTACTCGATGACCCGGCTGCGCACGTTCCACGGGGCGGGCAGGACCGACTCCTCCGTGCCGTCGGCACGCCGGCGCACCAGGGCGCGCCGGCCGCCCTCTTCGGGCCGCGGCGCGGTCCACCACACCTCGTCGCCGACGACGCCGAGATACTCGGGGCGGCCGTCGTGCGAGGCGGCGAGCGCCGCGTCGATCGGTGACGGCCAGGTTCCGTACGGCCCGGTGGGCACCATGTCCGTTCCCCCTACGCCGTCTGCAGATAGTGGTCGAGGACCCGGACGCCGAAGTGGAGGGCGTCCACGGGTACGCGTTCGTCGACGCCGTGGAAGAGGGCCTGGTAGTCGAAGCCCGGGGGCAGCTTGAGCGGGGAGAAGCCGTAGCCGGTGATGCCGAGCCGGGAGAAGTGCTTGGCGTCGGTGCCGCCCGACATGCAGAACGGGACGACGTGGGCGCCGGGGTCGAACGCTTCGAGGGCGGCGCGCATCTTGGCGAAGGTCGGGGAGTCGACGGGGGCCTGCAGCGGGATCTCGTTGTGGTCGAACTCCCAGGAGACCTCGGGGCCGGTCAGCGCGTCCATGGTGGCGTGGAACTCGGCGTCGGTGCCCGGCAGGACGCGGCCGTCGACGAGGGCGGTGGCGCTCCCCGGGATGACGTTCACCTTGTAGCCGGCGTCGAGGATGGTGGGGTTGGCGCTGTTGCGCACGGTGGCCTCGACCAGTTTGGCGGCCGGGCCGAGCTTGGACAGCAGCTCGTCCACGTCGAAGCCGGTGGTCTCCAGGTCGGCCGCGGTCAGCGAGATGCCGTGCAGCGCGGCCAGTTCGAGGAGCGCCGCCTTGACGGTCGGGGTGAGCCGTACCGGCCACCGGTGTTCGCCGATCCGGGCGACGGCGGCGGCGACCCTGGTGACGGCGTTCTCGCGGTTGACCTTGGAGCCGTGTCCGGCTCTGCCCTCTGCGGTGAGCTTCATCCAGGCCGTGCCGCGCTCCCCGGCGGCGACGGGGTAGAGCGCGAGGTCGGGGCCGGCGTGGAAGGTGTAGGCGCCGGACTCGCTGATCCCCTCGGTGCAGCCCTCGAAGAGGCCGGCGTGCTCCTTGGCCAGGTAGGCGGAGCCGTCCTCCGCGCTGGCCTCCTCGTCGGCGGTGTACGCGATGACGATGTCGCGGCGGGGGCGGACGCCGTGCCGTGCCCAGGCCCGCAGAACGGACAGGATCATCGCGTCCATGTTCTTCATGTCGACCGCGCCGCGGCCCCAGATCACCCCGTCGCGGATCTCGCCGGAGAAGGGGTGGACGGTCCAGTCGGCGGGCTCGGCGGGGACGACGTCGAGGTGGCCGTGGACGAGGAGGGCGTCCGCGCCGGGGTCCCAGCCCTCGTAGCGGGCCACGACGTTGGTGCGGCCGGGGGCGCGCTCCAGCAGGACGGGGTCGAGCCCGGCGCCCACCAGCCGTTCGGCGACGTATTCGGCCGCGGGCCGCTCCCGGCAGTCGCCGCCGCCGCGGTTGGTGGTGTCGATGCGGATGAGTTCGGAAGTGAACGTCACCACCTCGTCGAGGGCGCGGACGTCGATGGGGGTGTCGTTCACGTCAGCCATACTGCTCCTCCACTGCCGCCGAGACGATCGTCGTGACCGCCTTGAATGTCCGGATGCCCTCGTACATCGTCCCGCTGGTGTACACCACCCGCCGTTCGCCGCGGGCCCTGGCCACGCCGGGGACGACGGTGGCCGCGGCCGCGAGGTGTTCGGCGTCGAACTCGATCTCGACGGTGAACGGCCCGCCCGCGACCGGCTCGTGGCGTACGGCCAGGGCGGCGGCCTCCTTGGCCGCGGCGCGGATGTCGGCGGCGGTGCGCGCCGGGGTGCGGCAGACGGCGGCGTAGCGGGAGACGTGGTCCTTGACGGCGACCTTGAGCGCTCCGGGCGCGTAGCCGAGCGCGTCCTCGCAGGTCAGGTCGTCGCCGGTGACGAGGACGACGGGGACGCCGTATTCCGCGACGACATGGGCGTTGAGGTGGCCCTCGCTCGCGCGGACGCCGTTCAGCCAGACGCCGGTGATGGAGTTGGCGAGGTAGGTGTGGGCGAGGACGCCCTCGGTGCCGGCGCCGGTGTGGTAGCCGACGAAGGCGATGCCGTCGACGTCGCCGTGCTGGACGCCCTCCACCATGGACAGGGACTTGTGGCGTCCGGTGAGCATCTCGGCGCGCTCGTCGAGCTGCTCGATGAGCAGGTTGCGCATGGTCCAGTGCGCCTCGTTGATCAGCACCTCGTCCGCGCCGCCGTCGAAGAGGCCGAGGACGGCCGCGTTCACGTCGGAGGTGAACAGGGACCGGCAGCGTTCCCACTGGGGTGTGCCGGGCAGTACGTCGGCCGGCCAGGTCACCCCCGTGGCGCCTTCCATGTCGGCGCTGATGAGGATCTTCACGCTGTCTCCGTTCCGCCTCTGCCACGCTGCCAGAAGTGCACCTTACGACAGCGTGGCCGTGGACCGGAGGGCTGGTCACCCGCGCCCCGGACGTGGTCGGGGCGCGGGTGGCGGTGCCTACTGGCCGAGGACCTTCTCCAAGGAGGCGAGGGCCGTTTCGAGTTCCTCGCGGGTGATCGTCAGCGGCGGTGCGATGCGGATCGTGGAGCCGTGGGTGTCCTTGACGAGGACGCCCTGTGCCATCAGCCGTTCGCTGATGTCGCGGCCGGTGCCGATGGCCGGGTCGACGTCGACGCCCGCCCACAGGCCCCGGGCGCGGAAGCCGACGACGCCGTTGCCGACGAGGGCGGCCAGCCCGTCGCGCAGCACCTCGCCCAGGTCGGCCGCCCGGCGCTGGAACTCGCCGGTGGCGAGCAGGTCGACGACGGCCGAACCGACCGCGGCCGACAGCGGGTTGCCGCCGAACGTCGAGCCGTGCTCGCCCGGCCGCAGCACGCCGAGGACGTCGCGGCGGGCGACGACCGCGGAGACGGGGACGATGCCGCCGCCGAGCGCCTTGCCGAGCAGCAGCATGTCGGGGACGACGGACTCGTGGTCGACGGCGAGGGTGGTGCCGGTGCGGCCGAGGCCGGACTGGATCTCGTCGGCGATGAACAGGCAGCCGGCCCGGCTGGTCAGCTCACGCACGCCCGCCAGGTAGCCGTCGTCGGGGATGAGGACGCCCGCCTCGCCCTGGATGGGCTCGATGAGCACGGCGGCCGTGGTCTCGTCGATCGCGTTCGCGAGCGCGGCGAGGTCGTTGTAGGGGACGACGCGGAAGCCGGGGGTGAAGGGGCCGAAGCCGCCGCGGGCGCTCTCGTCGGTGGAGAAGCTGACGATGGTGGTGGTGCGGCCGTGGAAGTTGCCGTCGGCGACGACGATCGTCGCCCGGTCGGGGGCGACGCCCTTGACCTCGTAGGCCCATTTGCGGGCGACCTTGACGGCGCTCTCGACGGCCTCCGCGCCGGTGTTCATCGGCAGCGTCATCTCGAGGCCGGTGAGCTCGGCCAGGCCCTCGGCGAAGCCGGCGAGCCGGTCGTTGTGGAAGGCGCGGGAGGTGAGGGTGACCTCGTCGAGCTGGCGGTGCGCGGCGGCGACGAGGCCGGGGTGGCGGTGGCCGAAGTTGAGCGCCGAGTACCCGGCCAGCATGTCCAGGTAGCGGCGGCCCTCGACGTCCTCGACCCAGACGCCCTCGGCGCGGGCGACGACGACGGGCAGCGGGTGGTAGTTGTGCGCGAGGGCGGTCTCCTCGGCGCGGATGAGCTCCTCGGAGGAGCGCCGGTTGCGTACGGGGGTGAGCGTCATGCGCGGATCTCCTGAGTGCAGCACTTGATGCCGCCGCCGGCCTTGCGGAACTCGGACATGTCGACGGGGACGGGTTCGTAGCCGTGCGCGGCGAGCTGTTCGACCAGGGCGTGCGCCTGCGGGGCGACGAGGACGTTGCGGCCGTCGGAGACGGAGTTCAGGCCGAACGCCAGGGCGTCCTCCCGGGTGGCGGTCAGGGCGTCGGGGAAGAGCCGCCGCAGCACGGCGAGGCTGCCCGGCGAGAACGCCTCCGGGTAGTAGACGATGTTCGCCTCGCGCCCGTCGTGCCCGTCCTCGAGGACGAAGAGGGCGGTGTCCAGGTGGTAGAAGTACGGGTCGACCAGCTGGAGTCCGACGACCGGGACGCCGAAGAACTCCTGCACCTCGCGGTGGGCCCGGACGGTCGTGCGGAAACCGGTGCCGGCCAGGATGTGGCCGCCGACGGGAACGAGGTCGCCCTCGCCCTCGCACACCGCTTCCGGCCGGTGCACGTCGAATCCGGCGACCTTGAACCAGGCCGCGTACGCCTCCTCCTCCGGCCGCCGCTGCGGCGCGTGGAAGCGGGAGCCGAGGACCAGGCCGTCGAGGACGAGGGCCCCGTTGGCGGCGAAGACCATGTCGGGCAGTTCGGCGAGCGGTTCGACGGTCTCGACCCTGTGGCCGAGGGCGCGGTAGGCGTCGGTGAGGGCGGTCCACTGGGACCGGGCGAGGTCGAGGTCGACCTCTGTGTGCTCGCTCATCCACGGATTGATGGCGTACTTCACGTCGAAGTAACGGGGTTCGCAGACCAGGTAACGCCTGGGACGCGGCACGCGGCTGGGTGGCACCCGGGGTTCCTCCCGATTCCTGAGATGGCCAGTGACGACCGGTGACGACCGGTGACGTCTCAACGGTAGGAATCGGGAGGTTCGGGCGACAAGGAACAAGTGCTGCGTGTACACGCAGGAATGCTGCGTCGTGGGGCCGTTCGGCGGCGTTTCGCGTCGCCGCGGCCCGCACACCACCCATTCGGGGGTCAGGGCCTCTCGTTCGGTCAGGCCGGATCAGGCCGGATCAGTGAGCGGGGCTCCGTACCATCGCCACGCGCCGGGGCGGGGTCGGCCGGGGAGGTCGGCGCGGCCGGTCGACCAGAGCAGGGCGGGCCAGGGCGCGGCGTCCTCCGGCACGTCCCGGAAGAGGCGGGCGAGGACGCGCGCGCAGAGGCCGGCGGGCGGCTCCCAGGGCAGACCGAGCCCCTCGGCGAGGTCGTGGGTGTGCACCAGCGTCTCCACGACGCCCATCGCGGCGAACCCCTCCGGGTCCGACGCCCCGAAGACGTGATGGGACCGGAGGTCAGGGGATGCCGTGCGCACCATTGCGGTCAGCAGCGCGCCGCTCGCCTCCAGCACCTCGAACAGCCCGTCGGGGCCCGCGTCCCGGTCCGCGTGGACGGAGTTCGCGGGGCCGCCCGGTCGGCGGCTCTCGTAGTGGAAGGGCACCCCGCGGTCGAGCGGCGGGGTGCGCGGGCCGAGTTGGACGGCGTACGCGAACAGGTCGTCGGCGAGGTGTTCCGCCGTCTCCCAGCAGGTCCACTCCAGGGTGCCGGCCGCGCCGTCCCAGGCCGCGGGCGGCGCGTCGCGGAGGGCCGCGACGGCGAGGGCGACCGCCAGGTCGACGTCGTCGGCGGTGACAGGGGCGCGTTCTGCTGCGGCGGTTGGCGACATGGCGGGAACGGTACGCGGTGCGTCCGACAACCCGGCCGGCCGTGGGCGTCAGACGGCGCTCCCGCCCGAGGTCGCGGCGCGGCCGGCGCCGGCTTCCGGGCTGCCGGTCAGCAGGTGGGAGAGGACCATGTAGCTGATCGTCTTGCGGATGAACGGCTCGGCCCTGATGCGTTCCAGCACCGCCTCGAAGTGCTCGACGTCCGTCGCCCGTACGTGCAGCAGCGCGTCGGCGCCGCCGGTGACCGTCATCGCGGCGGTGATCTCCGGGTGGTTGCGCACGACCTCGGCGAGCCGCCGGGGCGGCGCGGCGCTGGAGCAGTACACCTCCACGTACGCCTCGGTCGCCCAGCCCAGCGCGGCGGGCCGCACGGTGGTGGTGAAGCCGGTGATGATGTCGTTCTCGCGCATCCGGTCGACACGGCGTTTGACCGCCGTGGCCGAGAGCCCGATCGCCGCGCCGATCTCGGAGAAACTCGTCCGCGCGTTGGCCACCAGAGCGGCGACGATCTTGCGGTCCAGCTCGTCGAACGGCGCGGATCTGTTCGTCATATGGTGTTCCTTCGGACGGCCCTGTCGCGCGCGGACCCTATCGGAAGAAGGCCACGGCCCGCACGCGGCGGTGTCAGCCGCCGGCCAGGCGGACGCTGCTCAGGATCTTGGCGACGGTCGCGTCCGGCACCTCGTCGTCGACGCCCTTCGCCCCGATGAACGTCCAGGAGACGATGTCGCCCTTCGCGTTCTTGAAGGCGAACGTGGTCGCCTTGCCGTCGGTGTCGCACTTGCCCTTCTTCGCCACGCCCGCGGAGGCGGCGGTCGCCACACTGCCCTGGATGCCCGACGCGGTGGTGTACGGCTTCGCCGCGCCCTGGGTCACCTTGTCCCGGTTCGGCTGCGCGTGCGCGCCGTACACCCACAGGGAGGCGTTGTCGCGGGCGGCATCCTCGAGGGTGCGCGCCCCGCGTTCGGCACGGGAACCGGCGGCGGCGAGCCGGCTCTCCTCCGGAGACCCGTCGAAGTCCCCGTCGGACACGCACCACTTCTCCTTGAGTACGGCCGGGGCGGAGAAGCCGATCAGGGGCCGCTCCTCCAGGTCGCCGTCCTCCATGACGAAGCTGACCCAGGACACCGGCTTGAGCCCCCACGCGGGCGGCACGTCGAAGACGATGCCGGTCTTCGGGTTCGTCACCGTCCGCCGGCCGGGCACGGTCGCCTGCTCCTCGGCGCCGGTACGGGCGCCCTCCGTCGCGGGTGCGGAGGAACCGGTCGGCGCGGGCGGCCGGGCCCTGCCGTCGCTGTCGCCGTCACCGCCGAGGAGTACGTACCCGGTGACCGCCGCGGCCACGACGACGACCGCCGCGGCGGCCACCGCGACGACGGTGGCCGTGTCGCGGCGCCGCGGGGCGGGCACGGGCGTCCCGGCGGTCTGCGTGGGCATGTTCCACGGCTGCTGCGGGCCGCCCGGCGCCCCCTGGGGGCCGGGACCGGGCTGCGGGTGGTGCGGTTGCTGCCCGCCGTCCGGGTTCTGCTGTCCAGGCCACATGGCCACCAAGCCTACGACCGCGCCGGCCGGCGCCTTACGGGAGGGCGAGTTCGAACCAGACCGTCTTGCCGTCCGCCGTGCGGCTGGTGCCCCATGCGCCGGCCAGGCTGCTCACCACTCTCAGTCCCCGTCCCCGCTCGGCGTCCGGGCGGGCGTCCAGCAGGGTCGGCAGCGTGTGGTCGTCGTCCGCCACCTCGAAGAGCAGCGACTCGGCGCGTACGAGCCGCAGTTCGGCCCGGTGGCCGCCCGAGTGCCGTACGGCGTTGGCCACGACCTCGCCGGCCAGCAGTTCGGCGTTCTCCGTCAGCGCGTCGAGCCCCCAGGCGGCGAGCTGGTCCCGCACCAGGCGGCGCGCCCTGGGCGCCTCGCGCGGTTCGAGGCCGAGCTCCCAGGTCGCGACGGACTCCGGGGCGATGCCGCTGAGGCGGGCCATCAGAAGGGCCACGTCGTCCCGGCGGCCGCCCTTGGCGCCCAGCGCCCGGATGATCGCGTCGCAGGCGTCGTCCATGGAGGCGGCCGGGTGGGCGGCGGACTCGCAGAGTGTGGCCAGCCCGACGCCGATGTCCTCGCCCCGCATCTCGACCAGGCCGTCGGTGCACATGACGAGCCGGTCGCCCGGCGACACCGGCACACGGATGCTCTCGAAGGGCACGCCGCCTACGCCGATCGGCGCGCCGGTGGGCAGCTCCAGCAGTTCGCTGCGCCCGTCGGCGGCGCGGACGAGGACGGGCGGCACATGGCCCGCGTTCGCGAGCCGGAGTTCGCCGGCGACCGGGTCGTAGACCGCGTACAGACAGGTGGCGAGGTAGTGCTCGCCGAGGCGCTGGGCCAGGTCGTCGAGGTGGCGCAGCAGTTGCGCGGGCGGCAGGTCGAGCGCCGCCAGCGTCTGCACGGCGGTGCGCAGCTGGCCCATCATGGCGGCCGAGTCGAGGCCGTGGCCCATGACGTCGCCGACGACGAGCGCGGTGCGTGAGCCGGGGAGTTTGACGGTGTCGAACCAGTCGCCGCCGACCTTGCCGAGGAAGGTGCCCGGCAGATAGCGGGTCGCCGTGTCGCAGCCGGCCATCCGCGGGGTGACCTGCGGCAGCATCGAGTCCTGGAGGGTCTCGGCGACGTTCTCCTGGTACGTGTACATCCGGGCGTTGTCGATGACGAGCCCGGCCCGCGCGGCGAGTTCGGCGCCGGTGACCCGGTCCATGTCGTTGAACAGAGGGCGTTCGGGGTGGCGCAGCAGGATCATGCAGCCGAGGACGACGTTGCGTGCCTTGAGCGGTGCGATGAGCATGGAGCGGCCGTTGATCAGCGGCCGCATGTCGCGCTTGTCGAACTGCTCGGCCATGGCGGTGCCCATCTCCTCGGTGAGCCGGGGCACCAGCACCGGTTCGCCGGTGATCATGCACTGGAAGAAGGGCGTGTGGGCGGGGAACGGCATGGACTCGCCGACGGGCACGACGTCGTCCCACCGGCCCGGCTCGTCGACGTGCTCGAAGGCGACCCGGTGCCACAGCGTCGTCGCGTCGGGGTCCCCGTCGCAGAGCCCCTCGCCGGCGACGACCTCCTCGCGCAGATAGGTGCAGGCGACGTCGCTGAAGCGGGGTACGACGGCGGCGCTGACCTCCCGGATCGTACGGGCGAGGTCGAGCGAGGAGCCGATGCGTCCGCTGACCTCGTTGAGGAACTCCAGCCGCTCGCGCACCGCCGCGTATTCGAGGTCCTGTGCGAAGTCGGCGGCGACGACGGGGTGTCCGGCCTCGGCGGCCGGCCGGCGCGCGCGGCGCCCGGCCCGCCGCGGCACACCCCAGTCGGGGGTGACGGGCACCCGGTCGTGGTGGCTGAACTCCAGGACCGGGTAGCCGAGTTCGAGTATCTGGGCGACGATCCGCGTCGAGTCCCGGACGCTCATGCTCGGCAGGATCTCGGGCAGGGCGCGGGCCAGTTCGTCGGCGCCGGGGAACTCGGTGTGCAGGGCGAAGCCCGGCGCGATCCGCTCGGCGCTCTCGTCGTCGGCGCGCAGCCGCCGGGCGTCCGCCGCCAGCACGAGCAGCCGCTCCTCGCCCGGGCCGACCATGGGGTACGCCCACCACAGCACGTCGAGCCGCTCCTGCCCCGGCTCGGAGAGCCGGGCGCGGCCGGCCGTCGGGTAGGCGGTGAGGCCGCCCAGACACGCCTCGAGTCCGTGTCCGGCCCCGCTGTAGCCGTCCCAGGGCTCGTGGCCCTCGTCGCCGGCCAGCACCCCGGAGACGGGGAGCAGTTCGACGGCGGGGCGCCCGACGGCGTCCGCCCGGCCCGGGCCGAAGAGCCTGCGGGCGCCGGTGGACCAGTGCGAGACGAGGCCGTCGCCGTCCACAACGACCACGGCAAGCGGAATCCGGCCGGCCACGGCTCGCCGCTGCTGTGGCGACTCCGGCGGAGCACCGCTGTCCATGGGTGGATCGCTCCTTCCCCGCCGCCCGGATGGCGGCCCGCTGTCCACCGTACGACCGGTTCGGCGTCGTGCGCCGGGCATTCACGGAAGAGGTCGTGCGCCGGAGTGAAACCGGCGCACGCCCAATCCGCCGGTGGTGCACGGCACATGACGCGCCGGACCGGCGCACCCCCGTCTCCGCGGGCGGCCGCGTCAGTCGGCGTGCCCGAGCTGGACGTCCCGCTCGGTCCGCCCGCCGCCCGCGACCTGGAGCACGGTCGCGACCGGCGGATAGCCGGAGGCGATGACCGTGTACTCGCCCGACGACAGGTCCACGAAGCGGAATGTGCCGTCCGGCCCGGTGGTGAGCGTGTCGAAGACATTGCCCGCCGCGTCCAGCAGCGTGACGCGTGCGTCGTCGACCGGCCGGCCGTCCCCGGCGCGTACGGTCCCGCGCAGCACGGCGCCGCCGGCCAGTTCGATGTCCTGCCGGGTCTCCCGGGACGGCTGCACGCTCACGGGGTGGGCGGACGGCCGGAAGGCGGGGGCGCTCGCGGCCAGGGTGTACTCCCCCGCCACCAGGTCCGACATCACATAACCGCCCTCCCGTCCGCTGCGGGTGGTGGCCACGACCTCGCCGCGCACATCGGTGAGGGTGACGGCCGCGTCCCGTACGGGGCTGCCGTCGGCCGTGAGCACGGCGCCGGCCAGCCGGCCGGCCCCGCCGAGTACGACGTCGAGGTCGACGGGCCGTTCACCGACGGTGACGGTGACGGCCTGCGGCTGGTGCCCGCCGGCCGCCGCGATCAGCACATAGGAGCCGGGGCCGGGGACGCTCAGCGCGTACCGGCCGTCCTCGCCGCTCGCGCCCCGGCCGATCTGGGCCCCCTGAACGTCGATGAGGGTGAGGGCCGCGCGCGGAACGCTGCTGCCGTCGTGGTGCTGGACGGTGCCGCAGACCGGCACGCCTGCGAGGTACGACGTGGCCGCCGCCCGGAAGGAGGCGGCCGGTGCGGTCCGCGCGTGCGGGACGGCGGTGGACTCGGCGGAGGCGTTGTGGGACACCAGCGGTCTCTCCTTGAGGAAGAAGGCGATGAACAGGCCGAGTACGAGCACCGGCACGAGGTAGAGGAAGATCCGGGGCATCGCGTCCGCGTACGCCTGGATGTATCCGTCGCGCAGCGCGGGCGGCATGGCGTGCACCGCCTGCGGCGTGACGGAGGACGGATCGGGCAGCCCGGCCCCGGCGGGCAGGCGGTCGGCGAGCGCGCCGGTGAGCCGGTCGGCGAAGAGGGTGCCGAAGACGGCGGCGCCGACGCTGCCGCCGATCTGGCGGAAGTAGTTGTTGGCGCTGGTGGCGGTGCCGAGGTCGGCGGGCGGCACCGCGTTCTGCACGGCGAGGATCAGCACCGGCATCACCAGGCCGATGCCCACGCCGAGCGCCGCCTGCCAGATGCTGTACTCCAGCCGCGGGGTGTCCGTCTCCAGCCGGGAGAGCAGCCACATCCCGGCGGCGGCGAGGGCGCAGCCGAGCACCGGATAGACCTTGTAGCGGCCGGTGCGGCTGATCAGTTGTCCGGAGAGGATCGAGGCGACGACGATTCCGCCCATCATGGGCAGCATCAGCAGGCCGGACTCGGTGGCGCTCGCCCCGTCGACCATCTGGAGGAAGGTGGGCAGATAGCTTGCCGCGCCGAACAGCGCGACGCCGACGACCGCGCCGACGAGCGAGGTGATGTTGAAGACGGAGTCGCGGAACAGGCGCAGCGGGATGACGGGTTCGGGCGCGAAGCGCTCGACGAGCAGGAAGAGCACGGTGGTCGCCAGCGCTCCGGCGCCGAGCCCGATGATGACGCGCGAGCCCCACGCGTGCTCGGTGCCGCCCCAACTGGTCAGCAGGACCAGGCAGGTGGAGGCGGCGGCGAGGAACAGCGCGCCCATGACGTCGAGCCGGGCCCGCATCCGGGGCTTCGGCAGTTTCAGCACCGCGCTGACCACGATCAGGGTGATCAGGCCGAAGGGGACGTTGAAGTAGAAGCACCAGCGCCAGGAGACATGGTCGGTGAAGAAGCCGCCGAGCAGCGGTCCGGCGACGGAGGCGAGCCCGAAGGCGGCGCCGATCATGCCCATGAAGCGGCCGCGTTCACGGGGCGGGACGATGTCGGCGATGATCGCCTGCACACCGATCATGAGCCCGCCGGCGCCGACGCCCTGGACGGCGCGGAATGCGATCAGCTCGTTCATGGTGCGCGACCAGCCGGCGAGCGCGGAGCCGGCGACGAAGACGACGATGGCGAACTGGAAGACACCCTTGCGTCCGTAGAGGTCGCCGAGTTTGCCGTAGATCGGCAGCCCGACGGTGGCGGTGAGCAGATAGGCGGTGATCGCCCACGGCATCCGGTCGAGGCCCTGGAGGTCGCCGACGATCTTCGGCAGGGCGGTGGCGACGATCATCTGCTCGAGCGCGGCGAGCAGCAGCGCGAGCATCAGGCTCAGGAAGACGAGCCGTACGCGGCGGGGGCTCAGCGGCGCGGCGGCCGTGCCCTCGGCGGGCGGCGGCGGGCCGGCAGGGCCGGTGGCCGTGGCGGCCGCTGCGGCCTGCTCGTCCTTGACCAGAGTGATGCCGCCCACGTCCGTCTCCCCTCGACGCACCGCTCGTCGCGCTGTGCGGCGTCATTCTTCGCATTGCACGCGAAGGGGGAGCAAGTCGGGCACGACCCCGGCCAGGCGTTCGAGAGGGGCCTCAACAGCCCCTGGAAACGGCGCATTTGAGGCGCTCACCAGGGGCTTTCCCGCCCGCCCGGCGCACGCGGGGGTGCGCCGGGCGCACGTCGGGACGGCGGGAAAGACCACTCGAACCGGTGAGGTTACTTCTCCATGTTCGCGGCGAGGTTGGCCAGCACACCGTCGTAGATGCGGCCGAGCCCCTTCGGGGCGAAGGTCTTCTCGAAGAAGCCGCCGATGCCGCCCGCGCCGTTCCAGACGGTGGTGACGACCACCTTGCACTTGCCCTCGCCGGCCGGGGTGACCGTCCAGGTGGTGACCATGGAGGAGTTCCGGTCCTTCTCGACGAGGCGGCCGTCGGTGGGCTCGCTCACCTCGAGCAGGCAGTCGCGGACGCGCTTGCTCGTCGCCTGGAGCTTCCAGTGGACGAGGGTGCCCTCCCCGTCGCCGCCCTCGCGGACCTCGTACTCGCTGAAGTGCTCGGTCAGGAGCTTCGCACGGGTGTTCTCGTAATCGGCCACGGCATCGAACACCGTCTCCGCGTCCGCCGCGACGATCCGTTCCGTGGTGGCCTCGACCTGCGCCATGTAGTTGCTCCTCCATCACTCGCTCCAGCGGGACGCCGCTAGCCAACCACCTCCGGCACGGGCCCCCAAATCGCGCTTGCGGCGATCATGGGAACAGGTGTTCTATTCTGGGGTCAGTGCGAACGAGGAGGCACCCATGCGCTGGGACAATCTGGCCGACGGCCCCGCCCCGCCCGGCGAATCCGCCCTGTTCGGTACGTCCGCGGTCACCACCCGGACCTTCGACACCCCCGAGTTCCGGGGCATCACCTTCCACGAGGTCCGGGCCCGTTCGATCCTGAACCGGGTGCCGGGCGCGTCACGGATGCCGTTCGAATGGACGGTCAATCCCTACCGGGGCTGCACCCACGCCTGTGTGTACTGCTTCGCCCGCAAGACCCACAGCTATCTGGACCTGGACACCGGGCTCGGCTTCGACTCCCAGATCGTCGTCAAGGTCAACGCCCCCGAGCTGCTGCGCCGCCAGCTGGCCTCGCGCCGGTGGCAGGGGGCGCACATCGCCATGGGCACCAACGTCGACTGCTACCAGCGGGCGGAGGGCCGCTACCGGCTGATGCCGGGGATCATCTCGGCCCTGCGCGACCACGCCAACCCGTTCTCGATCCTGACCAAGGGCACGCTGATCCTGCGCGACCTGGATCTGCTGGTCCAGGCCGCGGACGTCACCGACGTCGGCATCTCCGTCTCCGTCGGCTTCACCGACCGCGAGCTGTGGCGCACCGTCGAACCGGGCACCCCGTCCCCCGAGCGCCGCCTGGACGTCGTGCGCACCCTCACCGAGCACGGCATCGGCTGCGGCGTCCTGATGGCGCCGGTCATCCCGTTCCTCGGCGACCACCCCGACCAGCTGCGGGCCACGGTCCGGACGATCGCCGCCGCGGGCGCGACCTCCGTCACCCCGCTCGTGCTCCACCTGCGCCCCGGCGCCCGCGAGTGGTTCATGGCCTGGCTGCGCGAACACCATCCGCAGCTGGTGGCGCGGTACGAGCGGCTGTACGCGGAGGGCGCGTACGCGCCCAAGTGGTACCAGCGCCGGATCACCCGTCATGTGCACGAGCTGGCCACCGAGTTCGGCATCGGCCCCGCCGACCGGGGCGACCACCGCCGGCTGCCCGCGCCCGCGGAGGCTCAGAGGCCGGAACCGACCCAACTGACGCTGCTCTGACACCGATTCCAGTAGCGTCGACGGACCTCGGCAGGCAGTGTGGTGCCTTCTGGCGGCACGGAGGGGAGGCCACGCAGCGATGACCATGCGGGTGAGGGACATGACGATCGGCGACTGCGACGCGGTCGCCTCGATCAGGGTGGGCGGCTGGCGGTTCGCCTACACCGGGCTGATGCCCCAGTCGTACCTGGACGCGATGGACCCGGCGGACGACGCGGCCGAACGCCGCCGCTCCCTCCTGGCGGACGGCGCGGACGCCGGCGTGAGCAACGTGGTCGCCGAGTGGGACGGCGAGGTGGTCGGCTGGGGCTGCTTCGGCCCGCTGCGCGACAAGGACGGCGCCAGGCGCCCGGGGGCGTGCGAGCTCTACGCGATCTACGTCCGCCCGGAACGCATCTCCTCCGGCGTGGGCCACGCCCTGATGGCCGAGCTGACGGGCCGCGCGAGAGCCGCCGGCTTCGAGGAGATGCTCCTGTGGGTCCTCAAGGACAACGCCCGCGCCCGCCGCTTCTACGAACGCGCGGGCTTCACCCCGGACGGCACGGAGGAGCCCTTCGAGGCGGACGGGGAACTCGTCCCGGAGGTCAGGTACGTCCGCCGCCTGACTGCGTGACGGCGGCCGGACGTCCCCTCACGCCTCCAGCCGCGCCAGCGCCGCGTGCGCCGCCGCCGACAGTCGCGGGTGCGGCAGCGCCGCCCGTACGGCCTCGGCGGCCCGCCGGTCGCCCAGCGCGCCCAGCCCCTCGACGCAGGCCAGCGCCACCCGCCAGTGCGGGTCCCCGGGGACGAGCCGGCGGCCGAGGACCGTGATCAGGGCCGGGACGGACTCCGGTGCGCGCAGCCGGGCGAGCAGCCGCACCGGAACCAGGGCGTAGGCGACGCGGAGTTCGTTGGTGGCGAGCGCGGCGGCGGCGCGGGGCGTGCGGGGGTCGCCGAGTTCGGTGAGCGCGTGGGCCGCGGAGACGCAGCGCTCGGGGTCGCGGTGGTTGAGGAGCAGGACCAGCGACTCGAAGGCGCGGCGGTCGCCGGCGCAGCCGAGCCGGAAGGCGGCGAGTTCGCGCGCCCACAGGGGGCGGCCGGACTCGGTGAGGACGGCGGCGAGTTCGTCGTGGTCGGCGGTGGTCAGCAGCCGTTCGTACGCGGGCCCGCCGCCCGCCTCGTCACGCAGCCGGACCGCGAGCGACCGTAACTCCTCGTTCATGACGGAAGGGTATCCACGGGGCGGGCGCGAGCGATCCAGATCACAGGAATGCGTCCCGGCCGGGGGCTGGCGCGCTCGTTACCCGCGAGTTAATCTCAGGTGAGCGGGTAACCCCCGCGCTCCCGGTGGCCTGGTGACGCAGCCGCCGAGAGGTTTGTCGGTTCGGCCTCGTTGGTGTTCAGACACGACGAAGCACGAAGTACGGCGCGGCCAGGGACAGGCCCGTCGGCCCAGTAACACGACTCGCGGTTCCCGCGCGCCGTGCGCCCTCCCGGCGTGCGGCCCCCCGCGCCTGCGGCGTTCCCTGCATTCCGCCCTGCCGCGCGCTCCTCATTCAGTCGTCACTCATCCCTGGAGTCCCGTGATGGACACCCCTCTCCACACCATTGCCGTCGTCGGCCTCGGCACCATGGGCACCGGCATCGCCGAGGTCCTGGCCCGCGCCGGCCGTGAGGTCATCGGCATCGACGTCAGCGACGCCGCCGCCCGCCGGGCCGTCGTCGCGCTCGAGGCCTCCACCGCCCGCGCCGTGGAGCGCGAGCGGATCACCGAGGAGGAGCGCCGCAACATCCTCGCCCGCTTCCGCACCTTCTCCGACCCGCAGGCCGCCGCGGAGGCCGATCTGGTCATCGAGGTCGTGCCCGAGTCGTACGAGGCCAAGCAGCAGGTCTTCCGGGATCTCGACGCCGTCGTCCGCCCGGACACGATCATCGCGACCGGCACCAACGCCCTCTCGGTGACCCGCCTCGCGGCCGACTCCGAGCACCCGGAGCGCGTGCTCGGGCTGCACTTCTTCAACCCGGCGCCGGCGATGAAGCTCGTCGAGGTGGCCTCCTCCGTGCTGACCGCCCCGGCCGCCGTGGAGGCCGTCACGGCGCTCGCCCGGGAGCTCGGCAAGACGCCCGTCGCGATCGGCGACCGTCCCGGATTCGTCGCGGACGGCCTGCTGTTCGGCTACCTCAACCAGGCGGCGGCGATGTACGAGTCGCGCTACGCCTCCCGCGAGGACATCGACGCGGCGATGAAGCTGGGCTGCGGGCTGCCCATGGGGCCCCTCGCGCTGCTCGACCTGATCGGCATCGACACCGCCCGCACCGTCCTGGACGCGATGTACGCGGAGTCGCAGGACCGGCTGCACGCCCCGGCGCCCATTCTCAAGCAGCTCAGCGAGGCCGGGCTGACGGGCCGCAAGGCGGGCCGCGGTTTCTACACCTACGCCGCGCCCGGCAGCGCCGACACCGTGGACGACGCGCTCACCCCGCGGCCGGCCGACGGGGCGGCCGCCGGCCGTGAGATCCGCTCGGTCGGCGTGGCCGGCTCCGGCACCATGGCGAGCGGCATCGCGGAGGTCTTCGCCAAGGCCGGTTACGACGTGGTGCTCGCCGCCCGCAGCCTGGAGAAGGCCGACGTGGCCAAGGCCCGCATCGGCAAGTCGCTGGCCCGCTCGGTCGCCAAGGGCCGGATGACCGAGGAGGCCCGCGAGGCCACCCTCGCCCGTATCGCCCCGGCCGGTTCGCTGGACGCGTTCGCCGAGGTCGACCTGGCGCTGGAGGCGGTGGCCGAGGACCTGGAGATCAAGCAGCAGCTCTTCGCCACCTTCGACAAGGTCTGCAAGCCCGGTGCGGTGCTCGCCACCACCACCTCCTCGCTGTCCGTCGTCGCCTGCGCCCGCGCCACCTCGCGCCCGCAGGACGTCATCGGTATGCACTTCTTCAACCCGGCCCCGGCGATGAAGCTGGTCGAGGTGGTCCGCACCGTCCTCACCTCGGACGATGTGCACGCCACGGTCCGCGAGGTCACGGCGAAGATCAAGAAGCACCCGGTGGACTGCGGCGACCGGGCGGGCTTCATCGTGAACGCGCTGCTCTTCCCGTACCTCAACAACGCGATCAAGATGGTCGAGCAGCACTACGCGACCCTCGACGACATCGACGCCGCGATGAAGCTCGGCGGCGGCTACCCGATGGGCCCCTTCGAGCTCCTCGACGTGGTCGGCCTCGACGTCTCGCTCGCCATCGAGAAGGTGCTGCACCGCGAGTTCCGCGACCCGGGCCTCGCGCCTGCGCCGCTGCTGGAGCACCTGGTCGCCGCGGGGTGCCTCGGCCGTAAGACGGGGCGCGGCTTCCGCGAATATGCCCGGCGCTGAGGTCGACGCAGGGTGGGGCGGGCTGCTCGGTCCGGGCGGCCCGTCCCCTGCTCCGGGCGAGGCGGGCGGCGGCCCGCAGGCGCATCCGGCCGAGCGGATGCAGTACGTTCAGATCATGCCCCAGCCCGCTGACATCTCCCGCCGCACCGGCCGCGCCGGTGCCCCGACCGACGTTCCGGAGAGCCCCGCGGGCTCCCGCGCCGCCGCGCAGCGCCTGAAGATGCGCCGCGAACTGGCCGCGGCGGCGATGGAGTTGTTCGCGACCAAGGGCTACGAGGCGACGACGGTCGACGAGATCGCCGCGGCGGCGGGCGTGGCACGGCGTACGTTCTTCCGGCACTTCCGCTCCAAGGAAGAGGCGATCTTCCCGGACCACGACGACACGCTGGTCCGTGCGGAGGCGGTGCTGAACGCGGCTCCGCCCCACGAGCATCCGCTGGACACGGTCTGCCGGGGGATCAAGGAGGTCATGCGGATGTACGCCTCCTCCCCCGCCGTCTCCGTCGAGCGCTACCGGCTGACCCGCGAGGTGCCGACGCTGCGGGAGCGCGAGATCGCCTCCGTGGCCCGTTACGAGCGGCTGTTCACGCGCTATCTGCTGGGCCACTTCGACGAGCGCGACCACCACGACGGCAACGACGACCCGCTGCTCGCGGAGGTCGCCGCGTCCGCGGTGGTCACCGCGCACAACCATGTGCTGCGCCGCTGGCTGCGGGCCGGCGGGCAGGGCGACGTGGAGACCCAGCTCGACCACGCGTTCGCCATCGTCCGCGACACCTTCGGGTCCGGGATAGGGGCCGGCCGCAAGCACGCGGCGGTCGTGGCCGACGCGACGGCCCAGGAACCGGTCGCGACGGCCCGCGCCCAGGGCGAGGTGCTGGTGGCCGTGGCACGCACGGACGCACCGCTGAGCGAGGTCATGCGGACGATCGAGCAGGCGCTCAAGCAGTCCTGACCGGCACCACCCACCCGGCTGAGGGCCGCCCGATTCGGGCGGCCCTCAGCCGTTTTGTGCAGCGTTTCGATCGATCATCGCTCATATGTGTCGCACAGATTGCATCTGAGAGAAATTCTTGGCACGGAGTGTCTTGCGACCTGGCACGGCGTGCCATACGTTGAGAGTGTCCGGGCGGCCGGCGTGCAGAGAACACTCGTACGCCGGCTGTCCCAGCAACCCTCGTGGCTGCCCGCCCGGACGCCTGCGTCACAGGCACCTTCAAGCGCCCACCACAGCGCTGCCACAGCAGCACCACCGCCGAACCGACGGCACACCTCCACAGAGCACCACCCCGACGTACCCCTCAGCGTCCGCGCATGGACGCTTCCCGCCGGAGGCAACACCGTGAAGGAAATCCTGGACGCGATCCAGTCGACGGAATCCACGTCGGCCGACTTCGCCGCACTGAAGCTCCCCGAGTCGTACCGCGCGATCACCGTGCACAAGGACGAGACGGAGATGTTCGCCGGCCTCGAGACCCGCGAGAAGGACCCGCGCAAGTCGATCCACCTGGACGACGTGCCGGTGCCGGAACTCGGTCCGGGCGAGGCGCTGGTGGCCGTGATGGCCTCCTCCGTCAACTACAACTCCGTGTGGACCTCGATCTTCGAGCCGCTGTCCACCTTCGGGTTCCTGGAGCGCTACGGACGGCTGTCCGAGCTCACCAAGCGCCACGACCTGCCGTACCACGTCATCGGCTCGGACCTCGCGGGCGTCGTCCTGCGCACCGGCCCCGGCGTCAACGCCTGGAACCCGGGCGACGAGGTCGTCGCGCACTGTCTCTCGGTCGAGCTGGAGTCCTCGGACGGCCACAACGACACGATGCTCGACCCCGAGCAGCGCATCTGGGGCTTCGAGACCAACTTCGGCGGCCTGGCGGAGATCGCGCTCGTCAAGTCGAACCAGCTGATGCCGAAGCCGAAGCACCTCAGCTGGGAGGAGGCGGCGGCCCCCGGCCTGGTCAACTCCACCGCGTACCGCCAGCTGGTCTCCCGCAACGGCGCCGGGATGAAGCAGGGCGACAACGTCCTCATCTGGGGCGCGAGCGGCGGACTCGGCTCGTACGCCACGCAGTTCGCGCTGGCCGGCGGCGCCAACCCGATCTGTGTCGTCTCCAGCGACCAGAAGGCGGACATCTGCCGGTCCATGGGCGCCGACGCGATCATCGACCGCAACGCCGAGGGCTACAAGTTCTGGAAGGACGAGCACACCCAGGACCCCAAGGAGTGGAAGCGCTTCGGCAAGCGCATCCGCGAGCTCACCGGCGGCGAGGACATCGACATCGTCTTCGAGCACCCGGGCCGCGAGACCTTCGGCGCCTCCGTGTACGTCACCCGCAAGGGCGGCACCATCACCACCTGCGCCTCGACCTCGGGCTACATGCACGAGTACGACAACCGCTACCTGTGGATGTCGCTGAAGCGGATCATCGGCTCGCACTTCGCGAACTACCGCGAGGCGTGGGAGGCCAACCGCCTCATCGCCAAGGGCAAGATCCACCCGACGCTGTCGAAGGTCTACTCCCTGGAGGAGACCGGCCAGGCCGCGTACGACGTGCACCGCAACCTGCACCAGGGCAAGGTCGGCGTCCTCGCGCTCGCCCCGCAGGAGGGCCTCGGCGTCAGCGACCCGGAGATGCGCGAGAAGCACATCGACGCCATCAACCGCTTCCGGAACGTCTGAGGAGTCTGAGGTTCCCAGATGACAGAGCGCAAGAAGGACCGGCCCTGGCTCATGCGGACGTACGCCGGCCACTCCACGGCCGAGGCGTCCAACGAGCTGTACCGGCGCAATCTCGCCAAGGGCCAGACGGGTCTGTCGGTGGCCTTCGACCTGCCGACCCAGACCGGTTACGACCCCGACCACATCCTCGCCCGCGGCGAGGTCGGCCGGGTCGGTGTGCCGGTCTCCCATCTGGGCGACATGCGCCGACTGTTCCAGGACATCCCCCTGGAGCAGATGAACACCTCCATGACCATCAACGCCACGGCCATGTGGCTGCTGGCGATGTACCAGGTGGTCGCGGAGGAGCAGGGAGCAGACACCACCAAGCTCCAGGGCACGACCCAGAACGACATCGTCAAGGAGTACCTGTCGCGCGGGACGCACGTCTTCCCGCCCGGTCCTTCGCTGCGCCTGACCACCGACATGATCACGTACACGGTGGCCAACATCCCCAAGTGGAACCCGATCAACATCTGCAGCTACCACCTGCAGGAGGCCGGGGCCACGCCGGTGCAGGAGATCGCGTACGCGATGTCCACCGCGATCGCCGTCCTCGACGCGGTGCGCGACTCGGGCCAGGTGCCGGCCGAGAAGTTCGGCGACGTCGTCGCCCGGATCTCCTTCTTCGTGAACGCGGGCGTCCGCTTCGTCGAGGAGATGTGCAAGATGCGCGCCTTCGGCCGCATCTGGGACAGGATCACCCGCGAGCGGTACGGCATCGAGAACGAGAAGCAGCGCCGCTTCCGCTACGGCGTCCAGGTCAACTCCCTGGGCCTCACGGAGGCCCAGCCGGAGAACAACGTCCAGCGCATCGTTCTCGAGATGCTCGCCGTGACGCTCTCCAAGGACGCCCGCGCCCGTGCCGTGCAGCTGCCCGCCTGGAACGAGGCTCTGGGCCTGCCCCGCCCCTGGGACCAGCAGTGGTCGCTGCGCATCCAGCAGGTGCTGGCGCACGAGAGCGACCTGCTGGAGTACGAGGACATCTTCGCCGGCTCGCACGTCATCGAGGCGAAGGTGGGCTCGCTGGTCGAGGAGTGCCTCGCCGAGATCGACCGGATCGAGGAGATGGGCGGCGCGATGGCGGCCGTCGAGTCCGGCTACCTCAAGTCGCGGCTGGTCTCCTCGCACGCCGAGCGGCGCGCCCGGATCGAGGCGGGCGACGAGAAGATCGTCGGCGTCAACATCTACGAGACGACCGAGGAGAACCCGCTCACCGCGGACCTCGACACGGCGATCATGACGGTCGACCCGGCGAACGAGGCCCGGGTCGTCGCGGCGCTCCACGAGTGGCGCGCCGGCCGTGACGAGTCCCGTGCGGCGGAGGCCCTGGCGGCGCTGAAGAAGGCCGCGGCGGGCACCGAGAACCTCATGGCGGCCACCGTCGAGTGTGCGCGTGCGGGCGTCACCACCGGCGAGTGGGCCTGGGCGCTGCGTGACGTCTTCGGCGAGTTCCGTGCGCCGACGGGCGTCAGCAGCGCCCCGGTGGCTGTCACCGCGGAGGCGGGCACCCCGCTCGCCGCGGTGCGCGAGAAGGTGACGCGCACCGCGGACGAACTGGGCGCGGGCCGGCTGCGGCTGCTGGTCGGCAAGCCGGGCCTGGACGGGCACTCCAACGGCGCCGAGCAGATCGCCGTACGGGCCCGTGACGCCGGGTTCGAGGTGGTCTACCAGGGAATCCGGCTGACCCCCGAGCAGATCGTCTCCGCCGCGCTCGCGGAGGATGTGCACTGCGTCGGTCTGTCGATCCTGTCCGGCTCGCACGCCGAGCTGGTGCCGGACGTACTGGAGCGGCTGCGCGAGGCCGGCGCGGCCGACGTGCCCGTGATCGTCGGCGGGATCATCCCGAACGCCGACGCGACCGACCTGAAGGCGGCGGGAGTGGCCGCCGTCTTCACCCCGAAGGACTTCGGTATCACGGAGATCATCGGCCGTATCGTCGACGAGATCCGTAAAGCGAACAAGCTCGACCCTCTGGAGGTCCCCGCATGACTACCCCTGTGAACCGGCTGCGTCCGCGCCGCTCCTGCCTGGCGGTGCCGGGTTCGAACCCGCGCTTCCTGGAGAAGGCCCAGGGACTGCCGGCCGACCAGGTGTTCCTGGACCTCGAGGACGCGTGTGCGCCGCTCGCCAAGCCGGACGCGCGCCACACCATCGTGAAGTTCCTCAACGAGGGCGACTGGACCGGCAAGACGCGGGTCGTGCGCGTCAACGACTGGACCACGCACTGGACGTACCGCGACGTCGTCACCGTCGTCGAGGGCGCCGGCCAGAACCTCGACTGCATCATGCTGCCGAAGGTCCAGGACGCCCAGCAGGTCGTCGCGCTGGACCTGCTGCTCACGCAGATCGAGAAGACGATGGGCTTCGAGGTCGGCAAGATCGGCATCGAGGCGCAGATCGAGAACGCCCAGGGCCTGAACAACGTCAACGAGATCGCCCAGGCGTCGCCGCGCGTCGAGACCATCATCTTCGGCCCGGCCGACTTCATGGCCTCCATCAACATGAAGTCCCTGGTCGTCGGCGAGCAGCCGCCCGGCTACCCGGCCGACGCCTACCACTACATCCTGATGAAGATCCTGATGGCCGCCCGCGCCAACAACCTCCAGGCGATCGACGGCCCCTACCTGCAGATCCGCAACATCGAGGGCTACCGCGCGGTCGCCCAGCGCGCCGCGGCCCTCGGCTTCGACGGCAAGTGGGTGCTGCACCCGGGCCAGGTCGAGGCGTCCAACGAGATCTTCTCGCCCTCGCAGGAGGACTACGACCACGCCGAGCTGATCCTGGACGCGTACGACTACTACACGTCGGAGGCCGGCGGCAAGAAGGGCTCGGCGATGCTCGGCGACGAGATGATCGACGAGGCCAGCCGCAAGATGGCCCTGGTCGTCTCCGGCAAGGGACGCGCCGCCGGCATGAAGCGCACCAGCAAGTTCGAGATCCCGGAGGCGTGACGCAGATGCAGTTCGGACGCACCTACGAGGAGTTCGAGGTCGGGGCGGTCTACAAGCACTGGCCCGGGAAGACGGTCACCGAATACGACGACCACCTCTTCTGTCTCCTGACGATGAACCACCACCCGCTCCACATGGACACCAACTATGCGGAGAAGACGACGGACTTCGGCCGGAACGTCGTCGTCGGGAACTACATCTACTCGCTGCTGCTCGGCATGTCCGTGCCGGACGTCTCCGGCAAGGCCATCGCCAACCTGGAGATCGAGTCGCTGCGCCACGTGGCCCCGACCTTCCACGGCGACACGATCTACGGCGAGACGACGGTCCTCGACAAGACCCCGTCGAAGTCGAAGAGCGACCGCGGGATCGTCTACGTCGAGACCAAGGGCTACAAGCAGGACGGCACCCTCGTCTGCGTCTTCCGGCGCAAGGTGATGGTCCCGACCGAGACGTACATCAAGGAGCGCGGCGGCGAGCAGCCCGGCCGCCCCGAACTGCTGGACAGTTCGAAGACGAAGCAGGAGAAGTAGTCATGGCCCGACTCGCCCAGACCGCAGGTCTGACCGACGTCCAGCAGGAGATCCTGTCCACCGTCCGGGACTTCGTCGACAAGGAGATCATCCCTGTCGCGACCGGGCTGGAGCACAAGGACGAGTACCCGCAGGAGATCGTCGACGGTCTCAAGGAACTCGGCCTGTTCGGCCTGATGATCCCGGAGGAGTACGGCGGCCTGGGTGAGTCCCTCCTCACGTACGCGCTGTGCGTCGAGGAGATCGCCCGCGGCTGGATGTCCGTCTCCGGCATCATCAACACGCACTTCATCGTGGCGTACATGCTCAAGCAGCACGGCACGCAGGAGCAGAAGGACACCTTCCTGCCGCGGATGGCGCTGGGCGAGGTGCGGGGCGCGTTCTCGATGTCGGAGCCGGGTCTCGGCTCCGATGTGTCGGCCATCACGTCCAAGGGCGTGAAGGACGGCGACGAGTACGTCCTGAACGGCCAGAAGATGTGGCTGACGAACGGCGGCACGTCCACTCTGGTCGCGGTGCTGTGCCGGAGTGACGAAGGACACCCCGAGGGGACCGCCCCGCACAAGTCGATGACGACCTTCCTCGTCGAGAAGGAGCCCGGCTTCGGAGAGGTCCGCCCCGGCCTCACCATCCCCGGCAAGATCGACAAGATGGGCTACAAGGGCGTCGACACGACCGAGCTCATCATGGACGGCCTGCGGATTCCCGCCGACCGGGTGCTCGGCGGGACCACCGGCCGAGGGTTTTACCAAATGATGGACGGCGTCGAGGTCGGCCGCGTCAATGTCGCGGCCCGTGGCTGCGGTGTCGCGCAGCGTGCCTTCGAACTGGGTGTCTCCTATGCCCAGCAGCGTCACACTTTCGGCAAGCCGATCGCCGCTCACCAGGCGATTCAGTTCAAGCTCGCCGAGATGGCCACCAAGGTCGAGGCCGCGCATGCGATGATGGTCAATGCAGCGCGCAAAAAGGACTCCGGGGAACGAAACGACCTGGAGGCAGGGATGGCGAAGTACCTCGCCTCCGAATACTGCAAGGAAGTCGTCGAGGACGCCTTCCGCATCCACGGCGGTTACGGCTTCTCCAAGGAGTACGAGATCGAGCGCCTCTACCGCGAGGCTCCGATGCTGCTGATCGGCGAAGGTACCGCCGAGATCCAGAAAATGATCATCGGCCGCCGACTGCTCGAGGAGTACCGATTCCAGGGTTGATTGTCGCCTTTGGGTCGGTTACGGCCGGAAGATGATCACACCCTGTCATCATCTTCCGGCCGCCGACTCGGCTTCTGCCTTTCCCAGTTGCCGGTCGCAACCGATACGATCGCGGGAAAGCCGCCGTCCCCGTTGCCAGCGCGGCATCATCCGCTACGAAGGTCATCCATGCCCCACAGCCAAACCTCTGCACCTCGCGACAGCCTCCGTGGCGTGCGCATCGCTCGCGGAGCATCGCCGTGGCTCCTGCCGACCGTCGCCACGGCCGCACTCAGCCTGGCCCGCTCACGCCGCTCCCGGCGCGCCGCGGCCATCGCCGTGCCCACCACCGTCCTCGCGGCGGGCATGCTGTGGTTCTTCCGCGACCCCGAGCGTGAGATCGCACACGGCCGGGTCATCTCGCCCGCCGACGGTGTGGTGCAGAGCATCATGCCGTGGAAGGACGGACGCACCCGCGTCGCGATCTTCATGAGCCCGCTCAACGTCCACGTGAACCGCGCGCCTCTCGCGGGCACGGTGACGTCGGTCGAGCACATCCCGGGCGGCTTCGTCCCCGCGTTCAACAAGGAGAGCGAGAACAACGAGCGCGTTGTCTGGCACTTCGACACCGAGCTCGGTGACATCGAGATGGTGCAGATCGCCGGCGCGGTCGCGCGGCGGATCGTCCCGTACATTCCGCAGGGCACCAAGGTTGAGCAGGGCGACCGCATCGGACTGATCCGCTTCGGATCGCGCGTTGACATCTACCTTCCGGAAGGTGTCGACGTCGCTGTCGAGGTCGGTCAGACCACGACTGCGGGGGTGACTCGAATTGACCGTGATTGATCCCGACACACAGGCGACGAACTGGGTCGCGGAGGACGAGGACGACGACGCGGAGGAAATGCCGCTGTCCCTCCGGCTGTCGATAGCGGACACGCTCACCCTCGGTAACGCGACGTGCGGCTTCATGGCGGTGTACTTCACCACCACCGGCATCCTCATCCCGCACCTCTCCGGCGACGAGTCGGGCATGGCCCGCAACAGCGCGGCCACAGCCGTGATACTGATGCTGTGCGCGGCGGTCTTCGACCTGTTCGACGGCCTCGTCGCCCGCAAGCTCCGGTCGTCGCCGATGGGCGCGGAGCTGGACAACCTCTCCGACCTGATCAGCTTCGGCCTGGCCCCCGCGTACTTCGTGCTCGTGTACGGCATGGTCGCGAGCGACGCGCACGAGCGGGTCGCGGCGGTGGGCGCGATCGTTGTGCTGCTGGCGGTGGTGCTGCGGCTTGCCCGCTTCTCGTGCGTCACCGTGAAGGACGGCACCTTCCAGGGGATGCCATCGCCGTTCGGTGCGCTCACGGTCGTCTCGATCGTGCTGCTCGAGCTGCCGTTCGAGGCGACGCTGCTGGCGGTCGTCGGCACCGCGTGGCTGATGGTGAGCCGGGTCGAGTACCCGAAGCCGCGGGGCGTCCTCGCGGTGGCGGTCCTCGCCTGGATCGTGGCGGCCATGGGCATGCTGGCTGCGTGGGCGTTCGACGCGCCCGGCGGCCAGGTGCTGCTGCAGATGGGCTGCGCGCTCCAGATCGTGATGGCGGCGACGATCCCCCTCTTCGCCACCGCTCGCCGCGTGAACACGTTCCGCGACAACCGCCGCGAGAGCCGCGAGGCTCGGGCGGCACAGATCCCGTAGCGGGTTCTGACACACGCCGAGGGGCCCAGAGGCATTCGCCTCCGGGCCCCTCGGCGTTTCCGGGTCAGGCACCGGTCAGGGGCGATAGCGCAGCGGATGGTCCGCCGGCACCTCGACCAGCGCGATACGCACCCCGTCCGGGTCCGCGATCCACATCTCGATCAGCCCCCACGGCTCCCGCAGCGGCTCCCGCAGGATCTCCACGCCCCGCGCCAGCAGCTCGTCGTGGGCGGCCCGCACATCGGGCACCTGGAGCCACAGCCGCACGGCCGGCGAGGGCGGGGCGTCGGAGCGGCCGGAGAGCTCGAGGAACCCGCCGCCGAGGAAGTACACCGTCCCCCGGTCCGTG
Source organism: Streptomyces sp. NPDC002835 (assembly GCF_053591995.1). Classification (NCBI taxonomy): domain Bacteria; kingdom Bacillati; phylum Actinomycetota; class Actinomycetes; order Kitasatosporales; family Streptomycetaceae; genus Streptomyces; species Streptomyces sp. NPDC002835. Next base: position 51,443 of record NZ_JBSFUW010000015.1, on the reverse strand, counting down.
CCGGTCCCGAATTCGCGGTAGACCGCCAGCCCCAGAGCGCCGCCGTAGAAGTCGCGGGAGCGCCGCGGATCGGTGGGGCTCAGCAACGTCCTGCTGCTCAGTACATGCACCATGATCGGAGCGTAGCCGCGGGGGCCGTCACCGGTCACCGGTGACGGCCCCCGCCACGGCATACGCCCCGGACGGGCCGGGGTCATGGGCCGGGGGTCATCCTCCGGGCGCGATGCGGCCCCGCCAGGCGCCGCTCTCGCCACCGCGGTGCTCGATGTACTCCTTGAAGCGGCGCATGTCGCCCTTCACCCGCCGGTCGATCATGCCGGTCATGTCACCGGTCTTCTCGGCCATGCCGCCCGGCTCGACGTCCATCACGAGTTCCACGCGGGTGTGCGTGTCGTCGAGGCGCTGGAAGCTGACCATGCCCCGCTGCTTGGTGTCGCCGGTGACGGTGCGCCACGCGATCCGCTCGTCGGGGAGCTGGTCGACGATCTCGGTGTCGAACTCGCGCCGCACTCCCCCGATCTTGGTGGTCCAGTGGTTGTGGCGGTCGTCGAGCTGGGTGATCTCCTCGACGCCCTCCATGAAGTTCGGGAACTCCTCGAACTGGGTCCACTGGTTGTAGGCGGTGCTGACGGGGACCTCGACCTCGACGGTCTCCTTCACCGTGCTCATTATTGCGCCTCCTGACGGTTCTACGTGGTCCTGCTCGGATCCGCACGGTCCGCCGCGGGCAGGGTGTGCCCTGCGGGCCGTGCACACCGGGGCGGGTACCCAGTGACGGCGTTCCTGCACCCGCCGAACACGGCCCGCGCCGGCCCCGCCCGGAAACGCAGCACCCCCTGGCGGCGTGCGCCAGGGGGTGCGGTGCGGGCCGGAGCCCGCGGTGGCCGGTCGGATCAGCCGCCTGACGGCTTGTAGGACTCCGCCGCCTTCGCGGCCGTCGCCTCGCGGACCACCTTCAGGCCGCCCGGAACGGACTTGTCGGGCTTCATGATCAGGCTCTGGCGGGTGGAGGGCGCCTTCGGGTCGGAGAAGTCGTGGGTGATGCCGAAGCCGTTCTCGTACGCGCCCAGCGTGAGCAGCGCCTTGCCGACTCCTTCCCTCGTCAGGTCCTTGTCCGCGCACGCCTTCTTCAGCGCCTCGCCGAAGACCGCCGCCGCCGTGTGTCCGGCGACCACGCCGTTGTCGAGGCCGTCCTTCGGGTAGGCGGCCGTGTACTCCTTGGCGAGCTTCGACGGGCCGGCGTCCGGCGCGCCGATGGGGAGCGTGGAGGCGGCGATGTAGAAGTCCTTGGTCAGCGCCGGCGCCGCCGGCGTGCCCAGGAGCTGCGGCGCGAACGCGGAGTTGTTGCCGACGATCGGCACGTTGAAGCCGCCCGCCGCCGCCACACCGGCCAGCGAGGCCGCCTGCCGCGGACCGGCGCTGAGCAGGATCGCCTTCACGCCCGCCTTCTTGAGGGCCGCGACCTGCGCCGTCATGTCGTTGTCGGTCGGCTTGATCTTCTGCTCGACGACGGTGAGCCCGGCCTGCTCGGCCGCGTACTTCGAGCCGGCCAGCGCGTTCTCGCCGTAGTCGCCCTCGAAGAAGACGTGCCCGATCTTGTCGCCCTTGGCGATGCGCTTCTCGGCGAGCAGGTAGTCGACGGCGTTGATCGTCTCGATGTCGTACGTCGCGCCGACGACCCGGACGTACGGGCTGCCGAGCAGGTTCGCGGACCACGCCTGGGGCATGACCAGCCCCTTGTCCTGGCCGTCGATGCGCTGCTCCACGGCCGCGACGAACGGCGAGCCGATGAACTGCGCGAAGCCGAGCACCTTCGGCTCGAGCTCGGTGTAGCCGGCGAGCGCCTTCTGCGGGTCGTAACCGTGGTCGCGCACGGTCAGTTCGATCTTCCGGTCGCAGATGCCGCCGGCCTCGTTGGTCTGCTTCGCCCACAGCTGCTGGGCCTGGGTGACGCTCTTGCCGAGCGACGCGTAGACACCGGTCATGTCGGTGAGCACGCCCAGCGTGATCGCCTTGTCGGTGACGCCCTCCCCGGTCTTCACTCCCCCGGCGCCCTTGGTGTCACCGTCGCCGGTGGTGGCCTTGGAGCTGCAGCCGGCCGTCACCGTCAGCGCGAGGACGGCGAGAACCGCCGCGTACGTTCTTGACTTCATTTCTTCTCCCGAGGGGACGGAACGAGGCGGGTGAGTCCGCCGGGCAGGAACAGCACGACCGCGACGACAGCCGCGCCGTACAGATAGCGGGAGGCCTCACCCGGGGAGACGCCGCCGGTGCCCGGTGCGGAGACCAGGGGCAGGGCGTCGCTCCAGCGGGTGAGCACCTGGGGCAGCAGCGAGACGAACACCGCGCCGACGACGGCTCCCGCGACCGTGCCGAGACCGCCGATGACGATCATGGCCAGGTATTCGAGGGAGAGGATCATGCCGAAGTACTCGGGCACGGTCCGCTGGAAGACCAGGGCGAGCAGGACGCCGGCGAGGCCCGCGTACATCGACGACAGGACGAAGACGGAGGCCCGGTAGCGGGCGACCGGCACACCCATCACGCCGGCGGCGATCCGGTGGTCCCGCAGCGCGTTCATCGCCCGGCCGGGCCGGCCGCGGAGCACGCCGCGGGCGAAGAGCCCGCAGGCGAGGAGCGCGACGAGCGCGACGTACCAGAGCTTCTCCATCGACTGGAACGGGACGGCGGCGACGAGCACTTCCGTGTCGTCGAAGTCGAACCCGAAGAGGGAGAGCGGGGGCACCGACCGGCCGTTGAAGCCGCCGGTCAGATCACGGGCGTTGAACAGCACATGCTGGCCGACGAAGATCAGCGCGAGGGTCGCGATACCGAGGTACGCCCCGCGCAGCCGGCCCGCGATCGGGCTGAACAGGCCGCCCGCCAGCCCCGCGAGGCAGACGGCGAGCACGGCGGCCAGCCAGGTCGGCAGGCCGAGCCCGGTGAGCGCGTGGCCGCTCTCGACGTCGTTCCCGCCGGCCAGTACGGAGTAGCCGTACGCGCCGACGGCGAGGAAGAAGGCGTGGCCCATGGAGAGCTGCCCGGTCGCACCGGTCAGCAGGTTGAGCCCGATGGCCCCGATGGCGGCGGCCATGGCGAACAGCCCGGCCTGGAGCCAGAAGCGGTCGAGGTAGAAGGGCAGTACGAGGAGAAGCACCGACAGCAGGCCCCAGGCGTACGCGCGGGACCGTGGCCGCAGCCGCGACCACGCGGGCCGCGCGACGGCGGCGGCGTCCTTGGCCGGCGCGGGCTCGGACTGGGCACGGGTGGACTTTGCCGGTGCGGGCACGGCTGCCGCGGGCTCGGCCGGCTGCGCCGGCTCCGGCGGGGGCGTGGGCCCGGCGGCCGCGTCCGGGCGCGGGCGGGAGGTGTCAGACACGCGCGAGCTCCTTCGTGCCGAAGAGTCCGGCCGGCCGCACGAGTAGCACGAGCAGCATCACCAGATACGGGGCGAGGTCTCCGATCCCGCCGCCCAGGAACGTCAGTTCGCTCTGGTAGCCCGTCGCGAACGACTCCGTGACGCCGACGATCAGCCCCCCGGCCAGCGCGCCCGTCGTCGAGTCGAGGCCGCCGAGGATCGCCGCGGGGAACGCCTTGAGGGCGGCGAGCGACGTGGCCCGTTCCAGGCCGGGCGTCGGGAAGACGGTCAGGAAGAGCGCCGCGACCGCCGCGAGGGCGCCGGCGACCGCCCACGCCGACATGGAGACCCGGCCGAGGCGTACGCCCATCAGCGCGGCCGTCTGCGGGTTCTCGGCCGCCGCCCGCATCGCCACGCCCCACGAGGTGTAGCGGAAGGCCAGCAGGAAGGCCGTGATGAGCAGGGCCGCCGCGACGAACGCCGCGATCCTCGTCTGGGCGATGGTGATCTCACCGAGGTTCACGACCCGGTCGCCCCACGGGTCGCCGAGCGCCAGCACGTCCGTGCCGATCATCCGGGTGAGTTCGGTGGTGAGGAGGATGTCGACACCGATCGTGACGATGGCGAGGACGCTGTGGTCGGAGCCCCGGTAGCGGCGCATGACCAGGAAGTCGACGGCGGAGCCGACGACCGCCGCGCCCGCGATGCCGACGGCCAGCGCCGGCCAGAAGCCGAGGTCGTCGTGGAGCACGGCGGTGATGTAGCCGCCGGCGAGGAGCAGCGAGGCGTGGGCGAAGTTGACCACTTCGGTCGCCTTGAAGATCACGACGAAGCCGAGGGCGATCATGGCGTAGACGGAGCCGATGGACAGTCCGCCGAGGAGGAGTTCGGTGAAGGTGGTCATGGCGTGGCCTCCGTACCGAGGTACGCCTGGACGACTGCCGGATCACTCTGCACCTGGGCGGGCGTGCCGCCCGCGATACGGCGTCCGAAGTCGAGCACGGTCACGGCGTCCGCGAGCCGCATCACCACCCCCATGTCATGTTCCACGAGCACGATCGATATTCCGAGGCTGTCGCGTACGCCGGCGACGACCGCGGCGGTCTGCCGCCGTTCGTCGGCGGTCATGCCCGCGACGGGTTCGTCGAGGAGCAGGATCCGCGGCTCCATGCACAGGGCGCGGCCCAGTTCCACGAGCTTCTGCTTTCCGTAGGGGAGTTCACCGGCACGCCGGTGGAGGTCGTCCGCGAGACCGACGAACTCGGCGATCTCCGCGACGCGTTCGCGGTGCCGGCGTTCCTCGCGGACCGCCGACGGCAGCCGCAGGCCCGCCGCCACGAACCCGGTGCGGGTGAGCCGGTGCCGGCCGAGCAGCAGGCTGTCGGCGACCGTGGCGCTGGGCGGCAGGGCCAGGTTCTGGAAGGTACGGGCCACGCCGAGGGCGGCGATGCGGTGCGGCGGGAGACCGGTGAGCTCGTCGTCGCCGAAGCGGACGCGGCCCTCGGTCGCCTTGTAGACACCGGAGAGGACGTTGAACGTGGTGGACTTGCCGGCTCCGTTCGGTCCGATGACGGCGTGCACGCTGCCCGGCTCGACGGTGAACGAGACCCCGTCGAGGGCGGTGAGCCCGGCGAACCGGACGGTGACGTCCTCGACGGTGAGCGCCACGTCGGTGACGGTCGTCGTCGTGCTCATGCGGACCACCTCCTGAGGGTGGGCGCCGCGCGCCGGGCGCTGTCGGCGTCCTGCGCGGCGCTCTCGTCGACGACGCCGAGGTAGCGGCGCCGGACCTCGTCGGAGGCGGCCAGTTCGTCGGCGGGCCCGGAGAGCGCGACCTCGCCGACGTCGAGGACGTAGGCGGAGGAGGCGAGGCGCAGGGCGATCGCCGCGTTCTGCTCGACGAGGAGCACGGAGGTGCCAGCGGCGTTGATCTCCTGCACCGTCTCGGCGATCCGCTCCGCCATCAGCGGGGCGAGGCCGAGCGACGGCTCGTCCAGCAGCAGCATGCGCGGCCTGGCCATCAGCGCCCGCCCCATGGCGAGCATCTGCTGCTCGCCGCCGGACAGCAGACCGGCCTTCTGGTGGGCGCGGTCGGCCAGTACGGGGAACAGTTCGTGGACGCGGGCGAGCGCGGCGGCGGACTCCCGCCGGCCACGCACCCCGAGTGTGCCGGCCCGCAGATTGTCCGCCACGGTCATCCGTGCGAAGACCTGCCGGCCCTCGGGGACCTGCACGACCCCGGCGGCCACGACGCCGGCGGCGGCGAGTCCGTGGAGGGCGCGGCCCTCGAACATGATCGTCCCCGCGGTGACCCGCCCACGCTGGAACGGCAGTGTGCGTGACACCGCCCGCAGCAGGGTGGACTTGCCGGCGCCGTTCCCGCCGAGCACGGCGACGACAGCGCCCTCGGGCACGTCGACGGACACGTCCCGCAACGCCCGCACCGGGCCGTACCCCACGGACAGCGCCCGCACCTCAAGCGCGGCGGCCATACGCAACCCCTTGTCCGGCTCACCAACGGTCGGCTCGCCTCTCGGGGGCCAACATCAGCACCGGGGAGTGGTCGGGGTCCATGCCTGCGGGGCGACTCGCTGCGTCTGACCAGCGGCGGGACCCGCCCCTTGTGCGGCGGCACAACGTGCGGACCGGCGCGCAGAGGGGGCGGGTCGCCCCCGTGCACCGGGAAGGCCGGCAGAAAGCCGGTGCCCGGGACTCTTTACGGAGCGGGGTTGCCCGAGTAACTTGCCGCCGCTGTAAGGAGTTTCAGAAAATTTCCGTTCGCCTTTCCAGCGCGGAATCCCGCGCCGGAGCCCTGAGCGCGTCAGGGGAGGCGGCCGGACGGGCGCTTCTCCCGGCGCCCGGAGAGCCGGCAGCCGCGGCACCGTCGCGGCCTTCCCTGGAGAGAGCATGAAACGCATCCCCACCTGGCTGCTCACGCGCCCGACGGTCGCCGTGGTGGCCGCCGCCGGTATCGCCGGAGTGCTGACCGCGACGCCCGCCGACACGCCGCCCCCGTTCGCACCGTCCTCCGCGGCGGAGAACACGGCGACGGTCTTCTACTACACGAAGACGAAGAACTGGGACCGCTACAACCTGCACTACGCACCCGACGGAGGAGCCTGGACCACGGTGCCGGGCGCCGCCATGGAGTCCGCCTGTACCGACTGGGTGAAGAAGACGGTCGCCCTCGGCAGTGCCGCGGGTCTGCAGGCCACCTTCAACAACGGTTCGGGCACGTGGGACAACAACGCCGGCGGGAACTACGACCTGGGCACCGGCAGCATCACCGTCAAGGACGGCGTCGTCGCCCACTCCGACCCCTGCGCCGGCAGCGATGACCCCGACCCGACGCCCGCGCCGGGGCAGGGCAACGAGGCCACGCTCTACTACTCCACGGCGACCCTCGGCTGGACCACCGCCAACATCCACTACCAGCCCGCCGGCGGCGCCTGGACCGCCGTCCCGGGTGTCGGCATGCGGGCCGCGTGCACGGGCTGGTGGAAGCAGACCGTGGACCTCGGTCCGGCCACGTCCCTGAAGGCCGCGTTCAACAACGGCAACGGAACCTGGGACAACAACCGGGGCGCCGACTACGCCCTCGCCGCCGGCGTGAGCACCGTGGAGAACAACACCGTGACCCCGGACGCGGACGATCCGTGCGCCCAGGAGGCCCCGGACACCGAGGCGCCGAGCGTCCCGGCCCGGGTGGCCGCCGATGGCGACGGCGTGTCCGTCGTGCTCACCTGGGAGCCGTCCACCGACGACAGGGGCGTCACCACGTACCAGGTCACCCGTACCGGGGGCACCACGGGCGACGTCGTGACCGACGTGGGCTCCACCGTCTTCTCCGACACGGACCTGGAGGAGAGGACCACCTACGCCTACACGGTGCGGGCCGTCGATGCGGCGGGCAACGTGTCGCCCGCCTCGGCGGAGGCGATCGCGACCACCGGCAGCAGGCCGCCGGCTCCGGCCGCGGGCAAACCGCTCGGCACCGACCCGCGCAAGGACCCGATCTACTTCGTCCTCACCGCCCGGTTCAACGACGGCGACACGGCCAACAACCGGGGCGGCAGCCAGCACACCAAGTCCGGGAACGCCGCGAACAACGACCCCATGTTCCGGGGTGACTTCAAGGGCCTGGTCGAGAAACTCGACTACATCAAGGGCCTCGGCTTCTCCGCCGTCTGGATCACCCCCGTGGTCCTGAACCGCTCGGACTACGACTACCACGGCTACCACGGTTACGACTTCTACCGGGTCGACGCCCGCCTCGAGTCGGCGGGGGCCTCGTACCAGGACCTGATCAACGCCGCCCACGCCAAGGGCATGAAGATCTACCAGGACGTCGTCTACAACCACTCCTCCCGCTGGGGCGCCAAGGGCCTGTTCACGCCCAAGGCCTACGGTGTCCGCGACGCCCAGTGGAGCTGGTACTACGACGAACGCGACGACGGCTTCGAGTACGACGGCCTGACCGTCGAGCCCAAGTCCGGGAAGTCGTACTACAACGGCGACCTGTGGTCGACCGCCGAGCCCACCGGCAACACCTGCGTCGACTGGGGCAAGCCCACCCAGTACACCTCGCCCGAGGGCTACCGCATCTACAACTGCCAGTGGCCGAACCCGACCTCCGGCATGTTCCCGAAGGCGCTCTACCACAACTGCTGGATCGGCAACTGGGAGGGCGAGGACTCCCGCTCCTGCTGGCTGCACGACGACCTCGCCGACTTCAACACCGAGAGCGCCCGGGTGCAGAACCATCTGATCGGCGCCTACAACAAGTACATCGACATGGGAGTCGACGGCTTCCGCGTGGACACCGCCGTCCACATCCCCCGCACCACCTGGAACCGCCGCTTCCTGCCCGCCATCCAGGAGCGCGTCACCCAGCAGCACGGCGCGGAGGCAGCGAAGAACTTCTTCGTGTTCGGGGAGGTCGCGGCCTTCGTCAACGACAAGTGGAACCGCGGCTCCGTGAACCACTCCGCCCAGTTCTTCACCTGGAAGGAGCGCAAGGAGTACAGCGCGGACGACGAGAAGGCCGCGCTCGAGATGTACGACCACGAACAGCAGCTGGGCACCGGGAACCAGCCGACCTCCCGCAACGCCTTCCTCGACGGCAACAGCTACCACGCACCCGACCACAGCCGCTTCTCCGGCATGAACGTCATCGACATGCGCATGCACATGAACTTCGGTGACGCCTCCAACGCCTTCCACAACGGCAAGGACTCCGACGACAGCTACAACGACGCCACCTATAACGTCGTCTACGTCGACAGCCACGACTACGGACCCAACAAGAGCAGCGAGCGCTACGCCGGCGGCACCGACGCGTGGGCCGAGAACATGTCGCTGATGTGGACCTTCCGGGGCATCCCCACCCTCTACTACGGCTCGGAGATCGAGTTCCAGAAGGGCAAGAGGATCGACTGCGGCCCGACCTGCCCGCTCGCGACCACCGGACGCGCCTACTTCGGCGACCACGTGGCGGGCGAGGTCAAGGCGTCCGGGTTCTCCAGGATCGAGTCCGCGAGCGGAACGGTCGCCGGCACTCTCGCCCAGCCGCTGGTCAGGCACGTGCAGCGGCTGAACGAGATCCGCAGGGCGGTCCCGGCCCTGCAGACGGGCCAGTACTCCACGGAGGGCATCCAGGGGGACATGGCCTTCAAGCGGCGCTACACGAGTGGTTCCACCGACAGCTTCGCGCTCGTCACTGTCACAGGCGGGGCCGCTTACACCGGCATCCCGAACGGCACCTACACCGACGCCGTCACCGGCGACACACGGGTGGTCAGCGACGGGAAGCTCACCGTCGCCGCCCCCGGCAAGGGCAATCTCCGCGTCTACGTCCTGAACGGCCCGGGGAGGATCGGCGCCGCCGGGCCCTATCTGAAGTAGTCCCCGAGCCGAAGAACCCGGCCCGGGAAGGAGCCGGCCCGAAGGAACCAGGACGGGCCGCCGGAGAGCGGGGGCGGCGGCACCGGCCGCCGTCCCCGCTCTCCCGCGCCCCGGGGGCGTGCCGACGCGGGGAACGTCCGGCTCAGGTCAGGAAGTCGCGGGCGATCGACTCCGCCGCCCGCTCCAGCAGCGGCCCCGCCTCCGCCATCGACTTCGCCGGGTCCGGCTCGAGCGCCGTCAGGGCGTAGGCGCGGCGGATGCCGGCGCGGCCGAGGGCCTCCGGGGGGAGCGCCAGGCGGCCGCAGACCGCGACGACCTCGACGCCGCGCGCACGCGCGGCCGCCGCGACGCCCGCGGGGGCCTTGCCGTGCAGGGTCTGCTCGTCGAGGGAGCCCTCGCCGGTGATGACGAGGGTCGCCCGCGCCAGCGCGGGCGCGAAGCCGAGGACGTCGAGCATGACCTCGATCCCGGGCCGGAAACGCGCGCCGAGCGCGACGAGCGCCCCGTAGCCGATACCGCCCGCCGCGCCCGCGCCGGGCGAGGCCGCCTGGTCGGGGCCGAGGACGGACGCGTAGTGCGCGAGGGCCTCGTCGAGGACGGCGACGTCCTCGGGCGTGGCGCCCTTCTGCGGACCGTAGACCGCGGGCGCGCCCTTCGGCCCGGTCAGCGGGTTGTCGACGTCGCTCGCGAGGATCAGGTCCACGTCCTTGATGCGGGCGTCGAGCCCGGACAGGTCGGCCGTGGCCAGTTCGCGCAAACCCCCGCCGCCGGGCGGCACGGGCCGGCCGGACGCGTCGAGGAGACGCGCGCCGAGCGCGGCGAGCATCCCGGCCCCGCCGTCGGTGGTCGCGCTGCCGCCGACGCCGAAGACGATCGTGCGCGCGCCCGCCTCGATCGCGGCGAGCAGCAGCTCCCCGGAGCCGTACGTCGTCGCGGTCAGCGGCGCGAAGACGCCCGCCGGCAGGTGCTGGAGGCCGGAGGCCTCGGCCATCTCGACGACGGCGGTGCCGTCCCGCAGGGCGTACGCCGCGGTGAGCGGCTCGCCGCGCGGCCCGGTGACCGGCACCTCGCGGCGTTCGAATCCGGCCGCCACCGCCGCGGCGACCGTGCCGTCGCCGCCGTCGGCCACGGGCAGGGCCTCGACGGCCAGCCCGGGCACGATCCGCTGCAGACCGGCCGTGACCCGCTCGGCGACCTGCACGGCCGTGAGCGAGCCCTTGAACTTGTCAGCCGCGACGAGTACCCGCGCGGGCTGAGAAACTGCTCCGTCCGTCACCTTGCATCCCTTGCTATCGAACAGGCAGTCGCGCCGCCCCGACCCTATCGGCACCGCCGAAGGGCGTGCCACCCTGCCATCGTCCGACATCGCACCCCGAAGATGGTCGTGAAGCACGAATTCCGTCCGGCGCGTCGCCCGGTGCCGTGACCTGGGCGGGACGCCCGCCCGGTCAGGGCCGGTTCGCCCCGTCCCGCCGGTAACCGGTTCGGCCCGGTCGCGCTGGACGACGGCCGGTGCTTACGCGGGCGACGCCGCCCGGGTCCGGGGCCGGACCGGCGTCGCGCCGACGCCGTTCACCGCCGTCACGCCTGGTGGTGTTCCGGAGGCGTGATGTCGCGCCGCGTGCGGGGCTCGTCGCGTGCGGCCGCCCGCGCCTCCGTGCGGTGGCCGCGCGCGATGTAGTCGCGCACGACGAGTTCGACCGCGTCCTGCGGACTGCCCACGCCTGCCAGCACCATGACCTCTACGACCAGTTCGGCGTCGAGGGTGACCGTAACCTTCGCCATGATCGGACGGTAGCACCGGTGCTGTGGAAAAGGTTCGCGAACGCCGAAGTGGCCTGCGTAATCTCGGCTCATGACTCTCGTCGCGATCCTGAGCGGCGCCGGTGTCTCCACGGACTCCGGCATCCCCGACTACCGTGGCCCGCAGGGCCTCTGGCGGCAAGATCCGGAGGCCCAGAAGCTCGTCACGTACGACTGCTACATGGCCGATCCCGACATCCGCCGCCGCTCGTGGATCATGCGGCGCGAGAGCGCGACGTGGAACGCGGAGCCGAACGCCGCGCACCGGGCCGTGGCCGAGCTCGACCGCCGTCCGGGCGTCGCGGTGCGGGTCATCACGCAGAACGTGGACGGGCTGCACCAGCTCGGCGGGATGCCCGGCCGCAAGGTGCTGGAACTGCACGGCACCGCACGGACGGTGACCTGCACCCGCTGCCATGCCCGCTCCCCGATGGACGAGGCGCTGGCGCGCGTCGCGGCCGGGGAGGAGGACCCGGCGTGCACGGTGTGCGGCGGCATCCTCAAGTCGGCGACGGTCATGTTCGGTGAGCGGCTGGACCCGGAGGTGCTCGGCCGGGCCATGGCGGTCACCAAGGCGTGCGAGGTGTTCGTCGCGGTCGGCACGACGCTCCAGGTGCAGCCGGCCGCGTCGCTGGCCGGCGTCGCGGCCGAGCACGGCGCCCGGCTGATCGTGGTGAACGCCGAGCCGACGCCGTACGACGAACTGGCCGACGAGGTCGTGCGGGAGCCGATCGGGACGGCGCTGCCCGCGCTGCTGGAGCGGCTGGCCGGCTAGCGGAGCCGGCCGGGGACGACGGCAGGAGCGGGCCGGGCCGGCTGGAAGAGCGCTTCGTCGGCCGCGCCGCGCTCGAACGCGAGCAGCCGCTGCTTGCGGTCCAGTCCGCCGCCGTAGCCGACGAGGCTGCCGGAGGAGCCGATGACGCGGTGGCAGGGCACGATGATGCCGATCGGGTTCTTGCCGTTGGCGAGGCCCACCGCGCGGGAGGCGCCCCGGTTGCCCAGTTCCTCGGCGAGCTCGCCGTAGGTGCGGGTCTCGCCGTACGGGATGTGCCGCAGCAGGTCCCAGACGCGGCGCTGGAAGGGCGTGCCCGCGAAGTGCATCGGCAGGTCGAAGTCGGTCAGTTCGCGGACGAAGTACGCCTCGAGCTGGCGGACTGCCTCGCCGAACGGCGTCTCGTCGCGGTCGCCGAAGGTCTCCTCGGCGGGGCGGTGCCGCTGGCCGGTCATGTAGAGGCCGCTCAGCACGCCGTCGGTGGCCACGAGCGTCAGCGGGCCGTACGGACTGTCGACGACCGTGTGCTGCCGTTTGCCGGTCTCGGTGGTGGTGAGGCTGGTCATGACTGGACTTCCTTACGCGGGAAGGTGGTTGATCGGGTGGTCGTCCGACGCCCACAGGTACTGGACGGCGTAGGCGCGCCAGGGCCGCCAGGCCGCCGCGCGTGCGGTGAGCGCGGCGGGGGTGGCGGGCAGCCCGAGTGCCGCGGCGGCGCGCCGCATGCCGAGATCGGTGGGCAGGAAGGCGTCGGGGTCGCCGAGGGCGCGCATGGCGATGACCTCGACGGTCCACGGTCCGAAGCCGGGCAGGCCGGTGAGGTGGGCCCGTGCCCGGTCCCAGTCGCTGCCGGGGTCGAGTTTCAGCGTCCCGTCGGCGAGGGCGGCGACCAGTGTGGTCAGGGTCGTGCGGCGGCTGCGGGGCAGCGCCAGGGCCTCGGGGTCGAGCGCCGCCAGCGCCTCCGAGGCCGGGAAGAGGTGGGTGAGGCCGCCCTCCGCGTCCGCCACGGGCACGCCGTGCGCCCGGACCAGCCGGCCCGCGTGGGTGCGGGCGGCGGCCGTGGAGACCTGCTGGCCGAGCACGGCCCGTACGGCGAACTCGGCCGCGTCGACGGTGCGCGGCACACGCCGCCCGGGCGCCTTGTCGACCAGCGGGGCCAGCAGCGGATCGTCCCGCAGCTGGTCGTCGACGGCGACCGGATCGGCGTCCAGGTCGAGCATCCACCGGCATCGGCTGATGGCGATGGTCAGATCGCGCGGGTCGGTCATCGACAGCCGGCAGCCGATGTGGTCCGGGTGCGGGGTGAGGGCGACGATCCCGTGCCCGTACGGCAGCCGGAGCGTGCGCCGGTACGCGCCGTCCCGCCACTCCTCCACACCGGGCACCCCGGTCGCGGCGAGATGACCGAAGAGGTTGCTCGGTTCGAGGGGCGCCCGGTACGGGAGCCGGAGCGCGATCACGCCCGGCGTGGGCGGGGCCGAGGACGCGGCGCGGGTGCGTCCGGCCCGTTCGCGCAGCTCGCCGGGGGCGAGGGCGAAGACCTCGCGGACCGTGTCGTTGAAGGTGCGGATGGAGGCGAAACCGGCCGCGAACGCGACCTCGGACATGGGCAGCGGGGTCGTCTCGATGAGCAGCCGCGCGGTCTGGGCGCGCTGCGCCCGGGCCAGTGCGAGCGGCCCGGCCCCCAGTTCGGCGAGCAGCTGGCGCTCGACCTGCCGGGCCGAGTATCCGAGCCGCGCGGCGAGCCCCGGCACGCCCTCCCGGTCGACGACGCCGTCCCTGATGAGCCGCATGGCCCGCGCGACGGCGTCGGCGCGCGCGTTCCACTCGGGCGATCCGGGGCTGGTGTCGGGCCTGCACCGCTTGCAGGCCCGGAAGCCGGCCTGCTGGCAGGCGGCGGCGCTCGGGTAGAAGGTCATGTTCTCGGCCTTCGGGGGCACGACCGGACAGCTCGGACGGCAGTAGATCCGGGTCGTCAGCACGGCGGTGAAAAACCATCCGTCGAACCGCGCGTCCTTGGACCGTACGGCGCGCACGCAGCGCTCGGTGTCGGTGTGCATGCGTCCAGGATGAGGCCTGCGCGGCGCCAGGGCTGGCGGGAATCCGACACCATCCTCGCCGTGCCAGGGCGAAAACCAGTTCCCGTACGTCCGCGGCAGCTCCTAGGGTCGCACCATGCAGCAGTTCCCCCGGCACGAGGTCCGTGCGGTCTTCACCGATGAGACGATCACCGTGTACCAGGCGTACGCCGCCCGGATCGCGGACCCGGCGACGGCGGCGGGGACCTTCGTCGACCCGTTCAAGCGCACGCGGATGACGTGGATCAAGCCGTCGTTCCTATGGATGATGTACCGCTGCGGCTGGGCCACCAAGCCCGACCAGGAACGGGTGCTGGCGATCGAGATCAGCCGCGAGGGTTTCGAGTGGGCCCTCTCCCACGCCTGCGTCAGCCACTTCGACCGGTCCCGTTTCGCGACCGAGGCCCAGTGGCGCGAAACGCTCAGGTCGAGTCCGGTCCGGGTCCAGTGGGACCCCGAGCGGGACCTGCGGCTGAACCCGCTGCCGCACCGGGCGATCCAGATCGGGCTCTCGGGGCCGGCGGTCGCCCGGTACGTGGACGACTGGATCACCGGCATCCGTGACGTGACACCGCTGGCGCACGAGATCCACCGGGCGGTGGCGGCCGGCGACGTCGAAGGGGCCCGGGAACTGCTGCCGCCGGAGCGGGCGTATCCGCTTCCGGCCCAGGCGGCCGACCGCGTCGGGGCGCGCCCGGATCAGCCGTAGGTCGCGAGCGCGGTCTCGAACGCCGCGTACGCCGTCTCGTCGAAGAGCACGAACCGCACCTCGGTGACCGGCTCCGCGGCGCTCTCACGGACCGTGCGGACCGCGATGCGGGCGCCGTCGTCGAGGGGCCAGCCGTAGACGCCGGTCGAGATCGCGGGGAACGCCACCGTCCGCGCTCCCAACTCGGCGGCCACCCGCAGCGATTCGCGGTAGCAGGAGGCCAGCAGCTCGGAACGGTCCTCGGAGGTGCTGTGCACCGGGCCGACGGTGTGGATGACGTGCGCGGCGCCGAGACGCCCGGCGGTGGTGGCGACGGCCTGCCCGGTGGGCAGCCCCTTGCCGTAGTGGGAGGCGCGCAGGGCCCGGCACGCGGCCAGGATCTCGGGGCCGCCCTTGCGGTGGATGGCGCCGTCGACTCCGCCGCCGCCGAGGAGCGAGGAGTTGGCGGCGTTGACGATCGCGTCGGCGCGCTGCTCGGTGATGTCGCCGCGGACGAGGGTGATGGCCGGGTGGTGAGGCTGTGTCATGCACCCATGGTGGCCGCTGCGGGCGCCACCGCGCCCGTCATCACTCTCACCACCCGCCCGTGGTTCCTCAGCCCTCGCCCTTCACGATCCGCCGGGCGAGCAGTTCCCGTGCCCCGGCCAGTTCGTCGCCGACGGCGGCCAGCCGTGCGTCGTCGGCGGTGACGCTCGCCGGGAGCGGCACGGCGGTGAGCAGGCAGGCACGGCGCAGGTGGGTCGGCGGGTGGGTGGTGTCGACCGCGTGGCCCCGGCGGGCGCTCAGCCGTCGCTGCCGTTCGATCTCGTGCTCAGGAATCGACTCGGCGTGGGCCGCGAGCCGCTCCCAGAGCCCGCGCCATGCCTCCCGATGGGACGTGTCACCGGCCCGTCGCATCTGCCGGGTGTTGGCCTCGCGCCGCAGGGCGGATTCCACGGAGCCCACCACGAGCAGCCGGTCCATCAGCTCGACGGCCGCCTCGGTGGAACCGGCCCTGGCCGCGACGGTGTCCGCCAGGTACTCGCCGCGCTGCGCCGCGCGCAGCGTGAGCTGGTCGAGCAGCATCAGCAGCCCGAGGACGATGCAGCGGGGCAGGAAGTAGCAGGCGTTGACGAACATCTCGCCGATGGTCGGATCGGGGGTCCGGCGCACCAGGTAGTGCCAGGTGGCCAGGGAGCGCAGGGCGTTGAAGGTGACCAGGCCGCGGCGCGTGTCGCCACTCGCGTAGTGGCCGAGTTCGTGGCCGAGCAGGGCGACCTTCTGCCGGGGCGTGAGGACTTCCCAGAGCCCGAGCCCGATCTCCAGCAGGCGGCGCTGGCGGATGCCGTAGGTCGTCACGCCCGCGTTGGCCGCGGCGCTCACGACGACGGTGTCCACGCCCGCCGTGCCGGCGACGGCGGCGATGTCGTCGAGCAGGTCGAAGAGCCGGGGCGCGTCGGCCCTGCGCAGCACCGGCAGGTCGTCGGGAAGGGCGCCGAAGCGGGGCCGCAGCAGCACGGCCAGCAGCAGGAGGAGTACGCCGAACACCGGGGCGGCGGTCCCCCAGCCGAGCGTGGCCAGCAGGACACCGCCGACGACGAGCGCGACGGTGAAGCCGTGGACGCAGAGGGAGACGGCCTGGGCCAGCACGGCAGCGGTGTCGCGGTGCGGCTTCAGCGTCGCGCCCGACGTCACCTCCGCGTGGAGCTCCTGCCCGTGCCGCTGGGCGAGGGTGCGCCGAAGCCGGTCGATCCTTCCCTGGTCCTCCTCGTCCGGCGGTTCGGGATCGAGGTTCCACTCGCACTCCGAGCACCATGCGGTGAAGCGGTGATCGGTCCGCACGGTGTGCCCGCAGTCGGGACACTGCCGCACGGTTTCCGTCGTGATGTCCACGGCGTTACTTCCCTCCCCACGGCCCCTCCCCAGAGGCCGCCACTGTGTGCGCCGTGGCCACAGCAGCCACGTCGGCCGCCGCAGCGTAGTCCACGCGTCACCGCGCTGACCAGCTCTTTCGGCTCAGCGGGCGCGCAGGCGGCGCCAGACGGCCTTCGCCGCGTGGTGGCCGGACATGCCGTGGACTCCGGGGCCGGGCGGGGTCGCGGAGGAGCAGATGAAGACCGCGGGGTGCGCGGTGGCGTAGGGGACGCGGGCGAGCTTCGGACGGAGGACGGTCTGGAGGCCGGCGAACGCGCCACAGGCGATGTCGCCGCCGACGTAGTTGGCGTTGCGCGCGGCCAGTTCGGGCGGGCCGGCGACGGCGCGGGCCAGGACGAGGTCGCGGAACCCGGGTGCGAAGCGCTCCAGTTGGCGTTCGACCGCCTCGGTGGCGTCGCCCTCCCAGCCGGCCGGGACGTGGCCGTACGCCCACAGGACGTGCTTGCCCTCCGGCGCTCTGCTCGGGTCGATCACGGTCGGCTGCGAGGTGATCAGGAACGGCGTCTCGGGGGCGCGGCCGGAGACCGCGGCGTCGAGGGCGGAATCGATCTCGGCCGCGGTGGGGCCGATGTGCACGGTCCCGGCGGTGCGGGCCTCCTCCGCGGTCCACGGCATCGGGCCCGACAGCGCGTAGTCGACCTTGAAGGCGGAGGCGCCGTACTTGTAGCGCCAGTACGCCTGGCCCAGGCCGGCGATCCTGGCGAGCGCGGTCGGTGAGGTGTCGAAGATGTACGCCCGGGCGGGCGGCAGCTCGTCGAGCCGCTTGACGGTGCTGCCGGTGTGCACCGTGCCGCCCTGTTCGCGCAGGTAGGAGGCGAGGGCGTCGGAGATCGCCTGCGAGCCGCCGCGCGGGACGGGCCAGCCGACCTCGTGCGCGGCGAGGGCGAAGAGCAGGGCGATGCCGCCGGTCGCCACGCCGCTGGTCGGGGCGATGGCGTGGGCGGCGAGCCCGGCGAGCAGGCCGCGCGCCTTCTCGCCGTGGAAGCGGCGGGCGAGCATGCTCGCGGGCCGGATCGCGTCGAGCCCGAAGCGGGCGTACCGGTACGGGTCGCGGGGCAGCCCGTCCCACGGGGTGCGCAGGAAGTCCGCGGCAAGGCTGTCCCAGTGGCCGAGGTACGGCGAGAGAAGTCTGCGGTAGGCGCCCGCGTCGGCCGCGCCCAGGGACATGGCGCTCTCGCCGACGGAGCGGCTGAGCACCGCGGCGGTGCCGTCGGGGAACGGGTGGGCCAGCGGCAGTTCGGGGTGCAGCCACTCCAGGCCGTGCCGTGCCAGCGGCATGGCGCCGAAGGCGGGTGACCCGACCCCGAGCGGGTGGACCGCGGAACACGGGTCGTGGCGGAAGCCGGGAAGGGTCAGTTCCTCCGTCCGCGCGCCGCCGCCGACGGTGTCCAGGGCCTCGTGGACGGCGACCGAGAAGCCGCGGCGGGCCAGTTCGACCGCGGCGGTCAACCCGTTGGGCCCCGCTCCCACGACGACGGCATCGAGCATCGACGGCACCTTCGGACTCCTTCGTCAGCCGACGGCCAGGAGGGCCAAGGATATTCCCGGGCGGTGACATCGTGCGGCCGGGTACCGTCCGGTCCCGATGGAGAACATGATCGAGGACATGGCGGAGCGGCTCGTGCGGACGCCCGGTGTCCGTGCGGTCGCCCTCGGCGGCAGCCGGGCGCGGGGCAGCCACCGGCCGGACTCCGACTGGGATCTCGGCGTCTACTACCGGGGCGGCGTCGACACCGGCGCCCTGGCGGCACTGGCGTCCGAGCTGACCGGCGGGCCGGTGGAAGTGGCCGGACCGGGCGGCTGGGGCCCGTGGGTCAACGGCGGTGCGTGGCTGTCCCTCGACGGTGTGCCGGTGGACTGGATCCTGCGGGACCTGGACCGGGTCGAACGGGTCTGGGCGGACTGTCTGGCCGGGCGTTTCGAGACAGGTACGCAGCCTGGGCACCCGCTGGGCTTCTGGTCGCCGGCGTACGCGGGCGAGGTGGCGCTGTGCCGCGTACTGGCCGACCCCGGAGGCGAGTTGACGGCGCTGCGGGAGGAGACGCGGGAGTATCCGGAGCCGTTGCGGCGTGCGCTGGCCGACGCCGCGTGGGAGGCGGAGTTCTCGGTCGCCGCCGCGGCCAAGTCAGCCAGCGCCGGGGACACGCTGCATGTGTCGCTGTGCCTGTCACGGGCGTTCGGCGTGCTGGCGCAGGCGCTGCACGCCCACCACCGGGTGTGGTGCCTCAACGAGAAGGGCGCGCTGGCGGCGGCCGCCGCGTTCGCGGAGGCGCCCGCGGACTTCACGGAGCGGGTGACGGCAGCGCTGCGCGGCCTGGACACGGCGGCGGTGGCGGACGCCGACGCCCTGGTACGGGAGGTACGCGCCCGGCTGGGGTGAGCGGGCCCGGCGTTCGCCGCCGCCGGGCGCCGTGGGTCAGCGGGCCCGGGGTGAGCCGGGCGCCGTGGGTGTGGGCCTGGGTGAGCCGGGCGCCGTGGGTCAGGTCAGCAGCTCCCTGACCACGCGGGCCGTGGTCTCGTCGCGTGCCGCCGTGAACGGCAGCGCGTTGGAGCCCGTGATACGGAACGGCTCGCCGGTGATCGTGAGATGCGCGCCGCCCGCCTCCGTGACCAGCAGCAGCCCGGCCGCGTGGTCCCAGGCGAGCTCCCACGAGAACGCCACCGCGTCCAGGTCGCCGCGTGCCACGGCCAGGTATTCGAGGCCCGCGGAGCCGCAGGGCCTGGTCTCGACGCCCGGCACGGCGAGGCCCAGCAGCGCGCGCTTCTGCTCGGGCGTCGTGTAGTCCGGGTGGGACATCGCGACGCGGAGCACCGAGCCCGGTGCGGGCGAACCGGGCCGCAGCGGTGCGCCGTCCAGCCGGGCGCCCCCGCCGCGGACCGCGACGGCGAGCTCGTCCAGCACCGGCGCGTACGTCCAGGACGCGAGCACCTCGCCGCCGAGGGCGAGCGCGACGAGCGTGCAGAACCCGGGCTCGCCGTGCACGAACTGGCGGGTGCCGTCGACCGGGTCGACGATCCAGACCGGCGCGTCGCCGTGCAGCGCGTCCGCGACGGCCGGGTCGGCGTGCACCGCCTCCTCGCCGACGACCACGGAGCCGGGCAGCAGCGCGGTGAGCGAGGCGGTCAGGTGCTCCTCCGCGCTGCGGTCGGCGATCGTGACCAGGTCGTGCGGGCCGGTCTTCTCGTCCACCTCGTGCGCGGCCAGCCGGCGGTAGCGCGGCATGATCTCGGCGGCCGCCGCCTTGCGGACGGCCTCCTCGACGTCGGACAGATCACCGGTCAGAAAATCATCGATCATGCCTCAAGACAATCACGCCCGGCTGACATCGCGGGAGGCGTTCAGCGCCCCACCGCGTAACCCTGCATTCCCCTGGGGTTCGCCGCGGCGGACAGCACGCCGGTGGCCGGGTCGCGGGCGACCGCGCAGAGCCGGCCCTCCGACCAGGGCGGTCCGACGGTGACCCGGTGCCCGCGCCGCCGCAGCTCCTCCACGACGGCGCCGTCCGTGCGGGACTCGACGGTGACGCCGCCGGGGCGCATGCCCCGCGGGTAGAAGGAGCCGGGGAAGGCGTCGGTGTGCCAGTTCGGGGCGTCGATCGCGCCCTGGAGGTCGTAGCCGCCGCGGACCGTGCCGCGCAGGGCGACGGCGAGGAAGAAGTGGAGCTGCCACTGGTCCTGCTGGTCGCCGCCGGGGGTGCCGAAGGCCATCACCGGCACGCCGTCGCGCAGCGCCACAGAAGGCGTCAGGGTGGTGCGCGGACGGCGGCCGGGGGTGAGGGAGTTCGGCAGGCCGGGCTCGAGCCAGGTCATCTGCAGCCGGGTGCCGAGCGGGAAGCCCAGCTCGGGCACGACGGGATTGGACTGCAGCCAGCCGCCGCTGGGGGTGGCCGCGACCATGTTGCCCCACCGGTCGACGACGTCGACGTGGCAGGTGTCGCCCTGGGCGGCGCCGTTCCGCGCCACGGTCGGCTCGCCCGCCCCCGCCGGCCCCGGGCCGGTCCCGTCGGCGATCACGTCGGCGGCCCGGGGGCTCAGCACCGGGGTGCGGCCGCCGGGGCTGCCGGGCCGCAGCTCGTACGACGCCTTGTCGCCGACGAGTGCGCGGCGGGCGGCGCTGTACGGCTCTGAGAGCAGCTCGGCGAGGGGGACGTCGGCGGCGTCGCCGTACCAGGCCTCGCGGTCGGCCATGGCCAGTTTGCAGCCCTCGATCAGCAGGTGGACGTACTCGGCGGAGCCGTGGGCGGGCAGCTCCGGCGGCAGCAGGGCGAGCTGCTGGAGGAAGGCGGGGCCCTGGCTCCAGCCGCCGGCCTTGCACAGCGTCCAGCCGTTCCAGTCGTACGTCACGGGCGCCTCGTACGTGGCCGCCCAGCCGGCCAGGTCCTCGGCGACGAGGGTGCCGGTGTGGCGTTCGCCGCTGGTGTCCAGGGTGGGCCGGGCGGCCTGGCGGACGAGCGCCTCGGCGACGAAGCCGGTACGCCACACCTGCCGGGCCGCCTCGATGCGCCCCGTCCGGTCGGGTGCGGCCGCCTCCGCCTCGGCGATCAGCCGCCGCCAGGTGGCGGCGAGGGCCGGGTTGCGCAGCAGGGCGCCGGGGGCGGGGGCACGGCCGCCGGGCAGGTACACCTCGGCGGACGAGGTCCATTCGGTCTCGAGGAGCCCGCGTACGGTTTCCACGGTCGCGCAGAGCCGTTCGACGGGAGGGTGCCCGTGCTCGGCGTAGCCGATGGCGTACTCCAGCACCTCGGCCAGGGGCTTGGTGCCGTGGTCGCGCAGCAGGACCATCCAGGCGTCGAACGCGCCCGGCACGGCGGCGGCCAGCGGGCCGGTGCCGGGGACGAGGTCCAGCCCGAGCGAGCGGTAGTGGGCGGCGGTGGCCCCGGCGGGCGCGACGCCCTGTCCGCACAGTACGCGGACCTCGCCGCCGGCCGGCGCGACGATGACCGGCACCTCACCGGCGGGTCCGCACAGATGCGGCTCGACGACCTGGAGCACGAACCCGGCGGCGACGGTGGCGTCGTAGGCGTTGCCGCCCCGCTCCAGCACGGCCATCGCGGACTGGGAGGCGAGCCAGTGCGTGGAGGACACCATCCCGAAGGTGCCCTGGAGCGTCGGCCGGGTCGTGAACATGTGGCTCTCACTTCGCTGTTCGTCCGGACCGGGCCGGAGACGACTGTCGGGCGGGCGAGTTCGGCGCGGCGTTGAACACGTCGCCCGCCGTGTGCGTATGGGACTGGACGTGCCCCTTTCCGGACGCCGTCATGCCCACCTGACGACGAAGCAGATGGAGTTCTCCATGGGACGGACGACGCGAAGACGCCCGAGAGCAGGCAGGCGGACGGCCGCTGCCTCGATCGCCCTCATCCTCGGCGGAGGCGGTCTCATCGCGGTCAACTCCTATGCCGCCGCCGGTGAGGGTCAGGGCCCCTGGCCGGGCGGCACGACCAGCCAGGAGCAGCCGGGGACGTTCGGCGCGGGGCCGGTCCCGGCAACCGTCAAGTGCCCGGAGGTGGCGAACGGGCTGCCGGAGGTGCCGGACGCGGCCAGGGCGGAGGTCGACCGCGAACTGGCGACGATGGACAGCCAGATCACCGAGGCGTATCAGCGGTTCGCCGACGAGAGGGAACAGATCGAACGCGACCCGCAGTTCGTGCAGAACGCGATCCTCGGGCCGCTGCAGAGCAAGCGGGAAGCGGGCCTCGACCGGATCGCGGAGGCCATCGGCCGGGTCACCGGGCAGCGGCCGGAGGGCCTGCGGGCGCTGGCCCCGTGCAGCCTGCAGACCGACGGCGCGGACCGGGGCGACCAGGGCGGGGGCGACGGCGGCCGGGACGGGGACGACCAGGACGGGGACGGCGACGGGCAGGGGGACGGCGGCCGGGCGGACAACGGCGGGCAGGCCGGCAACGGCCCCGAGGCGTCCGACTTCGCCGACATCCGCACCGTCGCGCCGAACGTCCAGCAGCCCCCGCTGCTGCGCGGCGCCTCCCGCGGCACGTTCACCACGGAGTGCGGCGTCAACGCGAACGGCAAGTTCAACCCGGACAACATCATCGTCGCCCCCGGGGTGGCCAACGGCGCCCACCACATGCACGACTACGTGGGCAACCAGGCCAACGACGCGTTCGCCTCGGACGACGATCTCGCGGCGGGCGAGACCACCTGCCGCGACCAGGGTGACCGGTCGACGTACTACTGGCCGGTGCTGCGGCTCCAGAACGGCCGGGACGAGGACGACGTCCGGGCGGACGGCGGCGGCAAGGACCAGAACGTCGGCGAGATCCTGACCCCGTCCGAGGTGACGCTCGACTTCGTCGGCAACCCGCGGGGCAAGGTCACCGCCATGCCGCGCTTCCTGCGGATCATCACCGGCGACGCGAAGGCGTTCGTCAACGGCGACGCGAACGCCAACGCCTCGTGGAGCTGCACCGGCTTCGAGGACCGGCAGCTCAAGAACAAGTACCCGATCTGTCCCGGCGGCAGCAGAGTGGTGCGCAGCTTCACGTTCCAGAGCTGCTGGGACGGCCGGAACGCCGACAGCGCCAACCACCGCACCCACGTGGCCTTCACGGACCCGAGCGGCCGCTGCCCCGGCGGCTTCGTCCCCATTCCCCAGCTGGTCCAGCGGATCGTCTACGACGTGCCGCCGCCGGTCTTCGACGGTGCGGACGCCGCGGTCTACGCGCTGGACTCGTTCCCCGAGCAGCTGCACAAGCCGGTCACCGACCACGGTGACTTCATCAACGTGTTCGACGAGAAGCTCATGCGGGAGCTGGTGAACTGCCTGAACGAGGGACGGCGTTGCGGCCCCGGCGACGGGGGGCAGGCTCCGGGCGGCAGTGGCCCGGAGCCGAAGGACGCCCCGGCGACGGCCACCGCGTCCCCCACGGGCGCGCCCGCGCCCGCCCCGGAACCGAAGCCGGAGCCGGAGCCGGAGCCGGAGCCGGAGCCGGAATCGGAGCCGGAACGCGCGGCACCCCATGAGCCGACGGCGCCCGCCACGACCGCCGCGCCCGCTACGGCCACCGCGTCCCCCGCCGAGCAGCCCCGGCCGAAGGCGCCCGCCGCCGAGCAGCCCCGCACGGAGAAGCCGTCCGCCGAGACGCGCCGTACCGAGGCCGAGCAGGTACCCAGGTCACCCGAAGCGGCACAGGCCCCCGCGGAACCGGCCGCCGGCCGACCTGCCGGCCCCTCCCCCACGCGCAGCGAGCCCGCCGCGGCCTCAGCGGAGAGCCCGGCGGCCACGACGCACAGCCCGCCGGCCACGCCCCCGGCCGACGAGTCGAACGTCCCCCTGCCGGCCGGTGGCATCGCGCCGCAGGCCGTGGAGGGCGGTCTGGCCCAGACCGGCGCCCAGTTGTGGCCGTCGGCGGCCGGAGCCGTACTGCTGGTCGCGGGCATCGCGCTCCTGCGCGTACGCGGCCGCCGCGCGGTTTCCCGTCACCGCTGACGCGGCCCCGCAGCTGGACGGATCAGCTCGCCGCCCCGGACCAGGTCGGTCATCTCGACCAGGTCCGGGGTCAGGTAGCGGTCGTCGTGGAGGGGCTCGATGTGCGCGCGGACCGTGTCGTGGAGCGAGCGGACGCCCGCACCCAGGGACAGGCCGGCCATCTTCTTCTCGATCAGGTCGATGCCCTGCGCGGACATCAGTGCCAGCACGGCCTGCACGGTCTCGAGGCGGTCCAGGTTCTGGTGGAGGTGGCGTACGGAGGCCATCGCCATGGTGTTGTGGTCCTCCTGCCCGTCCTTGGCGGGCCGGGAGAGCGCACCGGCGGGCATGGCACGGACCTGCATCTCCGGGACGAGCGCGGCGGCCACGGTCTGGACCTGGACCATGCCGGAGTTCAGACCGGGCGTGCCGCCCGCGAGGTTGGCGGGCAGGCCGTAGCTCCACTTGGGCGAGAGCAGCCGCGCGGAGAGTTCCTGGGTGTGGACGCCGAGATCGGCGATCTGGGCGTTCAGTGCGTCGGCGGCATGACCGAGGAGGGCCCCGTCCCAGTTGCCGCCCATCACGAACTCGTGGCCCCGGCCCGAACCGCGGGCGAACACCAGCGGGTTGGAAGTGGAGGCGTTGGCCTCGCGTTCGATGTCGCGGCGGCCGTCCGCGAGGGTCTTGCGCAGCGCGCCGTAGATGTGCGGAGCGGCGCGCAGCGACACCGCGTCCTGGATCCGGGGGTGGTCCTCGCCGAGCCGCTTGCGGCCCTCCTCGGTGGTCCACCGGCTGCCGCGGAGCAGTTCCCGGAGGCGTTCCGCGACCTTCTCCTCCTCGGGGATCCGCCGTTCGGCGTGGGTACGGGCGTCCAGGCTGCCCGTCTCCGCCCGGGTGACGTCCATGAACATGGCGAGCGTGCCCTCGGCCAGGCCGGCCGCCTTGGTGGCGCGGTGCAGGGCGTCGGCGTAGGAGGCGAAGACGACGGTGCTGCCGCTGATGATGGGCAGGGCCTCGCCCTGCTCCAGCTCGAAGGACGGTGCGAGACCGGCGCGGCCGAGGATCTGTGCGGCGGGGCCCTGCTCACCGCGGTAGCGGGCGGGCGCCTTGTCGCCGGTGAGGACCATGCCGACCGCGGCCATGGGCTGGAGGTCGCCGGAGCCGAGCGAGCCGATCTGGGGGACGACCGGGGTGACGCCGGCGGTGACCAGGTCGTTCATCCGGTCGACGAGTTCGGGGCGGACGGCCATCGCGCCGCGGGCCATCTGGTTGGCGCGGAGCACCATGACCAGGCGGGCGACCCGCTCGGGCAGCGGCTCGCCGACGCCCGCGGCGTGCGAGCGCAGGATGCGCTTCTGGAACTCCTTCTGCTGCGCGCTGTCGAGCTGCTTGTCCTTGAGCGGGCCCAGTGCCTGGTTCCAGCCGTACACGCGGGCGCCCTTGGAGAGTTCGTTGAGCGCGCCGTCGCGGATCTGCCGCATCCGTCTGCGGCTGTCGTCGGAGAGTTTCACCGCGACCGACTTGGCGTCCAGGACGTCGAACATGTCCTGGGCGGTCAGCGAGTCGCCGTCCAGGACCAGTTGGAGGTGCGCCTCGGTCCGCCCGCCGGCCCCGGGGCCGGTCGGCCCGCCGGCGGCGGCGTCGGGGGCGAGGAACAGCATGATCAGGGTGGCGGAGGCGAGGAGGGAGAGGGACTTCCGCGGGGAGCGGACGGGGCGCACGGGGTGCGCCGCGGCGGGGGGAACGTGGCCTATGCGGCCAGGGGTGTCCGTCGGTGCAGGCGGCATGGTGGGGGAAACCTTTCCCGGGGAACGGAGATCGTTCGGCCTCTGGAAGGCCATACCGTGAACCTAATGTCCATGCACGCGTGGCCGCCTGCCCCGGCCGTGCGGCACGGGCTGTTCGAGTGAGAGACCGGCCGGGGTGTCCGGTCCGGGGGCGGACGGGTGTCCGGCCCCGGGAGCGGCCGGGGTGTCCCGTCCGGAGGCGGCCGGGTCAGGTGCCGTCGGCGGAGAAGTGGTGGTAGTCCGGGGGCGACCAGCGGCCGCCCCACTCCCAGCCGGCCTCGGCCATCGCCGTGGTGACCGCGTCGCCGGGAGTGATCATGCCCTTGGCGGGCGGGTCGCGGTCGAGGTGGTCCTCGCCGGCCGGCGGGTGCACCTGTCCGGAGCGGTCGACGTACGGGTTCTCCGCGGGGTTGATGTCGACCGCGTCGCCGTAGGAGTGCCGCGACAGATGGCGGGCGTCGCCCGTCACCCGGCGGCAGTTGAAGGCGGAGGTGTTGTCCGCCGCCATGGCCAGGGCGTCGTCGCCGTCGTACTCGGCCATGACGTGCATACGACGGATGGGGAAGCGTTCGTCGAAGGCGCTCTCGAAGACGTGCAGCAGGGGCCGGACCTGGTCCTGATGGACGATCAGCTCCCCTCTGTGGACCCGGCCGTCGAAACCCCAGTGGTTCATGGTGATCAGCCGCAGCCGGGACGGGGGCACCGGGCAGCCCGGTTCGTGGCTCGCGCCGAGTTTGGCCGGCGGTACGTCGCTGACGGTGGCCGACAGCTCAGGGGCGGCGGCCGCGGCGCTCTGTGCGGGCACGGCGCCGAGTGTGAGCCCGAGGGCCAGGGCGGGCGCGGCGGCCCGGCGCGCGAAATTCACCCTTTCAGGGTAAGGACCCCGCTGCGGACCTGCCCCTCCACACGGCGTCTGCCGAGGTCAGAGCCTTCAGGGCCGGGCCTCGGCGAGCCGGTCCGCGAGCCGGCCCAGCAACTCGGCGAGGTCGGCGCCGAGGCGGGTGCGGGTCTCCCCGCCGACGCCGGACAGGACGGCGCTCTCGTAGGCGAGCCGCTCGGGCAGCAGCCGGTCGAAGAGGTCACAGCCGTCGTCGGTGAGCCGTACGTGGGCGACACGGCGGTCACGCTCGTCGCCGCGCCGGTCGACGAGCCCCCGCTCCTGGAGGGCCCGCAGGCGCTTGGTGACGGCCGCCCCGGAGGAGAACGTCTCACGGGCGAGCTCGCCGGGGGTCAGTTCGCGGGCGGCGCGTCCTCCGCCTGCCGCAGCAGCGCGGCGCAGCGGTTGATGCGGCCGATCAGTTCCATCGGTGCGGTGTCCAGCGCGGGATCGATCGCCTGCCACTGCCGTACCACCGAGGCGACGCTGTCGTCCGTCACACCGCTCCCTTCTTCAGGGCGGGGCCGGGCCGGTCCGGGCTGCACACGCCGGTCTGCTGTCGCTGCGAGCGTACGGTGTGCCGTCCGGCCGGTTGCGGGCACCCGCTCGTAGCCCGTCCGCGCCGTGCGGCCGTGCCCCGGATGTGCGGGCCCCGCACCGGCGGGTCACTTGTCGCCGCGCGGCTCCACCAGCCCCGACTCGTAGGCGAACACCACCAGTTGCGCCCGGTCGCGCGCGCCGAGCTTGGTCATCGCGCGGCTGATGTGCGTCTTGGCGGTGAAGGGGCTGATCACCATGTGCGCGGCGATCTCCTCGTTCGTCAGCCCGCGGGCCGCCAGCGCGGTCACCTCCCGCTCACGGCGCGTAAGGGTCTCCATCCCGGGCGCGGTCGACCGGTCCGGCGGCCGGGACACGAACTCGCCGATCAGCCGGCGGGTGATCGCCGGCGACAGCAGCGCGTCACCGCGTGCGGCGACCCGCATGGCCTGCACCAGCTCCTCGGGTTCCGTGTCCTTGAGGAGGAAACCGGCGGCTCCGGCCCGCAGCGCGTCGAAGACGTACTCGTCCAGGCCGTAGTTGGTGAGGATCACGACGTGCACCTGGGCGAGCAGCGGCTCCGCGGCGATGTGCCGGGTCGTCTCGATCCCCGTCATCACGGGCATCTGCACGTCGACGAGGGCGACGTCGGGCACCAGCCGCCGGGCCATGTCGAGGCCCTGCCGGCCGTCGGCGGCCTCGCCCACGACCTCGATGCCCTCCTCGGCGTCCAGCAGGGCCCGGAATCCGGCGCGCATCAGCGCCTGGTCGTCGACCAGCAGCACCCGGATCACAGCGCCGCCGGCTGCGTCTCGAGCGGGATACGGGCCCGCACGGCGAAGCCGCCGCCGGGCCGCGGTCCCGTCTCCAGGCTGCCGCCGAGGGCGGTGACGCGCTCCCTCATGCCGGTCAGCCCAGTGCCTGGCACCACCGGGTCCCCCGGTGCGGCCGGTCCGTCGTCCTCGACGGCGACCGTCACCTCGCCCGCGCCGTAGACGACGCTGATGCCGGTGCCGGCACGGTCGGCGTGCCGCGCCACGTTCGTCAGCGCCTCCTGCACGATCCGGTACGCCGCCCGGTCCACGTCCGGGCGCAGCGGCCGCTCCCGGCCGCCGACGGAGAAGGAGACGGCGATGCCCGCGGCCCGGGCCCGTTCGACGAGCTCGCCGACCCGCGCCAGGCCGGTGCCGGACTCCTGCTCGTCCGCGCGCAGGACGTCGAGGGTCGCGCGCAGCTCCCGCATGGCCTCCCCGCTCGCCTCCTGGATGGCGAGCAGCGCGGCCGGCACGTCCTCACCGCGTTTACGGGCCAGATGCACGGCGACTCCCGCCTGGAGCTTGACGATCGAGATGGAGTGGGTGAGCGTGTCGTGCAACTCCCGCGCGATCCGCAGTCGTTCCTCACCGGCGCGGCGCAGCGCCGCCTCCTCACGGCCCCGTTCGGCCTCCAGGGCCCGCTGCTCGGTCTGGCGCAGATATGCCTGCCAGTTCTTGTCGATGAGCCCCGTCACCCCGGCGCACAGGAACCAGCCGGCCAGCAGCAGGGTGCGCTCGGCGCCGTCGCCGTGCGGGTCGGCGGCGAAGAACACGGCGAGGAACACCACTCCCGCCCCGATACCGACTTGGCGGTGCCCGCTGCGCGCCGCCGCGTGCACCGCGACGATCACCGGGAACGCCGCCCACGAGCCGGGCCCGGCATGGAGGACGTGCCCGAGCAGGCTGAGCGTGGTGACGGCGAGGACGATGCGCGGGGCCCGCCGGTGGCCCGCGAGGGCGAGCGACCCGGCCACGACGAGCAGCACGTCGAGGGCGCCGGGCGGCGGCTGTGCGGCGTACGCGGCGAGGAGCACCGCGCCGGCGATCACGCCGGCGAGCACCGTGTCGAGCAAGGTCTCTTTCACCCTCGGGTCCGCCCCCATGGGCGCAGCCTATGACGCCCCCGCAGCCCGCCGCCTCGTCCCGTGAGACGCCTTCCGCGCTACTCCCGGTGCAGTAGTCGCGGCGGGTGACCACCCGTCAGGACCGGTCCGCGATGCCTCCGGCCGTACGACGACGGGAACACCGGGAGGGCGTCAGCATCGGTGCCATGACCACAGCCTTCCGTTTCACCCAGCCCCAGCCGCCCGCGTCCGCGACCGGCGTGACCGCCGACGTGTACGCCCAACTGGCCGCCGACTTCGGCATCCCGAGCGCCCCGACCTTCGTGGTGCTGTCCGACTCTCCTCCGCTGCTGACCGGGGCGTGGGCGCTGCTCCGCGAGTCGCTGCTGGCCGGCCGGGTCTCCCGTACCGACAAGGAGGTCGTCGCGGCCGGGGTGTCCCTGGCCAACCGCTGCCCGTTCTGCGTGAACGCCCACACCGTCCTGCTGCACGCCACCGGCGACCACGCGCTCGCCGAGACGATTGCGCGGGGCGAGCAGCCGGCCGAGCCGGCGCGCCGACTGCTGCTCGCCTGGGGCAAGGACATCCGCGGGCCGCGGCCCTTCCCGGCGGCGCACACCGCCGAACAGGTCGGCACCGCGCTCGCGTTCCACTTCATCAACCGGATCGTCTCCGCCCTGCTGCACGAGGACATGCTGCCGGGCGGTACGCAGAAGTACCGGCTGGTGCGGAGCGTGGCGGGCCGGACCCTGGCGCGCACGGTACGCCGCGAACTCGTCCCCGGGGAGAGCCTGAAACTGCTGCGGACCAAGGGCGCGGAGCCCGCGTGGGCGGCCGGCTCGCCGGTCGGCACCGCGTACGCGGCGCTGCGCGCGGCGGCGCTGATGGGCGCCGGGCTGCTGTCGGACGACGACCAGGCGCTGGTGCGCAAGACGGTCGCCGCCCACGACTGCGTCGACCATCCGCCGCTGTCGGCCGACTGGCTGCCCGCCCGCGACGACCGGCCGGGCGCCCGGCTGGCGCTGCTCGCGGCACTGGCCCCGTACCGGATCACCGGCGAGGACGTGACCGCCTGGCGCACCCCGGAGCACTCGGACCACTGCCTGGTGCATCTGGTCGCCTACGGGGCGATGCTCGCCGTCGAGCGCATCGAGGAGCAGTTGTGACGGCGGCCGTGAAAACCTGGCGGGCTACCCGAGGGCCTCGGCGCCCACCGCGCCGCGCGCGAGCAGGAGCAGGGCGTCCCCAGGTCCTCCGCGGGGGGACCGGTGGCGAGCCGGCGCAGTTGGAGGCCCATCACCAGCGCGACCGTCGTCGCCGCGAGACGCTCCGCGTCCGGGACGCCGAGCCCGGTCAGGATCTACGCGGCCGGCTGGTCGTACGCGGCGAACGCCTCCGCGGCCGCCTCCCGCAGCCGCTCGTCGCGGCCGTCCTCGACGTACAGCTCGAACGTCGCGATGTGCCCGCTGTCGAACCCGGTCCCGCCGGCCACCCGCCCGGCGACGGCTTCGTACGGGACGTGGGCATGTTCGCCGTGACCGGTGCGAAGCCCCCGGCGGGCATCCGCACCGTGTCGCCGCGGCAGGTCGTTGCGGGGGTGGTGCGCGCCGTGGAACGCGACGTCGCCGAAGTCGACGTCGCACCGCTGGAGTTGCTGCTGCTCAGCGCCATCGCCGGGCAGTTCCCCGGCTTCGCGGAGCGCACCCGGCGCGGCGGCGCCGACGACCGCACCCTGCGCCAACTGGCGGCGACGCAGCGCTCGCGCCGCTGAGGGGCTCGCCGCCGGGCGGGCTGTCAGAGGGCGTTGTTACGGTCGGCCCCGTACCGCTCCCGTGACGAGGAGGACTCCCCATGCACCGCCGGGCCGCCCTCGACCATGTGCTGCGCCTGAACGCCGGCGCGCCCTGGTCCGGCGCGCTGGTGCTGCGCGGCAGCATGACCCTCGCGGCGTGGGCGGGCGCGGCCGCGCGGGAGCCGGGCGACCTGGACTTCATCGTGCTGGAGCCGGGCGCGTCCTGCTTCACGGACCCGCTCCACCCCTTCCCGTACGTCGACGCCGTCGATGACGTCCAGCAGTGGCCGGAGGCCGCGCACGGCGCCGCCGGGCCCGAGTTGTGGGACCCGGAGGGCGCGACCGGCACGTACGGCGTCCGGCCGGTGCTGCCGCCGGACGGGCTGCGCTGGATGCACCCCGACTCGTACGAACCGGTGGAGCTGTGCACCCGGCTGCAGGAGACGGTCGCGGCCGACCCGCACGCGGGTGGCGGTGTCACGCTGGACCCCTGGGGGATCCAGGAGGACGGCGACTGGACCTACCGCACCTACGAGACGCCCGGCGTCCGCCTCACCGTGCCCTACCGCACCGCGGACGGCGAAGCGGGCACGGTCCAGCTGGACTTCGCGAGCGACGAGACACTGCCCCAGGCCCCCGTGTGGACGTCCCACGCGGCGACGGCGGACCGCCCACGCCCGTCCTGACCGCGAGCCCCGGGCTGTCGCTCGCATGGAAGCTCCTGTGGCTGTGCGCCGACGACGTCGCCCGGGGCAAGGACCTGTACGACGCCGTCCTGCTCGCCGAGTCCCCCCGCACCCACCTCGACACCCGCCTCCTCCACCGCGTCCTCGGCCCCCACGCCCCCGCCTTCGGCCCGGACCGCATCCGAACGCTCCCGGTGGACTGGAGGGCGTTCCGGGCCGCCCACCCGCTGGTCACCGGCAGCGCGTCCGCGTGGCGTGAGCGGCTGGCAAGCGCCCTCAGGCGGGCCGGCGTGGTCTGAGGCGCATCAGGGTCAGGTAGAGGACCAGCGACGTGGCGAGGCCCACCGCCCAGCCGTAGTCGGCCAGGGGGCGCAGGAAGGGGATCAGGCCGTCCTCGGGGAACGGGCCCTTGCCCGGGGCCGAGTGGGAGCCGCCGACCGCGAGGATGCCGCCGGTCGCGAAGGCGGCGACGGCGCGGAGGTTCCAGCCGGCGGTGTACCAGTAGGGGCCGCCGGGGGTGTAGAGGGCGGTGAGGTCGAGGACGGTGCGGCGCAGCAGCCAGTAGTCGGCGATGAGGATGCCGGCGACCGTGCCCAGCAGCCCGCCGACCAGGCCGAGCCAGGTGAAGATGTACAGCTCGGGCGTCTCGGTCAGCTTCCACGGCATGATCACCACTCCGACGACGCCGGTGATCAGCGCGCCGGTGCGGAAGTTGATGAACTTGGGCGCCAGGTTCGCCAGGTCGTACGCGGGCGAGACGACGTTCGCGGCGATGTTCACCGAGATCGTCGCGATCAGCACCGTCACCAGGGCGAAGAGCAGTCCGAAGACGTTGTCGGTCTTGGCGGCGAGCGCGACGGGGTCCCACACGGCGGCGCCGTACACCGCCTGGGAGCCGGAGGTGACGAACACGGACAGCAGCGCGAACAAGGTCATGGTGGTGGGCAGACCGAGCGTCTGGCCCCAGACCTGGGCGCGTTGGCCCGCGCCGAAGCGGGTGAAGTCGGGGATGTTCAGCGACAGGGTGGCCCAGAAGGCGATCATGCCCATCAGGGACGGGAAGAAGACCGGCCAGAAGTCCGCGCCCCAGCCCAGTTTCGACGGCTGGTCGAGCAGCGGCCCGAGGCCGCCCGCCTTGGCCGTGACCCACCACAGCAGCACCAGCGCGCCGACGATGACGAACGGCGCGGCCCAGTTCTCGAAGCGGCGCAGCGCCTCCATCCCCCGGTAGATGATGGCGAGTTCGAGCGCCCAGAAGAGGAGGAAGCAGACCCACAGCGTCCACGGCTGGCCGCCGATCCTCGACGCCTCCGCCCAGCCGCCGAAGATCTTGCCGAGCAGGACGAAGATGCCCTGGCCGCCGATCCAGGTCTGGATGCCGAACCAGGCGCAGGCGACCCCGGCGCGGATCATCGCGGGCAGGTTGGCGCCGCGCAGTCCGAAGGAGGCGCGGGCGAGGACGGGGAACGGAATGCCGTACTTGGGGCCCGCGTGCCCGGTCAGCAGCATCGGCAGCAGCACGATGACATTGGCCAGGGCGATGGTGAACACGGCCTGTTTCCAGTCCATGCCGAGCGCGACGAGCCCGGATGCCAGCAGCCAGGAGGGGATGTTGTGGGCCATGCCGACCCACAGGGCGGCGAAGTTGTACGTGGTCCAGCGGCGGCGGGCGACCGGCACGGGCAGCAGGTCGTCGTTGACGAACCGGTTGCCGGTGAAGTCGGTGCCGGGCGGGAGCTCGACGCGTCCCGCCGGGTCGGATATGGGGCCCCCGGCCGACACCGGCGGCACGGGCGGGACGGTCGCGGTCATGGGCGTGACCCTTCGCAGGCGGGACCGGTCAGCGGCTGAGTGCCGGGATGATCTCCGCGCCGTACGCGTCGATCGTCGTTTCCTTCGCGTCGTGCATGTTGTAGACGGCGAACTGGTTGACGCCCAGGTCACGCAGGGCCTGGAGCTTCGCGATGTGGGCCTCGGGGGGCCCGAGCAGGCAGAACCGGTCGACGATCTCGTCGGGGACGAAGTCGGTGGACGGGTTCCCGGCGCGGCCGTGGTGGCTGTAGTCGTAGCCGTGCCGCTCCTTGATGTACGCGGTCAGCGCCTCGGGGACCATGTCGGAGTGCTCGCCGTAGCGGGAGACGAGGTCCGCGACGTGGTTTCCGACCATGCCGCCGAACCAGCGGCACTGTTCGCGGGCGTGGGCGAGGTCGTCGCCGACGTACGCGGGGGCGGCGACGCAGACCGTGACGGAGGCCGGGTCGCGTCCCGCGTCGGCGGCGGCCTGCCGTACCGCCTTCACCATCCACTCCGTCAGATACGGGTCGGCCAGCTGGAGGATGAACCCGTCGGCCTTCTGCCCGGCGAGGGCGAGCGCCTTCGGCCCGTACGCCGCCATCCAGACGGGCAGTTTCCCGTTCCGCACCCACGGGATGCGCAGCGGCTGCCCGTCGACGTCGGCCTCGCGGCCCTCCGCGAGGTCGCGGATCGCGTCGATCGCCTCGCCCAGCCGGGCGAGGGTGTTGGGCCTGCGGCCGGCGACGCGCATCGCGGAGTCGCCGCGGCCGATGCCGCAGACGGTGCGGTTGCCGTACATGTCGTTGAGCGTCGCGAAGGTGGAGGCGGTGACCTCCCAGGTCCGGGTACCCGGGTTGGTGACCATAGGCCCGACGATCAGCTTCTCGGTGTGTTCGAGGATGCGGCTGTAGACGACGAACGGCTCCTGCCACAGCACCGCGGAGTCGAAGGTCCAGCCGTAGCGGAAGCCGTTGCGTTCCGCGCGCCGCATCAGCCCGACGACCGCCGATGCGGGCGGGTCGGTCTGCAGGACGAGTCCGAAGTCCACGGGGGGCCTTTCTAGTGGTCGAGGTACTGGCAGGTGGAGCGGGGGGTGTAGACGCCGTGGCCGGCACGGCCGGTGAACCGGCGGTTGTCGATGACCACTTCGCCGCGCGACAGGACGGTCTCCACCCGGCCGGTGACCCGACGGCCCTCGTAGGCCGAGTAGTCGACGTTCATGTGGTGGCTCTCCACGGAGAGGGTCTGCTCGGCGTGCGGGTCGTAGACGACGATGTCGGCGTCGGCGCCGGGGGCGATGGTGCCCTTCTTCGGGTAGAGGCCGAACATCCTGGCGGGGGTGGCGCAGGCGATCTCGATCCAGCGGCGGCGGGTGATGTGGCCGTCGACGACGGCCTGGTGGAGGAGGTCCATCCGGTTCTCCACGCCCGGCAGCCCGTTGGGAATCTTGGAGAAGTCGCCCCGGCCGAGCTCCTTCTGGCCCGTGAAGCAGAACGGGCAGTGGTCGGTGGAGACGACCTGGAGATCGTTGGTGCGCAGCCCGCGCCACAGGGCCGCCTGGTGCTCGCGCGGCCGCAGCGGGGTGGAGCACACGTACTTGGCGCCCCCGAAGTCCGGCTCCGCGAGGTTGTCGGTCGACAGGAAGAGGTACTGCGGGCAGGTCTCGCCGAAGACGGGCAGGCCCTTGTCGCGGGCGGCCGCCAGCTCGGCCACGGCCTCCTCCGCGGAGACGTGGACCACGTACAGCGGGGCGCCGGCGACGCGGGCGAGCTGGATCGCCCGGTGGGTGGCCTCGGCCTCCAGCAGCACCTTGCGGACCTCGCCGTGGTGACGCGGGTCGGTGCGGCCCTCGGCGAGCGCCTGCTCGACGAGTACGTCGATGGCGATGCCGTTCTCCGCGTGCATCATGATCAGGCCGCCGTTGCGGGCGGACTTCTGCATGGCGCGCAGGATCTGGCCGTCGTCGCTGTAGAACACACCGGGATAGGCCATGAAGAGCTTGAAGGAGGTGATGCCCTCCTCGACCAGCAGGTCCATCTCCTTGAGCGACTGCTCGTTGACGTCGGAGAGGATCATGTGGAAGGCGTAGTCAATGGCGCAGTTGCCGTCGGCCTTGGCGTACCAGGCGTCCAGTCCCTCGCGCAGCGCCCGGCCCCTGGACTGGACGGCGAAGTCGACGATGGTGGTGGTGCCGCCCCAGGCGGCGGCCCGGGTACCGGTCTCGAAGGTGTCGGAGGCGAACGTCCCGCCGAACGGCAGCTCCATGTGGGTGTGCGCGTCGACGCCGCCCGGGATGACGTACTTGTTGGCCGCGTCGATCGTCCGGGCGGCCGTCCAGCCCTCCGAGACCGGCGAGTTGTGAGAGGCGATCGCGGCGATCCGGCCGTCCTCGACCAGTACGTCGGCGTGCATCTCGTCGGCGGCCGTGACGACCAGACCGCCACGGATCAGGGTGCGGTTGCTCATGGTCTCCTCGCGGTGCGACTAGAGGCTGTGCAGGGCTTGTTCGAGGATGAGAGCGCCTTGCTCGGCCTCCGCGACGGTCAGTGACAGCGGCGGGGCGACGCGCAGGACGCTGGTGCTGTGGCCGCCGCCCTTGCCGATCAGCAGCCCGCCCTCCCGGGCGGCCTCCAGGACGGCCGCGGCGGCCTGCGGGTCCGCCTCGTCCGTGCCGGGTCTGACCAGCTCGATACCGATCATCAGCCCGCGGCCGCGTACCTCGCGCACGGCCGGCACGCTCGCGGCGACGGAGCGCAGCCGCTCGATCAGCAGACCGCCGACCCGGCGGGCGTTGCCCTGGAGGTCGTGCTCCAGCAGGTACGAGAGGTTGGCGACGCCGGCGGCCATGGTGACCGGGCTGCCGCCGAAGGTGGAGATGGAGTTGGCGTCGAGGCAGTTCATGATCCCGGCGCGGGCGACGACGCCGCCCACCGACATGCCGTTGCCGATGCCCTTGGCGAAGGTCAGGATGTCCGGCGGGCCGTTCCCGTCGTGCGCCTGCCAGCCCCAGAAGTGGTCGCCGGTGCGCCCCCAGCCGGTCTGCACCTCGTCGGAGATCCACAGGATGCCGTGCCGGTCGAGGACCTCGCGGAACGCCGCGTACAGCCCGTCGGGCGGCGAAGTGAAACCGCCGACGCCCTGCACCGGCTCCGCGATCAGCGCGGCCACGTCGTGGGTGTGGCCGAGCAGGTCCTCGAGGTCGGCGACGCACGCCTCGATGAACTGCGCGTCGGAGAGATGCGCGAACGGGCCGCGGGAGCGGACGCCGCCGTGCACGTACAGGGTCTGGAGGGGCGACAGGCTGGTCGGTGACCAGGCGTGGTTGCCGGTGATCGACACCGCGGAGAACGACCGGCCGTGGTAGCTGTTGCGCATCGCCAGGATCTGGTTGGAGCGGCGGTGGCCGGTGGCCAGCAGCAGGGCGGTGTCGTTGGCCTCCGTGCCCGAGGTGGTGAAGAAGACCCGGGCGTCGGGGATGCCCGACAGCGCCGCGATCCGCTCCGCGAGCTCCACCATGGGGCGGTTGAGGTAGAGGGTGGAGGAGTGGAGGAGCCGCCCGGCCTGTTCGCTGACCGCCTTGGTGACCTCGGGCAGGGCGTGCGCGGTCATCGTGGTCAGGATGCCGCCGAAGAAGTCGAGGTAGCGGTTGCCGTCCGCGTCCCAGACGTGGCGGCCCTCGCCGTGCGTGATCTCGATCGGCCGCTTGTAGTAGAGCGACACCCAGTCGGGGATGACGGCCCTGTGCCGCTCGTACAGGTCGGTCACGGCTGCACCAGTCCCTCGTACGCGTCGGGGCGGCGGTCGCGGTAGAACGCCCACTGCTGGCGGACGGTCTCGATCAGGTCGAAGTCCAGGTCGCGGACGACCAGTTCCTCCTCCTTGTCGCTGGCGAGGTCGCCGACGAACTGGCCGCGCGGGTCGACGAAGTAGCTGGTGCCGTAGAAGTCGTTGTCGCCGTACTCCTCGATGCCGACGCGGTTGATCGCGGCGACGAAGTACTCGTTGGCGACGGCGGCGGCGGGCTGCTCCAGCTGCCAGAGGTGGGACGACAGGCCGCGGTGGGTGGCGGACGGGTTGTAGACCAACTGGGCTCCCTGGAGACCCAGCTGGCGCCAGCCCTCGGGGAAGTGGCGGTCGTAGCAGATGTAGACCCCGACCCTGCCGACGGCCGTCTCGAAGACGGGCCAGCCCGCGTTGCCGGGCCTGAAGTAGTACTTCTCCCAGAAGCCCTTGACCTGCGGGATGTGGTGCTTGCGGTACTTGCCCAGATAGCTGCCGTCGGCGTCGATCACGGCGGCGGTGTTGTAGTAGAAGCCCGCGCCCTCGACCTCGAAGACGGGGACCACGATCACCATGCCGGTCTCCCGGGCGAGTTGCCGCATCCGCCGGACCGTCGGGCCGTCCGGGACCGGCTCCGCCCAGCGGTAGTGCTCGGGCTCCTGGACCTGGCAGAAGTACGGAGCGTTGAACACCTCCTGGAAGCCGATGACCTTGGCGCCCTGCCGGGCCGCTTCGCGGGCGTGTTCCTCGTGTTTGGCGATCATGGATTCGGTGTCGCCGGTCCAGGTGGCCTGGACGAGCGCGGCGCGTACGACAGTGGCCATGAGCTGCTCCTTCGACGGGACGCCAGAGAGCCTCTACGCACGTAGACGCGGGTACGTAGGAGGAGAACGTAAGCCGCGTCACACACTGGGGCAAGACCATCGTCGTGAACCCGCTGAGTCGATCTTGTTTCGCACCCGAGCGGTCGACAACGGACAGACTCAGCTGTGGATGTGTCCCGCCACGCGCAGCGCGTGCACGACGTCCCGCTGCCGCGCCGGGGACGCGGCACGGGCCGCGTCGAGCAGCAGCGGCACCAGACGGGCGGGGTCGCCCGCGGCCACGGCGGCGGTGTCCGCGGGGGCGCGGACCTGCACGAACGCGGCGAGGAGCGAGTGGGCGCGGTGGGGCGTGCCGTCCGCTTCCAGGGTGAGGGCGGCGTCCGCGATCTCGTCGGCGGAACGGTATACACCCTGGCGCAGGAGCTGCCGGCCGTCGTCGCCCCGGCCGGCGGCGACGAGCGCGTCCGCGGCGGCCGCGAGCCGTAGGGCCGGCTGCGACGCCGCCTCCCAGAGGAGGGTGGCCCAGTCGGCCGCGAGCCCGGAGCGGTGCAGTTCGTCGGCGAGCGCCGGCAGCCAGGCGGTGGGGCGGGCGGCGGCCTCGCAGATCAGGGCGTGCGCCTCGCCGCCGCGGCCCATCGCACGGAGCCGGCCGAGGGCCGCGACGGTCTCTCTCGCTGCCCGCGCGGCGCCCTCGTCGGGCGCGGGGGGCGGCTCGTGTACGGGGCCGGTGGCGGCGGTGCCGCCGCCGTAGCGGGCTCCGCGGGGCGCGTCCCCCGCGGCCCCCGCGACCGGCAGCACGGGCACGGCGACGGCCTCCTCCCCACCGCCTTCGACCCCGGCGAACCGGGCGCCGCCGCGGGGGCGCTTCTTGCTCTTGCGGGCGGGCGCGGGCCGGCTGTCGCGCTCGCCGGGCGACTCTCCCCCACCCCGCCCCTTCCCGAAACCCTGCGGGGCGGGGGGCGCTGCGGGTGCAGGGGGCGAAGTTTCCCCGAACCCCTGCGGGGCCGCCGGCCACTGCGGCCCGGAGGACTCCGCCGAAGCGGCGCCGTTCCCGCCGTGCCCCTGGGCTTCGCCGGGCCCGGGGCGCGACCCCGCGTGCCGGGCGGGGCCCCGGGGCCGGCCCTGGCCGGGACGCGACGTGGCCTGCGGGGCCTGGCCAGGGCCCGGAGACCCGACGTCGCCGTCGGGAGTCCACACGGCTTGCGGGGCCTCCGCCTGGGCGGCGCCCAGGGATTGGCCTTGGCCGGCCCGCGGGGCCGGGGCCGCAGCTCCGGGCCGATCACGGGCCGGCGCCCACCCGGCGTGCGGAGCCGGACCAGGGTCCGGAGGCCCGACATCGTCAGGAGTTCCCCCTGCTGGCGGGGCCTGTGCCGACGCCGGGCCCAAGGGCTGGCCTTGGCCGGCCCGCGGGGCCGGGGCCGCAGCCCCAGGACGGTCATGAACAGGAGCCCACCCCGCCTGCGGGGCCGGGGCCGGCCCCGGGGAACCGACCTCGTCGGGGCCCCGCCCGGCGTGCGGAGACCCGGGACGGTCATGAGACGGCGTCCACCCGGCCTGCGGGGCCTCCGTCTGGGCGGCGCCCAGGGGCCGGCCAGGAAGAAGGTCGCCCGATGGACGGGTTCGGGGCCGGTCGGAGGGCGGGGGGTGGGCCAGGGACGTCGCGCGGGACTCCAGTTCGGACTGGCGGCGGACCGCGCGGCTGTGGTCGTCGCGGGTCCAGGCGAGCTCGTTGACGAGGCGGGGCTCGTCCGGGGAAGCGGCCAGGTGGCGCAGCAACTCCTCCACCCGGGCCTGCGCGCGCAGGCGCTCGTGGCGCATGAGTTCGGCGCGTTCCTCCAGCGTTTCGCGGCCGCCGGGCAGCCGGTCGTGCGCGGCGGCGGCCGCGGCGTACAGGGCGGCCGCTCGCCGGAACTCCGCCGCGTCCGCGCCCGGCAGGTCCTGGAGCAGGGACTCGACCACGTCCCAGGGCGGGATCTCGACCCCCTGGCAGCACGCCCGCATACCGTCCGGGTCGCGCTGCGCGAAGATCTCGTACCAGCCGCCGCCCCGGTCCAGCCGCGTCAGCAGCTCGTTGAAGTACCGCGCGAACGCCCGGACGTCCGCCGGGAGTTGGTTCACCGTCATAGAACGCCTGCCACCGCCCGTCACAGAACGGTGCCCTCCGCTCCGAGGGCACCGCAGGCATTCGACCGCAGGCGTGTTACGGGACGGCTACCGTCCCGTTTTCAGAACGTGACTGCGATGCCGGTGTGCGGACGCCTGCCGAGGCGCGCAACGGTCGCCGGCCAGTCGACGGCCCGGAACTGCCAGGTGTACTTACGGGCCAGCAGCTTGCGCACCGCGCCGGTTCCGGCGGCGTCGAGCAGCCGGGCGGTGCCCTCCGCGGTCGGCGCGCCCTCCTCGACGTTGCCGCGCGCGTCGCAGACAGTGACGACGACCCGGCTGTCGTTGCGCAGGCGCTTGACCTTCCACGAGTCGGTCCGGGTCCACACGAACAACTCGCCGTCGTCGACGGCGAACCACACGGGCGTGGCGACGCCGGTCCCGTTCCTACGGAAGGTGGTGACGCTGACATACCTGGCGCTGGCGAACTTCTCGGCACTCACGCCCGCGAGACTACGCCGGGCCGGCCGGCCTCACGCCACCGCCTCCACCGGGCCCTGCGCCTCCGCCGGCGCACAGCGCACGACGAGTTCGTCCATGGACAGGCCGATCGCCGCGGCCAGCGCGGCGACCGTGAAGAAGGCGGGCGTCGGGGCCCGGCCCGTCTCGATCTTGCGGAGGGTCTCCGCGGAGAGTCCGGCGGCCGCGGCGACCTCGACCATGCTGCGGTCCCCGCGGGCCTCGCGCAGCAGCCGGCCGAGCCGTTCGCCGCGTTCGCGCTCTTCGGGGGTCAGAGGGGTACGGACCATACCGGCATTCTAATGCCGGTACGGAAATACCGGCAGTACGGTGGCCGGCGGCCCGCCGATCCTCAGCGCCCCTCGGCCCCCTCGGCCCCTTCCGCACCGGCCAGGAAGCGCCGCACCAGCTCCTCGCCCAGCTCCACCGCCGACGCGTGGCTCTCGATCGGCGACACCTTCGAGTCCTTGAAGACGATGTACGTGACCCCCGAGGGGACGCCGCCGGTCGCCGGGTCCGGATCGATCCCGAGCGCCTGCGCCGCCGCGTACGACGCCTCTCCGATGATCCCGCTGGGCCCGGTGTCGCCGACCACCCCGTACACCATCCTGCCCTCGTAGATCATCACGGCGGCCGACCCGCCGCGGATGCCCGACGACCGGTAGTCCCAGATCCCGCTGGGGACCGGCACGACGACGAACGGCAGCTGCTCAGCGTTCAGATATCTGCCGTCGGACCCGGCGAAGGCCGTGGTCGGCTGGTACGAGGGGTCGGTGTCGCGGTTGCACCGCGCCGTGCGCCGGCCGTCGCAGTCGATGTCCATGTCCGCCTTCCAGAACACGGCCCCGCCGTGCTCGCAGACCGGAATGTTCGCGGGCCTGCCCCGGTCGGTGGCGTACTTGCCGTTCGAGACCTGGTTGCAGTGGCCCAACTCGGCGAGCAGCGCGGCCGCGTCGGCGCCCGCCTCCGGTGCCGCACGCCGGCTGCCGGGGGCGGGCGGCGGCGGGACGGTCGTGGGCTGCGCGGCCGCGGGCAGTGCCGCCGTCGAGAGCAGGGCGGAGCCGGCAGCCAGGGTGAGAGCGATGTTCCGAAAGCGCACGGGGGAACCTTTCTGTCGAAAGGCTCCCTACCCCTGCGCGTCCGCACCCCCTCCCCCGCACGGCCGGACGGGTTACCCGCCGCTCGGCCGTCCAGGGCCGTCCAGGTCAGCGGCCGGGGCGTACCACCATCGCGGAACCGCCGCCGCGCCGCTGCTTCTCAGCCGCCGCGAGCCATCGGCCGTCGGGCAGCCGCTGGACGGCGGTGGCCGCGCCGATCTCCTCGATGAGCCGGAACTCGTGCCCGATCGCCTCGAGCCGTGCCCGCAAGGGGCTGTTCCACAGGCCCGGTTCGAGCTGGGTCGTCGTCTGGTTGCGCTGGCTGGCCCGCGGTGCCGCGATCGCGTCCACCAGGGGCAGCCCCCGGTCCAGATGCCCCGTCAGCGTCTGGAGGACGGTGGTGATGATGGTCGCCCCGCCGGGCGAGCCGAGCGCCAGCACGGGGCGGCCGTGGTGGTCGAGCACGATCGTCGGGGCCATCGAGGAACGCGGCCGCTTGCCGGGGCCCGGCAGATTCGGGTCGTGGACCGCGGGGTCGGCGGGCGCGAAGGAGAAGTCGGTCAGCTCGTTGTTGAGCAGGAAACCGCGCCCGGGCACGGTGATGCCGCTGCCGCCGGTCTGCTCGATGGTCAGGGTGTAGGCGACGACGTTGCCCCACTTGTCGGCGGTCGTCAGATGGGTGGTGTCCTCGCCCTCGTACGTCGTCGGCGCGGCCCGCCCCGACGTCCCGCAGCGCTCGGGCCGGTTCGGGTCGCCCGGCGCCAGCGGGCTGGTGAGCACGGCGTCGTCCTTGATCAGGCACTCGCGCGAGTCGGCGAAGCGCTGTGACAGCAGGCCCCACGTCGGCACGTCCTCGAACGCCGGGTCGCCGACCCACCGTCCGCGGTCCGCGAAGGCGATCCGGCTGGCCTCGATGAACCGGTGCAGATACCGCTCCTGCGAGGCGTGCGAGAGGTCCGTGCGCTCCAGGATGTTGAGCGCCTCGCCGACGGTCGTGCCGCCGGAGGAGGACGGCGGCATTCCGTACACGTTCAGGCCGCGGTACGAGACCTTGGACGGGGTGCGCCGCACCGTCTCGTACGCCCGGAGGTCACCCTCCGTCAGGTCGCCGGGGCGTACGTTCCGGGTGGCGTCCTCGGCGACGGGCGGGGTGCGCACGGTGCGGACGATGTCCCGGGCGAGGCCGCCCTCGTAGAGCGCGTCCGTGCCGTTGCGGGCGAGTTCCTGGTAGGTGCGGGCCAGGTCGGGGTTCTTGATGACGGAGCCGACGACCGGGAGCCGCCCGCCGGGCAGGAACAGCTCCGCGGACGCCGGGAAGTCGCGGAAACGCTCCTCGTTGGCGGCGGTCTGCGCCCGGAAGGTGGCGTCGACGGTGAAGCCCTGCCGGGCCAGCCGCTGGGCCGGCTTCAGCAGTTCGCCGAGCGGCCGGCTGCCCCAGGAGTCGAGCGCGGCGTCCCAGGTGGCGGCGGTGCCGGGGGTGCCGACACCGAGGCCGCTGGTCACGGCCTCGGCGAACGGGACCGGTTCGCCGTTCTCGAGGAAGAGCGAGGCGTCGGCGGAACGGGGCGCGGTCTCCCGGCCGTCGATGGTGTGCACGGCGCGGGTCCTGGCGTCGTAGTGGACGAAGTAGCCGCCCCCGCCGATGCCCGCGGAGTACGGCTCCGTCACGCCGAGCGCCGCGGCGGTCGCCACGGCCGCGTCCACCGCGTTGCCTCCCTTGCGCAGCACCTCGATGCCCGCCGCGGACGCGTCCGCGTCGACGCTCGCGACCGCGCCGCCGTGGCCGACGGCGACCGGCGTCTTGGCGGGCGGCGCCGGCGGCGCGGCGGTGCGGGGCGTGGGCGGGGCCGCGTGGGGCGTGGGCGGGGCGGCCACGCCGATCGATACGACGGCCGCGGCAAGGGCCACGACCGTCATGTTCCGTGCGGCGGAGCGACGCATTCGTACCTCCAGTCAGCCGGTGTCGGCGCAGCGTAACCGTCCGGCGGCGCCGCCGACAGCACCGGCACGGACCGGACTCGAACAACCTTGCACCGCACCG
Organism: Streptomyces sp. NPDC002835; assembly: GCF_053591995.1. Classification (NCBI taxonomy): domain Bacteria; kingdom Bacillati; phylum Actinomycetota; class Actinomycetes; order Kitasatosporales; family Streptomycetaceae; genus Streptomyces; species Streptomyces sp. NPDC002835. The sequence continues at coordinate 7,763 of NZ_JBSFUW010000015.1, read as the reverse complement.
ATAGCATGCGCGCCCATGACTGACGACGTACGCAACATCGTGCTCGGCATAGTGGCAGCGGGAATCAGTGCGACGTTCGGTTGGCTCTCCCGCACCTACCTCTGGCGCCGCCGACTGCGGCGCAAGCAGGCGTTCTTCGGGCTGCCGGGGAACTCGGAGTCGCTCCTCGTCGTCAACCGGGAGGCCGGACGGGACGGTTCCGTGCACCGTTTCGACGTGTTCGCGCTCATCGAACTGTCCGCGCTGATCAAGGGCTGCGGAGCGAATGCGCAGATCGTCTGGCACGACCTCGCGCAGCAGGGCTTCGGGGAGCGCACCGAGTTCTGCGTGGGCGGGCCGTTCTCGAATCGCCGGATGGCCGCTCATCTGCTGAGCATGCTCCCCGGCGTGAAGGTGAACACCGACACCGAACCGGGCCCGGACCAGGGCGCGTTCCAGATCGGTTCGGAGCGCTACCGCATGGAGCCGGGCATGGCGGAGTACGTGCTGCTGGCGCGGCTGACCGCCGGTCAGGAGGCCCGGCCGGTCTTCCTGTTCTGCGGGCAGCGCGCCATCACCAACCAGGCGGCCACCCGTTATCTGGCCCGGCACCACGAGAAGCTGGCCCGCAAGCACGGCAACGGGTCCTTCTGCCTGCTGCTGAAGGTGGTCAACTCGGCGGCGTACGGCCCCGATGTGGTCGAGCTGGTGGCCGACGTGACGCGGCAGGCGCAGACGGCGGTCCCGGCGGCGCGCGCCTCGCACCGGGCGGCGACCTGACCGGCCGCGTCAATCGCACCGCAGCGGCAGGGACTTGATCCCGTTGATGAAGTTGGACGAGTCGGCGGGGCGGCGCGGCCGGTGTGTACGGGGGCAGGACGGTGCGCGCCTCCTCGTGCAGGATGCGCAGCTGGAGGTGGGCGAAGTGCGCCCCCAGGCAGATGTGCGGTCCGTCCCCGAAGGAGACGTGCGGGTTGGGCGTGCGGTACAGGTCCAAGCGGTGAGAGCGAGTCTCGGCCGAGCCGGTCGGCGAGCGTGATGACGTCGGCGGCCCCCTCGGGGGTCGTGTACGGGCCCTTCGCGTCGCACGCCTCAACGTAGCCGCGCAGGCAGGTCGACGAACGCGTAGTTGAATCCTCCCCTCCCTGATAGGAGGGGATTCCTGGCTCAGGCCGCCTCCTGGAGCTGCGCTCCAGGAGGTCTTGTGCCATCGGCGCCAGCCGGGTTGAGACCAGCCCGGACGAGCATCACGCGTGCGGAGTTCTTGTCCCGAGGGGACACGGCTCCGCCTCCCCGCAAGAAACAGGTGAAGCTCTGCCCGTCAAGGTCGGGGCGGACGGTGTCGTAGGCGGAGCGGTCGGCGAACCAGCCGTGCACCACGAGCACCCGGTGCTCGCCGGAGCCGTGCAGGGAGTGGGGCAGCAGGAAGGGGGCCACGGCGTCTCCGTTCACCGGCTCATACGGACGTCACCACAGTGCTGCCGGCGGCGGCCGCGGACAAGCCCTCGATCGGTGGATTGATTTTTCCGTACGCCAACTGACACGACGTCCAACAATTGTTACGCTGGCGTAACTTACCGGGGAGTTACCTCCAGTAGCACTTCACCCTTACCGTCGGGTCACTTCATTGGGACGGATGAGTCAGGAGTGACCCGTGGGACTTCCCCGCAAGGTTCTGCGCACCACCGCCATCGGCACTGTCTCGGCAGCGCTGCTCGCCGGTTCCGCCACCGCCGCGCCCGCGGCGCTCCCGGCCGCCCCGGCCCAAGTCCAGGCCCCGCTCCAGCAGGAGACGGACGGCAGCACCGCCTCCCCCGACATCCGGTTCGTCGACATCGAGGGCCACGGCGGCACGGTGCTGAAAGCCAACGTCGTCACGCCCGCGGGCGCGGCCGGCGGCGGGACGTACCCCGTCGTCGTGCTGCCCACCAGCTGGGCGATGCCGCAGATCGAGTACCTCGCGCAGGCCCAGAAGCTCGCCGCCTCCGGGTATGTGGTGGTGAGTTACAACTCCCGCGGCTTCTGGCAGTCGGGCGGCGAGATCGAGACCGCAGGCCCGCCCGACATCGCCGACGCCTCCAGAGTGATCGACTGGGCGCTGGCCAACACCCCCGCCGATCCCGGCCGGGTCGGCATGGCCGGCGTCTCCTACGGGGCCGGCATCAGCCTGCTCGCCGCCGCGAAGGACGAGCGGATCAAGGCCGTCGTCGCGCTCAGCGGCTGGGCCGATCTCATCGACTCCATCTACAGCGGCCGCACCCAGCATCTGCAGGCCGCCGCGATGCTCAGCGGCGCCGGATACCTCACCGGCCGCCCCAGCGCCGAACTCCAGCAGATCATGTCCGACTTCCTGACCTCGAACCTGGCCAGGGAGCAGCAGATGATCGAGTGGGGACGCAAGCGCTCCCCCGCCGCGTATCTCGACGAGATCAACGCCAACGGCGCCGCGATCATGCTCGGCAACGCCTGGGGCGACTCGCTCTTCCCGCCCAACCAGTACGCCGACTTCTATGAGCGGCTCGACGTCCCCAAGCGGCTCGAGTTCCGCCCCGGCGACCATGCGACCGCCGAGGCCACCGGCCTGCTCGGCCTGCCCAACGACACCTGGCACAGCGCCCAGCGGTGGCTCGACCACCATCTGAAGGGCGCCGGCAACGGCGTGGACCGCGAGCAGCCGGTGCGGATCAAGACCCGCTCCACCGGCGCGTACGAGACGTACCCGGACTGGAAGTCGGTGGGCGCCGACCGGCACAAGATCGAACTGGGTGGCGCCAAGAGGATCTGGGCCAACGTCGATTCGGGGGCGAACGGCGGGACCATCTTCCTGTCCAGCCTGCTCGACCAGTTCGCACAGCTGCCCCCGACTGCGTCGATCCCGCTGCTGCCGCGGTCGTTCGCCGCCGTATGGCAGTCGGAGCGCTACCAGGCCGGGCAGCAGGTCCGCGGGACGGCCGAGCTGCACACCACGGCCACCAGTACCAAGGAGAGCGGCACCCTCGTCGCATACCTCTACGACGTGGGCCCGCTCGGCCTCGGCAAGCTGGTCTCCCATGCGCCGTACACCTTCCACGGCAAGGAGCCCGGCCGGCCGTTCGCCGTGGACCTGGAGTTGTTCTCCACCGCCTACGACGTACCGGCCGGCCACCGTCTCGCCGTGGTCGTCGACACCGTCGACCCGCTCTACATCGAGCACAACCCGAGCGGCGCGCAGCTGACCTTCTCCTCGCCCGCGGCCGACCCTTCGTATCTGTCGGTCCCGCTGCGCCAGGAGTGATCACCGGCTGCTGCCGGCCGGCCCCGTGCTCGCACGGGGAGTGGGTGGTGCTCCATGATCCACTGGGCTGTCCCGTGCGCGCCCGCCGGCGCCGGGACGGCCGGGGGTCAGTGCTTGAGAATCTTGGAGAGGAAGTCCTTGGCCCGGTCGGTCTGCGGGTCGGTGAAGAAGTCGTCCGGCCGGCGGTCCTCGATAATGCGGCCGTCGGACATGAAGACGACGCGGTTGGCCGCGGAGCGGGCGAAGCCCATCTCGTGGGTGACGACGACCATCGTCATGCCCTCGGCCGCGAGCTGCTGCATCACCTCCAGCACCTCGTTGATCATCTCCGGGTCGAGGGCGGAGGTCGGCTCGTCGAAGAGCATGACCTTGGGGTCCATGGCCAGGGCGCGGGCGATGGCCACGCGCTGCTGCTGGCCTCCGGAGAGCTGGGCGGGGAACTTCGCGGCCTGGTCGGCCAGTCCGACCCGGTCGAGCAGTTCGCGGGAGCGTCGCTCCGCGTCCTCCTTCCTGATGCCCCGGACCTTCACGGGGCCCAGCGAGACGTTCGCCAGGACGGTCTTGTGCGCGAAGAGATTGAAGGACTGGAAGACCATGCCGACGTCGGCGCGGAGCTTCGCCAGGGCCTTGCCCTCCGCCGGGAGGGGCTGCCCGTCGATCGTGATGCGGCCGGACTCGATGGTCTCGAGTCGGTTCATGGCCCGGCACAGTGTCGACTTCCCGGAGCCGGAGGGTCCGATGACCACCACCACCTCCCCGCGGCCGACGGTGAGGTTGATGTCCTGGAGAACGTGTAACTGCCCGAAGTGCTTGTTCACCTCACGCAGTTCGATCAACGGATCGACGGCCATACGCTGCCCTGCCCACTCGTCGATGTGTGTCGCGGTCAGCGCAAACTATCCAGCCCGCCAAAGAGCTTCGCAGCCGACACGCATGAAGTCGGCATAAGCCGTACTAATACGGAAGCCGGTCGAGCGGCGTCGGGCACGGCCGTACGCACCCCGGCGCCGGGGGCGAACCAGGATCCGTGACGCCCCTACGCCTCGGCCGCCTCGCCGTAGACCTGGGAGAGCTCCGGCGCCCCGTTGAACGCCCACTCCACGCCCGCCTCGACCACGCTGATCTCCCGGCCGGACGCCAGCCGCACGACCGGGTGGCCGCCCGGCCAGATGTGCCAGGCCGCGCCGGGAACGGTGCGCACGATCACCGTGCCGAGGTAGAGGCCCGCGTCGTTGCCCAGCCAGGGCAGCTCCTCCGGGTCGTCGCGCCAGCGCGGCGGGAGCTGGTCCAGCGCGGTCAACGAGCCCGGGGAGTCGTCCAGTTCCAGTCCGGCCTGGGCCGCTCTGGCGCGCAGCAGCTCGCACTCGGACAGCAGCTCGGTGATGGCCGCCGCGCGCTCGGGGTCGTGCACGGTGGCAGCCGCCTCTGCGCCCTTGTCCCGTTCGCCGTTGCGTCCCAGCCAATGGTCCAAGAAAGGGATGTTCATACTGCAAAGACTCCCATCCGGACACCCGGGCGCACCACAGGGCGCGCGCCGGTGAACCTCAGGCGTCCAGGTCGACGACGACCGGTGCGTGGTCGGAGGCCCCCTTGCCCTTGCGCTCCTCCCGGTCGACATAGCTGTCCTTGACCGCCTTGGTGAAGGGCTCGTTGCCGTACACCAGGTCGATGCGCATGCCGCGGTTCTTGGGGAAGCACAGCTGGCGGTAGTCCCAGTACGTGAACGGGTGCTCGTACTTCAGCGGACGCGGCACCACGTCGGCCAGGCCCCGCGCCCGCAGCGTCTCCAGGGCGGCCCGCTCGGCGGGGGTCACATGCGTCATGCCCTCGAAGAAGGACGGGTCCCACACGTCGTCGTCGCTCGGCGCGATGTTGAAGTCGCCGAGCACGGCGAACGGCCGTCCGGCCGCCGCGTCCCCGGTCACCGCGACGGACAGGGCCGCCAGCCAGCGCAGCTTGTAGTCGTAGTGGTCGTGAGCGACTTCGCGGCCGTTGGGCACGTAGACCGACCAGAGGCGGACCGGGCCGCAGGTCGCCGAGATCGCCCTCGGCTCCTGCAGCCCCCCGTAGTCGGGGCCGCCGGGCAGGCCGCGGACGACGTCCTCGAGGCCCACCCTGGAGACGAGCGCCACCCCGTTCCACCGGCCGTCGGCGTGGACCGCGGACTCGTAGCCGAGCTCGCGCAGCTCCGCGGCGGGGAACTGCTCCTCGGTGCACTTGGTCTCCTGGAGGCAGAGCACATCGGTGCCGCTGCTCTCCAGCCAGGCCAGCAGCCGGGGCAGCCGGGCGGTGATCGAGTTGACGTTCCACGTGGCGATACGCATGGGTCAAAGCGTAACGGCGGGGTACGACAGTCACGGCCGGCCCGCCGCGGCCTCACACGTCGAGCGACTCGCCGGGTGCCAGCCGGCCGTGCTCCGCGCCGCCGAGCTCGCCGATCTGCCGGTCGTAGATCGGCCGCGCCAGCTCGGTCAGCAGCGCGTCGTGCACGTCGACGGCGCGGCGCGGCCGCACCTCGCGTACGTAGTCGATCACCTCGGAGATCTTGTTCCAGGGGGCGTGCACCGGCAGCATCAGTGTGTCCACCGCGTGGTCGGGCACGGTGAGCGCGTCGCCCGGGTGGAAGACGGCGCCGTCCACCAGATACCCGACGTTGGTGATCCGCGGGATGTCCGGGTGGATCACCGCGTGCAGCTCGCCGTGCACCTGGACCTCGAAGCCGGCCGCCGTGAACGTGTCGCCGTGACCCACGGTGTGGACGCGCCCCGGGAAGGCCGCCGAGAGCTGCTGCGCGACGCTGCGCAGCGTCCACAGCGCGGCGCCGGGGTTCGCCTCCAGCGCCGCGCGCAGTCTGCCCTCGTCGAAGTGGTCGGGGTGCTCGTGCGTGACGAGTACGGCGTCGGCCCCCAGGGCGGCCTCCGGTTCGCTGAAACCGCCGGGGTCGATCACCAGACGCCGCCCGTCCTTCGCGAGCTGCACGCAGGCATGGGTCTTCTTGGTGAGCCTCATGCCGCCATCCTGCTACGCCCGGGGCGTCGTCTCCTGCTGTATCACGCTCTGCGCCACCCTGAAGGCCGCGTTCGCCGCGGGGACGCCGCAGTACAGGGCGGTGTGGATCAGGACCTCCCGGATCTCCACCGGGGTCAGCCCGTTGCGCAGCGCCGCGCGGGTGTGGACGGCCAGCTCCTCCAGGTGTCCGCCCGCGACCAGCGCGGCCAGCGTCACACAGCTGCGGGTGCGCCGGTCCAGGCCCTCGCGGGTCCACACCTCGCCCCAGGCGTAGCGGGTGATCAGCTCCTGGAAGTCGCCGGTGAAGTCGTCGCCGTCGGCCATGAGCGCGTCCACGTGCGCGTCGCCGAGCACCTCGCGGCGCACCTTCATCCCGGCCTGGTACGGGTCGGGCCGGCCGGACCCGGTGGCGTGCGGCTGCTCGGGCGCGGGCGGGGCGATCTCGGCGACCGGCGCGACGGGCGCTGAGGTGACGGGCGCGGCCGGTACGGGGACGGCGGCGAGGGTGTCGTGCCAGGCGGTGGCGAAGTGGTGGGCGAGCAGGTCCGTGACGGCGGCGGGCTGCTCGACCGGCGCCAGATGGGAGGCGCCGGGCACCAGCGCCAGCCGGGCGTCCGGTATCCCGGCGACCAGCGTGCGGGCCTCCGCCGGTCCGGTCACCTGGTCCTCGGACCCGACCACGACGAGCGTGGGGGCGCCGATCCGGGCGAGCTCCGCACGGGCGTCGAAGGCGGCGAGGGCCTCGCAGGCGGCGATGTAGCAGCCCGGGTCGGTGGTGCGGACCATCTGGACGGCCCATTCGACGATGGCGGGCTGCGCGGCGGCGAAGGCCGCGGTGAACCAGCGCTCGGGCGCGCTGTGGGCCATCGGGTCCAGCCCGTTGGTGCGTACCACGACGCCGCGCTGGCGGAACTCGTCGGCGGTGCCGAACCGCGGGGAGGCGGCGACGAGCGCCAGGGTCGCCACGCGGTGCGGATGGCGCAGCGCGAGTTCGATGCCGACGGCGCCGCCGATCGAGCAGCCCGCGTAGCCGAACCGCTGCACGCCCAACTGGTCCAGGGTCGCGAGCAGCCGCTCCGCGAGCTCGCCGACTGAGGTGGCGGGGTGCGCCGGTGCGCCGCCGTGGCCGGGCAGGTCGTACCGGACGACCCGCCACCGTCCGGAGAGCTCGGCGATCTGCCGGTCCCACATGTGCCATGTGGTACCCAGTGAGGGACCCAGGATCAGGACAGGGGCGTCTTCCGGCCCGTCAACGCGGTATTGCAGGGTGTTCGGTGGTGTCTCGCTCACGCCCCAGACCCTCTCACGTCTCACGAAATCTCACACAGCCCGGGGAAGCCGGCGCCCGATGCACCCGCGGCTCGACTCGTCGGGCACTGCCGACGGCCTCGTCGATCGAGTCCTAGTACTGCAACGGTCTTTTGCGTGACGGTGGGGCAGTTTCTGGTGGTGTGTGGCCTCGTCGCTTGTAGTGGCTGATACGGGCTTGGTGTTGTCGTCC